>JBBIKN010000036.1:0-26125 GCA_037445435.1 Nitrospira sp. | reverse complement strand
TACTGTGGTTGCAACAGCGGCACCGCCCCATTCCAATGGAACTGCGCAAGCTGATCGATCACATGATCACCGTCCACGCCGTTCAGCCCGAGACCCTCGCCCGTTGGCCTACGCTCTATGTCACATGGGGCGAAGCGTCGGACTTTTGCCGTGCCCACGGCAAGCGCTTGCCGACCGAAGCTGAATGGGAAAAAGCCGCACGGGGAGATAACGGCAACCTCTTCCCCTGGGGACAAAAACCTCCCGCGCCGGGCGTGGCGATGTTCGGACAGTATCATGTTCATGAGATTCCCATTGTCTCGTCTGTGGACAGCGGCGAAGAAGGCCGAAGTCCCTACGGCCTGCATCACATGGCCGGGAATGCAGCCGAGTGGGTCGAAGACTGGTTCGGGATCGATTACTATGCGACGATGCCTGACCGCAATCCGCGCGGGGCGAGGCAAGGCCGCTATAAAGTGGTGCGGGGTGGCTCGTGGAAGAGCGCCCCGCCGTTGCTGCGAACCGCGACGCGGGGCGGCGCATCACCGGAGCAACGGGCCGCCACCATCGGGTTTCGCTGTGCAAAATCGTCCGGTAATGGAGGATAGAACCGCCGTATGAAGACACTGATGATCAGAGGATATTTCGTGTTGTTCCTCGCCGCAATGAGTCTCGTTCCCAACTGCCCGCCCGCTCTGGGGGCTGCGACCGACACGTACGATGGAACCGGTTGGAAGCTCTATACGAACGCCCGGTTCGGTTTTTCCGTCCGCTATCCCGATGATTGGCGACTTGGGAATCCGCTGCCGGACGGAATCGGCGTGACACTGTACCCGCCCATCGAGCACAGTCTGGTCGCATTATCCGGCCACATGAATGTGGTCAGCGGCAGCAGCCAGGACGGACGGCAAACCCTCAAGGAATTCGCCGATGCTCATCGACGCATCATCTCAGACCTCTACGGCAAGAAATCGGTCGCCATTAAATGGCGGCAGGATCAAGATACGATGTTGGCCGGATTTCCGGCGAAACAAGTGGCGTTCACGTACTCGGACAGCAATCAGGGGAATATGGTCGAACACCACATCATTTCGCTCGGCCGTAACGAAGGGCGTGGCGTCCGGGTAAAAGTCCCGCTTCCGGACGAAGAGCGGCTCATGTCGACGATCAAGAAAATGCTGGAGACCTACCAGCCGGGACGAGATCAGAACGCGGTCAGCCCCCTCGCCCCGAAACCCGATTTGCCGGGGGCGCCGCGATGAATGGGCTCTTGCATCTAAATCCCGGCTTGTCCCATCATTTGGCTTCGAATGAAAAATCGAGCGAGACCGACTCGTTCGGTTTCACGGTAATCTCCCGCTCGTGAGTCCCTAAAATCGGGTGCCAGGCCTTGATGTGATAGGTGCCGGCGGGGAGGTCATCGATGGCGAACGAGCCGTTGACGTCCGTGACCGCATAATAGGGATTATCGATGGCATATCCCCAATTCTGCATGTAAGGGTGCATGCCGCACTGCATGGTAAACACTTTCCGCCCTTTGACCAGCTGCACGATATCGGTCGTTCCGCTCACATGCAACGCAGGCCGATGGAGGACGATATCAACTCCGGCTTGGTCGTACGCATACCCTTGAATGTCGTGCGACACCGGATCTCGATTGAACACCGTGACTCGGCGCTTGTCGCTGACGACGGTGACGAACGGCAGGAACTGGCAGATCGTGGCTTCCACTTCGGCATCGGTGAAGGTAAACGGCTTGCCTTTCTCGATGCCCTCCACGACCACCACCACATCCCTGAGCCCGCCGTCCTGCCCGACATTGACTTCCTTCAGAAGCCGATGTCCGTTTCCATCCGACAATGCGCCGCAATACGCGCGGTCTGGATACCGACGCAGCTCAAATTCTTTTGGAGGTGGCACGTTCCCTGTGAACGTCACCTTTCCTCGCACCGATGCACCGTCCGTCACGGTTCCAGACTCATACGCTCCGCCATCTGATCGAAAGGCAAAGATTAAGATCGCCGAGGCACAGACCGTCAGCCATAGTCCTCCCCTGATCGCTCGTCTCATAATCTCCTCCGGTCACAATTTCTAATGTTGTGTGTCTGCCAGTGGATTGGCCCTATCCAATCGTCTCGGAAGCTCGAACAGAAATGAAGATTGCTCGGTGAAGATCAACCGGCGGAACTCTTCCGACCACTGTCCCTGTTTGCTGACTGTTTTGAGGGGGAATCGTTCGGCCTTCGTCACCCATCGATAATATTGCCGCGTTTCACCATTTTCAATAACCGTGACCTCGAACAACTCGGTAGGGTAGCCGTTCAAGATTTCATCCCCGACAAATTCGCGCGAGACTTCTCCGTCCATCTTCTCGGTCACCGTCAAGAGGTGGTGGCTCGCAATCGGTACCTCAAGATACTGCCGTCGCTTGGACAAGATAAGCCACGAATGCTGCTTGTCCATCCGAACGATCATGATGTTGGCACCGCTTTGCGGGTGCGTGTATTCGAAGCGCCAGCGATCGTCCTTGGCGTTGACATGGGCCGTCACCACGGACCCTCCGCTCTTCACGGTCCGATCGGCAGAGAAATCGCGCGCCGCCGTTTGCGCCGGACCGCTGATGAAAACCAACGTCAGCCAAACCAACCAGAGGCCGGCTGATGTGCGCAGTCGGCGCAAGTCCATGGATTAGTTCTACCGCATGATGGAGATGGGGTTCAAGGCGTCGTTCGCCAATAAAACAACGGGGGAACCTGGCCCTCACTCGCCAGGTTCCCCCGCCACTTGGGTGCCAGACCGGCCTACTTGGCCTTCCTGGACACGGGGATGGATTTTACGGACGATCCCTCTTTTGCCTGCTGAGTACTCGGAACCCGACCGCTCAACGGGAGAATCGCGCGGCTGTCGCGGTCCAAGACCTTGAGCATTCCCCAATGTCCCGCATCGAGATACCCAGGTCGCTGGTTGAGCCAGAGATAATCGCCTGCCACACCGTTCGGCCCACCGGCTCCACCGTGTAACCAGGCATTGATGACCTCGGCCCCCCCGAATTCCATGGTGCTGACGAGATCCGCTCCGGCCAAATAGGGCTCGTGTTTCCATTCATGACCGGAGACGCTGAACAGCTGGACCTGCTCGCTGAAGGCCCCCAGCACGTGAATGACGACGGGGTCACCGACATGCGCCGCAATGGTCGGCGTCACCGGCTGATCCCCTGCCTTGACGCAGGCGAAGACTTCACTGTACGCGCAGCCCTTCTCAGTACGATAGTCGGTCGGCTCCGATCGATAGTTCACCGCCGTCACACCTGCCACTTTTTGAATGTACGGCATAAAGCTGGTGCCGATGATGTTATCTTCATCCTGGAACAAAAGCGCGAATGACCGATAGTTCTGCCGCTTTTCGTTCCCCGGCAGGTTCCGATCCACGATCACGTCCGCTTTCCATGAACTCTTCTGGCTCAGATCTTCGCCGGTCACCGGATCGCGATACTGGGATCCCTTCGGACCGATGATGATCGCGCCGAAGAGCCCGTTCCGCGGATTTTCGATCACGTTGCCCCAATCCTGAATCAATGCCGCATTCTCGCCGAATTCGGGATGAGCATAGTATGTGTAGGTCCGGCTTTGCCCCGGTGCGACCGTCTGGTCGCCGGGATTGTTACCCGCGTTGATGCCCATCGACTCCTTGGGATCGTAGGCCAGATTGTCCACATGGAACCCGGCCCGATCTTTGGCCATCTCATTCTTCAGATTGACCTTGATGCAATCACCGACGTTCACGTGGAGCGTCAGCGGACTCGGCTCGAGACTGCCCGAAGCGACCTTCGTCTTTTCACCTTCGAGCACATACATCTTTCCGGCCTCGTTGCCGAACACCATCTTTCGTTCAAGATCCACTTCCATGACACCGGGCGTTCCCTTGTTGTAACGGATCGCCTTATCGATGGCGGCCACGTTGAACGTCTTCACCGGCGCGTCAGCCGGGCAAACGGACTTGGCCGACTGTGGGATCTCCGAGCGGCCAGGCAGCGGCTTCAATGAAGCATCAGCCTTGTCCAAGACTCTGAAAATTCCCCAACTGCCTTCCGCGAAGTGCGACGCGCGACCGCTGTAGTAGAGATAGTCGCCGGCCATCTGTTGCGGCCCCCCTGCAGCTGGAATGGCCGCGTCGTACCGTTCACCGATCACGACATGCAGCGTGCTGCGGGGAATCGAGTCCTTGCTGTATCGCTCCATCGGGAACCAGTGGCCGCTGATGTGCCAGGAATGTACTTCATTGGCTGATCCTTCGATCAATCGAACCACCACCGGGTCTCCCAGATACGCCCGCAGCATCGGGGTCTCAGGATCCCCGTGAATCGCGCTGCTGAACAACTTCGATGGATCCGGGTTGTTCGCCAACCGCACCGATAAAGGCTCAACTCGCATATTGTAGCCGCCACCCGTCGTGGCTTCGCCCCCGTTCAGGAACTTCATCGGCGACAGGTTGAGCCTGGCGGGGTACACCGCAGACGGAGTGCCGTCCACGGAAATCGCTCCGGCTCTCACTTGAGGATTGTCGGCCGTGATCAACTCCGCGGTTCTGGGGTTGGAATCCATGACCTGTGTGACGATTTCACGGAAAGAGCCCTTGATATGCGCAGACACCGGTTCGGTCGTGTGGATATCAGCCACCGGCCCGCTGCGGACCTCCTTGCCGGTCACCGGGTCATGATAAGTTGACCGCGGCGGTTCGGCGATGAACGTGGAGTAGAATCCATGGCCCCAGCCGTCCAATCCGAACACATGGTCGTGCCAGAAGGTGGTCCCGAAATCGGCGTCCACGTACCATCGTTCCCGGATCCACTCCACTGAAGCGATCTCCCCCTTCTTATGGTGATACTTCAGCGGACGTTCGAACGTAATTTGATTGCCGTTAATCTTGCTGATGCGAGCCGACTCAAATCGACCCACTTCGTCCATCCCCACCCCGAGCTCGGTCTTCACATGGTAGCGAGACGCATCCTTGACCGTGATGGTGGTTGCGCCCTTCGCCGCATCGGCTTCCAGCGTGGTGTTCATCGGCACCGGCATGCCCTTGCCCGGATGCTCGTTCTTCAGAATGGTGAAGGGTCGCAACGACATCTCGTAAGAAAAGCCGATGATGGGACCATCTGATGCTTGCGTGTCGAACTGGAACATGTGCGGGTGCAGGTTCGTCTTGCTGGAGAACCCTTGCCGCTGATCATCCTTCAACTCGCTGGAGTACACCACATCGATGCAATCCTGCACGTTGCCGCGGATCACCAATGGCATCTGCTTGGCAGGATTCTTCCGAACCTCCTGCTCCTCTTCATGCAGCACATAGAGCATGCCGTCCGGATCCACGATCGCCGGTGTCTTGGCCGTCGCTCTCTTCAGAGTGATCGGCAAGGTGATCGCATGGATGTTGAAGAACTTCTGCGGCGCCCCTTCGGGGCAGAGACTCCAGGGTCCTTGCTCGCCTGGTTTCGGAGGTTCAGTGGAGTTACTGCCGTCGTCGCGGCGATGGATCGGCTCCAGCCACGGCGCACCGCTATGGCTCGGAGAAAAGGCGACCCGGCGTCCTAAGTGCGGGCGCAACCATGGCCACGACAGCTTTCCACTTCGAGGATCGAAGAGGATCTGTTGCCGCTTGCCCGGCGTCGCCGACTTATAGTTCACCCATTCGTAGATGGTTTCAGGCTCCGTCAGAGCCTGAGCACCGTTCCACGCCCAATCGTTCACCGTGGCATCATAGGCCAGGGTCTGCTCCTTCTCCGTGTTCTTGTGTCCGGGTTTGCCTTGCGGCGGCAACTGCATTTCCACCCAATCCTTTATCGAAACCTTTGCTGGATTCGCTTTCCAATCGGTATGCTCCTTGGTGATCTCGAACTTCTTCCCACCGTACCAATCCACGGTCGTACCGACCAACTTGTCCGACGAGACACCGGCCTTCATCCTCCCCGCGCGATCCGGCAACTCGACCAGCGGTTTCATGACATCGGTCTGAAACCCCGGCGCTTGCAACGTATTGTAGACACGCCAGAAGCCCCACATGCCCGTCACATAATGCTGCGGGATATGGCAATGGAAAACGAACTCACCAGCCAGAGCCTGTAGCCCGCCGGAACCACCCTCGATCACTTGATCGTAGACTTCTGTTGGCCCGATGGACTGCACGTCCAATCGGTCGGAGGGATCGCTGATCGGCGGGAACTTGACAGGGCCGTTCTTTGAGACCGCGAAGTCAAGATTGCTGATCCCCGGCTGACGCGCCCAACGGATGGACCCGCCATGGAGATGGTGTGAATGGACGATTTCCGATCCGCCTGCCATCCGAAACTTGGCGGGATCGCCGAGATAAGACCGGGGAATCGTGGTCGCCGGGTCACCGAACGTATAGGACCCATAGGCCATCGATTCATCACCGTAGAACCCCATGTGTGCTTGCAGCTCAATGCGTGTCCCGTGCGGTTCGCTGCGATAGTTCAGCAGCCGTGCTCCGGGACGATAGGAATCAGTGTGCGGATCACGCTGTGGCAACATTTCGCCCTTCTTGTTCAACAGCCGGAAGGCTTCGTCCCCTGCCTCGTGATAGAAGATGGCGAATTCCCGGAAGTCCGCGCCGTTCGGGTCTTCGATCATCGCTTCCCAACCGCTCGCCATCGGCTGACCGTCGAACGGACTGAGATAGCGTGAACCGCGTGGTTCGACGACCAGCATACCGATCAAACCGAGGTTGAACTGTTCGCGTGAGGCATGCGACCGGAAAAACCGCGCGCCTTCTTGCGTATCCGGTTTGATGTACCACTCAAAACTCTGCTGCTTCCCTGCCGCCACCGTGGTATCGGGATTGGACGGCGTGGCCGGCTTACCGTTGGATGAAACAACCATGGATGATCCGTTGATCACAAGGTTCGTCGGCTCGTCGCTGATCTGGTTGTGGAGGGTCAGCTTGAGGCAATCGCCTTGATTCGCTCGAATCACGAGCGGTTGAATGATGTCGCCTTGCAACCCGTTCGAGACAGCACCGGGATCATTCTCTTTCTCTCGCGCGTCCCTGTTGGCGGTTTCCTCTCCCCGCGCCTTCTCCACATTCTCCGTCAGCACGTACATGTAGCCCGGGAAATAATCCAGAAACCGGCTCAGCGTGATTTCGATGTTGATGGCTGAGACGTGGTACTCCTTGACCGGCACATTGGCCGGGCAGCGCGACCCGTTGCCGATCGCTACCTTGGAAGGATCCTCCGCAACGAGGAGCACACCCTGCTGCAGCATGTGGCTGTTGGCTCCATTGGAATAGCCGCCCTTTTCACCGATGAATTCCTGCTGTCGCTTGACCTCATCCATCATGCGGTCGTGCAGGATCGACCCCCCTTCACGATAGATGACTTTTTGTGTCGACGCCTGTCCTGCCTCTCCGTGATGATTGTGCCGTTCTGCCGCGAATCCCATCGGCGCGAAGGCAAGGCTACTTGCCAACGCCAGGCTTTGGAATCGCCGTATCAAGCCGACTCTCTTCTGTCCCCGACTGTGTACAAATGGAATGGACCTCATGACTCGGCCTCCTCTCCCTGGTGTACTCGCCTCATCCGGCGATTCGTTGATGTCTGCTCACTCATGTTCATTTCAACAATCCTCTCTTCATCATTGCTGTGGGATTAGGACCCGGCCTCCAAACAACTTCCGGCCTACACTCTCAGGAGGGGTAAGAGCTGGTGAAGGGTTCCTTCTTGCGAAGGAATGGGTCATTCGGAGGCCGGTCCAAAATCACCCAGACCCTCACCAGCACTACTTTTGTATGGCAATCGGCATGCCTCCTCGCAGCAAGACGAGTATCAGGATAAATTTTCAAGCGAGACAAAAGGTTAGGATTATTGTGGTTGCAGGGAACCGATCGCCAAATTTCGTGGAATCCGTCTACACAAAGAGGCAACGATGGACCTTGCACCTTGTCTATCGAAAAAAATCAAAGCGTTGTACTGTCCAACTTCTTGGACGGCGTCGGTCTGGAAACTGGGGCACGATGGGGCAATGTCAAAGCGCTGAGTTGAAGCAATAGCTTCCGTCCTCGACTTTTCATAGACGGACTACCGGTCCGGGTGAGCGATGAGATGAACGGTCGAACCAAGTTCGTCAACTTGGGATCCTGCATAGCCAAATCAGTCAAGCTCTGCATCGCGAACGTCTTCACGATTCTGCTTTTGTCTTGAAGATAGCGCCGAAGAACCGCCACAACAATCGCACGGTCCCTCTTCGACAACTCCAAGCGCGGAAGCATTTGGGCTAAATGCCATCTCAGCTCCTGCTGTTTTGCTCTAGCCGCCAACTTGATGAGCTGAACTTTGAATGGCCGGAGCCACTCAGGATGCGTCACGGTGAGTTTTTCTACTGCATCGGCGGCACGCATGCGGACGAGCTCGTCCGCATGGTGCATGCCCTCTATGAGGGCAGCAAACAGTGCCGGCTGGCGGCGAATGACCGCCACCACCTGATTGGAACGGCCGATGGAGCGCCGATCGCCGCCACCCAGCATATGCAAGACGGCCCGGTTGTCCATGAGATACCTTGTGACTGCGGTGTCCTTAAAAACCAATGGCCCCGTAAATGCCGGCAGTCCAAAAATTATTCACCGTGTTGGTTTGATTGGAGGCCAGGTGGAAGCGGCTGTCCAGTCCGACCCACAGTTCTTTCCACACTCGATATTCGGCTCCGCCTCCGAACTGAACCCCAATGTCCAAGTAATTGACTTGGCTTGACGTCGGGCTGATGACATGGAAATCCAACCCGGCCGGAATGAGCCAGGGTTGGAAATCAGTCCCCTGGCGGAACTTCACCTTGGGCGAGACGCTCGCCGTCAACATGGTCAGCTGCACCTTGGCTGGAGTAAAATTGCTGACAGGCGTCAGGGCTTCTCCACTCACGACGCTGCTGGAACTCCATCGCTTGAACTCCAATCCGATCTCGCCCACGAGCGCGACGCCGTTCAGCATGCCCCACAAGTCCTTGGTGACCATGAACTCGGCTCCACCCCCAATGTAATAGCCACCGGTCCCATCATTCTTTCCGCCGGCGCCATGGACGTCGGTGATAAACTCGCCTGCACGGTCGCTCAGCATCTCACCATAGCCCCCGCGAAAGAACACGCGATTCCCGGTCGAAGTCGTTTCTTTCGTCTCTTCGGCCGAAGCGGGCCATACACCACCCACAACGAGCGCCGCCGTAAATAAAACCGCAACAACCCACATTCCGATGTTGCACCTGCTTCTCAAAACCTGCATGACGCTCTCCTCCCTGGTTACGCGTCGAGGAGCACGGCCCTCCTGCGAGCAATCAGCTGACGAAACCCGACCGCTCGAGGCGTCAGCTTGGTGATCCTCACCGGTCCATAATTTCAGTCCATGAGCACAACACACGTCATGGCCTTCTCTTGGTCCTACTCAATCGCTACGTGCCGACCGACGCATTCCCCTCCGCGAAGGGCAGGTTCGGACACCAGTCCACTTCCGCCCGGCGCGCCAGCTCCGAGAGCTGACTCGTAATCGGAGGCGCACCTCGATCGCGCGACAGCCCCACACATCGTGCGCAAATAAACCGACAGTGGGACAGGCATAATCGATCAGGACACCTTCCGTCAGTCCCTACTTTGGACGCCTGCTGGCGACAATAGGCTGCTGCGTCCGACGCGCTGAGACTCTCACGATAGCAGCGGAGGGCGGCATAGAAATGGATCCGGCTCACGACCGTTCTCTCCTCAAGCATGATGCGGATATCGCGCAGGTCCCATGCTTCTTCCAGCAATCGCATGACGGTCTCGACCGACTTCGGGAAATCGTCGAAGAATGCGACGTACTCGGCCCCTTGTTCATCAGACCCGATGTCGTACGTCGGCGCCATCCGGACCAGCCGCAGCAAGGTCGGAGCTTCCACCATCTGCGCCTCAGGAATCGCGATTGAGAGACCCACCGCCAGCTCCCGCGAGAAATTGCAAGATCGGGTGATCAGCCGTCGCGTCGGACCGCGAAGTCGTGGCGTCCCCGATCGACGTCCGCTTCGCCTTCGGCCGGCGTATCAGGGCGGCAGGACCGAAATAGGCGAATGCGTCTTTCATGTTCGAGAACAGTTTCTTGAGCGGCCCCATCCGCTGATCCGTCACATACTGCAACGTTAGGATGACTCGTCGTTCCTTGGCCCCCATTGGCGTGACGGCATGCCAGAGCTTGTCTCCGTTGAACACCACCATCGTGCCTGGCTCCATTGGGATACGGGTTTCGCTGATCTCGGCGACCTCCTTGCCCTTATGAACCCAGGCCACCAACCGGCAATGCTCGGATTGCTCGACCAGTCCGATGAGCACCGTGTAGCGGGCGCCCTTGTAATAGGACCTGTCGTAGTGAAAGCCGATGTGATCGCCGGGTTTCGTGTAGTAATACAAGGCGCAGGCATGCGGATCCTCCTCGGGGCAGCGCATGAGCTCCGCGCCGACCAGGCGGCTGAGGTACGTCCGGAGCACTGGCGACCGATACAGCGCCAGAAGAGTCGGCGCTTTTTCGCGAACAACGTAGTAGCTGACACTGCCTCCCTGCTTGTGGCCGGGCACGTAGTTTCTATGCATATCCGGCTCAACTTGTTCGATCTCGAGGAGACACGGTTCGATCACCGCCGGAGGGATAAACCGTGGGAGAAGGACAAATTCGTTCTGGTCCCAATAAGCGCGGTGAATGTCCGATTCATCCAATTCCGCGATGGCCTCACTCAGACCGGTTTCAACATGGGCCACCCGATCCTTCACTTCCTGCACAGGCCGCTCCTTCCTCAGTCGATCATCCCGTTACTCCGTGTCCGGACACCCTCCCGGCGTCATATAAAGCAAGTAGTTCCCCATGCCGTGATTCGTCAGGGATTCCTGCAAGGGCCGGTGATGCACCATCACCATTTCGTACTCGTCGCGCTGGTTCACGGGGAAGCCCTGTGGGCTTCGATAAATCTGATGCGGCAGAAAGGACAGGAACGAGCCGTCCGGCGCGACGTCGGGAACCGTCCGAAGGAGCGTCCGCTGCGCCGTCTTGTTCTCCAGGGCGATCAGCAACGCTTGATCGTGGGCATGCGGATACGCGAACTTTACGCAGCCGTCCATCCAGAATTTGAGTGGCGCGCGATCGACTTGCACCCCTCGCTGGATCTCGATACCCTCATCGGTCTCGTCGGTCCGCCGCTTGTCGAATTTGGTGAAACAGACCACATTGACGCCGACCTGGTAGACCTCCAGCTCCTGCATTGTGGCCCCTTTGGAGGCCATCTCCATCGTGAAGCGTGCCATCACGTCCTTCGTCGGCGGCACTCCGTGATAGAACGCGACGATCGTCATGAGTTTCTGGCCCTTGGCGAGCCTGACCCCGTACCCATCGGGAAACCGTGTTTCAGCCATCTCCATGCCAGCGCCGGCAAAAAACAGCGGCTCGCCCGGGCAGGCGGCGCTGTCTTTGTCCTGATTGATCATCACAATATGGTGAAGATACTGGCGGGGGAGCGGCGTGCCGTCTTTTTGAAAGACGGCGGAATGGAACCCCACCATGATCATGTCCTCGGGCACCGCAAAGACATGTTTCGGCAAACTGGCAGCAAGCTCCCCATCATGGTCGGACGGCAAATCCACCGGCCCGAACGTCACCGTAACACGGTTGTCCTCATACGTGACCGTCGTGTTCGTTTGAGTGAGAAGCTGGGGTGCATGATGACCGCTATGTGCACCATCGGCGAAGGATGTGTCTGCCATCGACAGGACAAGCAACCACGCAAGTCGAACAACAAGCATGAACGTTTTGCCCCTCCTCTCCTCACCTTTGCGGAATGCGTAGGACATCGTGCGCTCTCCACACCCAAGTTTGCCTGACATGCCCTGCTCCATAGAAAAATGAGGGAGCCACCCCCACCGTGTGGCCCCCTCACCGCACACGGGGCGGTCAGGACAACCGCGCACGTCCGGGCGGGCTGCGCTGGACAGCGACAGGGCGAATCGCCCTCCAGCGCCCAGAGAGTCCGACCTCTCTGTACTGCTCCGGGCGACGAGCAACGTGCATGCCATGATGGCTTGTGATCCCTCATCAAATTCAGTCGCGCCCCAGAAGCGGAAAGGAGAGTTACCAATCGACCTTTGTGGTTCGAGATGAAATCCAAGGACTTAGACACTCATAAAAGGTGTCTTGCCGGGATCATTCAGATATCAGTCAGTTACATTGTCCAGTCTCGTAGACGAACACCTGGCTCACAAAAGGAAAAAAGGGACAGATGACGTATAGGTTCGACAATCGCCATGCAGGAACAGATAGCGACATCGAAAAGTTGGCATTGTCATTCTGTCTGCCAGATCTGAATTCTCGACTCGAAAGGAAACCGGACGCCGCCCACCATCGAGTCGATTGCGGAGGAGAGGAACGGGAGGAAAAGAGAGTACGGAGAGTACTCAGTTCACATGACGACGCTGCGGAACATCATTTGGCCCGGCACCCCGGATCCGGAATGCCGAGCCTCATCAGACCAATAGCAGCACGGCCCGACACTATAACTGACGATCCTTACTTCTAGTTTCTACGTTAGTACGCAATCTTGGCTCCGGTACCCGTTTGTTTAGAAAACGGATCGAGAATATCCTTGGGTGCGCCATTCCAGATCACGTCCGCCAGGTTCGACATCCGGCTCACGATCTGCGCGGCCACCCCGCCCGCCGCCCCGAACAACCCGCACCACCCGAGCGTCACAAAGCCCCAGTGCAACGGCGCGCTGAACAGCTCATCCACAAACCAGAACGCATGGCCCCACTCGTTCAGCCCCACGTTGGGCAATATGAACATCGGCCCCACCACCGCCGCCACCAACGGGAACGACGTGGCCTGTGCATAGAGCGGCAGCCGTGTCTGGGCGTAAAGATAACTGGAGACGCCACAGGTAATGTAGAGGGGAAAGCTGCCGTAGAACGCCACAATGTGGCTCGCCGTGAAGCTCGTGTCCCGAATGATCACTTGGTGCCACGCCGCATCCTGCTCCAGTGTGTAGCTGCCCGCGTAATACACGCCCCAGATGTAGCACACCAGCCAACTGAGCCAATAGAAATACCGTCTGAGCTCCAGCTTGGGGTCCAAGTTCGCCAAATTCCGATCCCGCGTCACCCAGATCCATCCGACGGATATCGCGAAGAAGATCGCGTTGCCGACAATGTTAAATCGCCACAACCCCATCCATACCGAGTCAAACTCCGGTGTCATGGAGTCCAATCCGTGTGAGTACCCAAAGGCACGTTGGTACATGACCCAGAAAATGCCGATCCCCAGCATCCCAAGCCAGCCGACCTTGAGGGGAATCGTGTTATACCAAAAGGCGTCGATTTTCCCCGAACGTTCAGAAGCCATGCTCGCTACCTCCTTCTTCCACACAGTAATGGTGAAATTTCCTCACGACAAGACCTGCGCCCGTTTTCACGGTCAACGGCTCATTGTCTGCCGCGTGGGGCAAGCAAGCTTTATGCGCAGGGATCAAGATCACCTGATAGAAGCGGTGATTTGAGTCTCTCAGGCTCGTAACAGGCTTGCTAAGGGATCGGAACTATCTAAGCGAATAGACAGTTCCGACAAGCGGAATGGTCGTTGTTCAAGATTTCAATGGGTTAAACCATCCAGAGACTTGGTCAGTTGCACCTGGGGGAGGAGGTGGAAAGGGACAAATAGAGGCTATTCGATGCTATAGGCACGGAGCTTATTATAGAGACTCGCTCGGCTGATTTTCAACAACTTGGCTGCTCTCAGTCGGTTTCCTGCAGTTTTCTGCAACGCGTCGATGATCCGCGTGCGTTCGGCTTGAGCAACAGCCCCACGTGACGTCGCCCGTAGCCCCTCATCTTCAGCAACAATGTCTCCTGAAACCAGATCGTCACACACGAGCCATGGGCCGGCGGTCGTCACCACGACCCGTTCGATGTAATGCTGCAATTGTCGGACATTGCCGGGCCAAGGAGCATCGCGCAACGCGCTCATCGTTCGTTCTGCGACCTGCCGCACCGCTTGATGGTGGCGAGCACATGATGTGGCGACGAAGTGCTGAACCAACAGCGGGATATCCTCTCGCCGTTCCCGCAGCGCCGGTAAATAGAGAGGCAACACCGCTAGTCGATAATACAGATCCTGCCGGAAGGTCTTGGCCTTCACCAGCTCGGCCAGATCTTTGTTGGAGGCTGAGATGACTCGCGCTTGGATCTTGAGCGACCGTGTTCCACCGACAGGCTTGATCTCGCCTTCTTGCAGGACGCGGAGCAGCTTTGCCTGAAAGGTCGGCGTGGTGTCGGCGATCTCGTCCAGGAAGATGGTCCCTCCCTCTGCCTCTTCGAATAGTCCCCGCCTATTGGCCACCGCCCCGGTAAAGGCCCCCTTCACATGCCCGAACAGTTCACTTTCGAGCAGCGTTTCGGGCAGTGACCCGCAATCCACCACGACGAACGGCCGATCTCGACGGTTGCTGAGTGCATGAATCGTTTTCGCCAAGAGTTCTTTACCGGTCCCACTCTCACCTTGTATGAGGACGGTCGCCGAACTGTCCGCTACAAGACGAGTCATGTCGAACAGTTGCCGCATGACTGAACTCCGACCGATCAAACTCTCTAAACGATCCGCTCCTGCATGACCGGTGGAGTCCTCTGGAATTGCTCGACTGTGGGACTTCAGTGCGGGCCCAAAGAGGACCAGCATCGAGGCCACGGTTCCATTCGCATCTGACAGGGGAAACGCTTGCTGCATCCCACAGGCCGTGCCGTCTCCTCCGCTGGAACAAGACACGCACTGGACCTCCGGCGCTTCGAAGACTTTCATCGCCGGACAGGTTCCGCACGGATCTGTCCGCCGGGCGAATGCTTCATAACACTTGGCACGATGTCGGTGAGTCGATTGATCCCCATCTCCCGTCCAAGCTGCTTCGTTCGCGTATACCACGTTGAACGATCGGTCCATAACCGCCACACGATCGGACAGTCCGTGTGCCAGCTGCCTAATCGCTTCGATTCGCGCGGCAATGATGGGATCGGTCAGCGGCGCTTCG
Source organism: Nitrospira sp. (assembly GCA_037445435.1). Taxonomy (GTDB): domain Bacteria; phylum Nitrospirota; class Nitrospiria; order Nitrospirales; family Nitrospiraceae; genus Nitrospira_D. The sequence continues at coordinate 11,063 of JBBIKN010000036.1, read as the reverse complement.
TTAGCGCTTTCAGGTTTAGCCAAGATGATCTCGTGTCTCGAAGAGACGGATAATTGTTACGGGCACGACGACACGCGCGGCAACTGAGAGGGCCGTGCTTCTTTCAGCCGGTCGGCCTGAGGGTCCTCAGCTATCAGCCCCTTCTGCATCAGTCAACAATTTTTGCACACAATTCTTCAGGTCTGCAATACGGACCGGCTTGTCGAAGTAGGCATTCGCACCGGCCTTCACCACCTGAGCTTTCAAGGTCGCGTCGCCGAACGCCGTAATCACGACAATGGGGCACCTGGGTGCCACGGTCCGCAATCGACTGATGTAGTCATCTCCCCCGGCCGGCATCCGGAGGTCCGTCAAGATCAGATCCGGTACGGATTGCAAAACCGCCAGGAATGCTTCGTCTCCATTTCTCGCTTCACGCAGCTGATAGCCCATTCCGCAAAATTCGTCGCACAGCAGGCTCAGCATCTCCCGGTCATCTTCGACGATCAACAGCACAGCCGCCTTTCCCTTCGCCACGGTTGCCATTCTCACCCGTTCTTGCCCCGACCTGCTGGTTTGATGTGTGTAAGAGGGAAACGAGCAAAGGAGATGCCTGCAGCAAGGGCAACGAATCGGGCGATATTTTTCAAGGAAATCAAAGCTGAATCCGATTCCGATACAATCTCAGTGGTGAGAAAGACTACAATGGCGAGCCCATCAGCTGTTGCGGGATGCTACAGCGAAGAGCCAACGACTAATCGCGGTCAGCGTGCGGCAGCAGGATCATGAACGTCGTGCCCTTCCCTTCCTCGCTCTCGACTTCGATGACCCCCTGGTGTTCCTCGATGATACCCTTGACGACGGTCAACCCCAACCCGGTCCCCTGGCCGAATTCCTTCGTCGTAAAGAACGGCTCGAAGATTCTTTTGACCATGTCTCGGGGAATTCCATGACCGGTATCGGCCACCGTGAGTTTGACCATCTGTTCTTCCGGCGCCAGGCCGACTCGTAACGTGCCCCCATCCGGCATAGCATGCACGGCATTCATCACCAGATTGATGAAGACTTGACTCATCTGATCCGGATCGGCCAGCACCTTTGGGCAGTCGTCGTCCAACGACAATTCCACCGTGACACGGCTTTTCCCGAACCGTTCACGAAACAACTCCAGACTATCTTCAACTATATCCTTCAGCACGACTGGAGTACGCTCAGGTAACTTGCGCCTTGCGAAGGCAAGCAGTTGATTCATCACCCGCGTGATCCGTTCGACTTGGGTGATGATGGTCTGAAGCCCTTTCCTCACCGATTCCTCCGTCACACGATCCATCAAATATTCGGCACGACCCAGAATGACGTTCATCGGGGTCCCGATCTCGTGAGCCATACCGGACGCCAGGGTCCCAAGCTCGGCGATCCGTTCGGTCCTGCGCAATTGCTCCTGCAGCCGCTTCCGCTCGCTGACATCTCGGAGCATGACCAAAATAGCCGGTCCCTCTTCATCGACAAATCGGGCCGCACTGATCTCGACATCGATGGATGTCCCATCCACCCTGACGATTTTGTCCTCGAACATTGGGAGGAGTGGGCTGCCCTCTAGCAATTCATGGATCCGTTCTCGCACGACGGCGCGATAATCGGGATGAAACAGATCCACAGGAGACTTCTCCAAGATCTCGTCGGCTTTCACCGCGCCGAACAACTTGATAGCCTGATCATTCGCGAAGATGACCCGGTCGCCCCTGTTCACCAAGATGGCGTAGGGTGAGATGGCGATCAGGCGCCGGTAGCGCTCCTCGCTTTGCCGCAGTAAGTGTTCGGCCCGTTTCCGTTCCGTCACATCGGTGACGAAACCTTCCAGATAATCGAGCGTCCCGTCCGGTGCATAGATCCCTTCTCCTCTCTCCCAGACCCATTTAACCTCGCCCGATTTGGTAAGGAGTCGGTAGGTCGTTTCGAAGGGACGATGTTGTTCCAACGCGGTCTGGACCTCCTGCCACACACGCTCCCTATCATTCGGATGCATGCTCTCACCGCACGTGATGGTTTTCTGAGTCAGATATTCTTCAACAGTGTAACCCGTCAGATCGAAGACTCCTTCGCTGATGTACTGCAACGTCCAGTCGCGGTCGTTTTGACAACGATACACGTAGCCCGGCAGATTGCTGATCAAGGTGGCAAGTTGTCGCTGGCTCTGTCGGAGGTTTTCTTCAACCTGCTTCCGCACCGTGATGTTCAGGTGTGCGAGCACGACACCGCTGGCGTCCTTCAATGGCGTCACGCGGAGCAGAAACCACATCGATTCTTTAGGTGAATGACGGGGATATTCGGTGCTGAAGGTCTGTTCGTGTCCCTTAAGCACAGCTTCGATGCCGTGGAGAATCGACTCAGCCGTTGAATCTCCTCTGGCAATCGCCCTCCGACACACATCCAGATAGTTGTCCCCCACATCTCCGATGGCGGAGCCAGGATCTGAATGTTCCCGTGCGAACTTCTTCCACGCGTCATTCGTCCTCACGATGATGCCGCTCTTATTCAGCACACAGATGTGCGCGGGCAGAGAATCCAGCACATCGCGAGTAAACGTTTCCTTCGCTTGCAAGAGCTCTTCCGACTGTTTCCGTTCGGAGATATCGCGGAGAATGACGGTATAGTATTGCTTTCTCTCCACGGTGATGTGCGAGATGGCGGCTTCGATCGGAAACTCTTCTCCGTTCGAGCGCAGCCCCATGACCATTCCCAAGTGACCCATCTTTCGGCTCGTCACACCGGATTGCCCGAACGTCTGAACATGGTGGCGATGGACCTCGCGGAACCGAGCGGGCAGGAATCGATCGAGCGACTGCCCGATGGCCTCGCGAGCGGAACAGCCGAACATCTGCTCGGCCGCTCGGTTGAACAACACGACGCTCTGCTCTTCGTCCACGGTGATGATCGCATCCATCGCGGACTCGATGATGCCCTTCAGTCTGAGTTGGCTGACCAGGAGCTGCTCTTCTGCTTTTTCACGTCCCACCGTGGCCAGCAGCGCCTCTCGATCCGCGTGGTATCGGGCCTCTTGCGCCTCCATCATCAAGCCTTCAGCTCGTGCCCGCTCGACACGTTCCGACGTCAACGCTCGTCCGGCCTCTGTTGTTTCTTGTTGCAACCGTCTAAAGCGAACCAATCCCAGGGCGACGATCCATAGAGCGGACGTCCCCAACGTACGATTCAATACCCCGTAAAGTAGCGGACTACCCGGTGGCTTGAGAATCAACCCGATCCAGAGGAGAACTGTAGCAAGACCGCTGAAATAGAGGGAGTAACTCACGCGCGATGTAAAAAGGGTGAGCAGCATGGGAACGATGTATAGGATCGACACTGCAATTCCGACCGGCGTCAGCAGGTCGAAGATGAAGATCCCGATCGTGAGGAGCGGGATCGCCCAAAGCACAATAGGCATGGCACAAAGATCGGCGTTTTTCATGGGATCGATTCCGCCATGGAGGGGAGCTGTCAATTTACAACCCCGCTGTGATGCTAACCGAGTGGCAGTTATTCCTCTGGATGAGGCTTGCCTTCGATTTCGGCGAGTTTACGATACAGGGTCTTGCGGTCGATGCCAAGGGCGTGGGCGGCTTGATATTTATTGCCGCCGGTTTTTTCGAGAACCTTCTTAATGTATTCTTTCTCAAGCTCATGCAAGGGCAGAGTGTGCTCGGCCGCTTCGTCGAGCACGCGTCGGTCGCCACGCGCTCCTTGCACGGCCGCCGGCAGATCATCCGGCGAAATTTTTTCGCCCAGACTGAGCGTCACGGCTCGTTCGATGACATTCTCCAATTCCCGCACGTTGCCGGGCCAGGCATAGTCCATCAACATGGCCAGAGCCGCCTCGCTCACGCCTTTCACTTCCTTTCCACGAGCCTCGCCGCACTTTTTAAGAAACGCATCGACCAGAAGCGGAATATCCTCGCGTCGTTCTCGTAACGGCGGCAGCTTCAGCTCGATGACGTTGAGCCGATAATACAGGTCTTCGCGGAACCGCTTGTTTTTGACTTCTTCACCGAGATTCAGGTTGGTGGCCGCGATGATCCGCACATCGACCGAGATCGGCTTCGTCGCTCCCACCCGTCTGATCTCCTTTTCTTGAATCGCACGCAGAATTTTCGCCTGGAGCATGAGCGGCAGCTCACTGATCTCGTCGAGAAACAACGTGCCCTTCTGCGCCTCTTCAAATAACCCTCGCTTGTCCATCTTGGCGTCAGTAAAGGCGCCGCGCATATGTCCGAACAGTTCGCTCTCCAACAGCTGTTCCGGTATCGCCGCACAATTGACGGGGATAAACGGCGCATCTTTGCGCTCACTGTTGTAGTGAATCGCCTTGGCGACCAGCTCCTTGCCCGTCCCACTTTCGCCGGTGATGAGCACGTTGGTCGGACTATCGGCCACGCGCCGGATGAGATCGAAGACCGCCTGGATCGCTTTGCTCTTACCCAATATCTGGTGAAAGCTGTATTCCTTGCGGACCTCTTTTCTGAGCCGGCTGACCTCCCGCCGCAACGCCGCTTCCCGAATGACCCGTTCAACGACGCGGATCAGTTCGTCTTTCTTGACCGGCTTGGTGAGGTAGTCGCTCGCCCCGTGTTTCATGGCTTCAACCGCTGTTTCCACGGATCCAAACGCCGTCATGAGAATCACATTGATATCGGGATGGTCTCGCTTGATCTGAGTCAGCAATTCGAGCCCTTGCATGCCTTTCATGCGAAGATCCGTGAGGACGACCGCATAGTCTTCTTCGGCCAATCGTTTCAGCGCCTCTTCACCGCTCCCGGCCATCGTGACCTGATGACCCCGGTCTTTCAGCATATCGTTGGCTAATTCCCGCATATCTGCATCGTCATCGACGACCAGAATCGCGCCCCATTCTTCTGTCATTTCCTACTCCAAATAGAGAATGGATGAAGACGTTGTCCTAAATTGCCACTATAAACCAAAGCCATTGATGCATTATGCACCAATCATTCGCAGTTTGGTGTGTTGAAACGATGAGACTGCAAGGGCAGGACCAGGAAACCCGTTCAACCGTAGCGCTTTGTCCGCAGATGATTATCGGGGCCCGAATTGGGCAGGGAGAAGTCAATCGCCCTTTCTCCATCGGTATGGACCAGGGAGACACAAGGAGCTCCCTGGCCTTGACCGAGGACAGTATTACCGGTTCATCGCCATGCTATCGTGCTTTATGCCGCTGTCGGCCTTCATCCCGTGACCACGCGCTTCGCCTGAGGCCGTCACGATCAGCTTTGCAAGTGACGCTTCTCCCAACAGCACCTCCGCATAGGCGCACCAGATTTGGACCTTGTCCACATCATTGATCTGCGCGGGCAAGGTAATGGTGCGGTTCTGCTTGTCGCCTTTGATGACGAGGCGATTCAAGAAATACACGTTGCCCTTGGTATCCACCACCTGCCAGTGCGGCACGGGCGTATCAGGAATCTTAAAATCGTCCGACCAGGTCAATGTGTCGTTGCTGCGATTGAAGATGGTGAGCCGGCTGGACTCTAACCTTGGTAACTGGGAAGTCAGTTCAAGTTGATGAGATCGAGCCGGAGATCATTCGGATCATCGGTGTGGTGGAATTTGAAGCCGCCAGCTTTTTGGTAGTCCATGGTGATGCCGTCCATGCGAACCGCGCTGGCGGCGGGGATCGCCACTGTCAAACCGTCAACGATCCGCACTTCGTCGTCCGGCTGAACTTTGTCCTCCAACGTAATGCTGAAGGACAGCCGCTCTTCATCCAGATCCTTCACCTGCACTCGAACAATAGGATCCTCGGGATGCTCCACAACTAACGCCTTCAACCGTTCGACCGCCGATTGTGTGAGCTTCATAATCTATCTGTACCTTTTCCTTTGATCTGATCTTAACGTCACTGAATGTTTACAGCAGTTTCTATACTTACCGGGCACGATCATGACACCACGATATCACAAGTGGTCTGATGGCCGCTGCAGCCCTGCTTCACTCTTATAGCTTTGCAACGGCTCGTGGGAGTTGATCGACGACCTCCGTCACCACTCCTTGTGGGGGTTTTCCTAGGTCAACCGTCGAGGCGGCCGTTGTAGCATGATTTTCATATACCGAGATACAAAGGAGTACGGATATGCCCGGAAGGCCTATACACGTCTCGATCATTTGCTCGTTGCTCCTGTCAGGTTGCGCGTGAACGAGTACAGCCCCGAACTTTAACGGCTTGCATAATTTCGACGGCTCTGAGGCACCGGTGCACATTAATTTGACGAAGGTCGCAGTGCATTTGGGCGTCGTGCTGCCGCTCATCGGCGATGCCAGCCTCGACGGAACGGTCGAGGAATTCACCAAAGCGGCCAACAAGGTCGGCGCAGGTCGTGTGCGGATCGTTCAATCCGACGAGACGACGCTCTGGTGGATCTTCCCGCCTTTCACGTTCTTGTTCACCCCGAAATTCACGAACGTTGCAGGTGACGCGCTCACACAGCCGCCGAAGTGGTGCACTGCTCCTTAACGGATGGTTGGCTCAAACAACTTTTCCGCTACCGAACTCCAAGAAGCACGGAACATCGGGTTGAAAGGCGTGATGCCTCTCTCGGGAGTGTAGACTGAGCCATGGTGCTTCTTAACGCTCGATCAAACGGATGCGGCAACTGAATTCCACATGAGGCTTCACACAACTTGCGCGGCCACCAGCGAGTGATGCGTCTCTGTGTATTCGGTTTGCCCTTCGTGTGACTCGGTTCTCGAGAGAGGGCCTCATCTCATACGAAGCATTTTCAGCCACTCGAGGAGGAAGTGCGTCATGTCCTCTACCTGATACTCGAATCGTTGACAGACGGGACAAGGCGGCTCGAACGGACTGTGGCATCCATGGCAGAACCGACAAGGAGCCGCGCGGGGCGATGCGGAGAATTCTTCCGGGGCTGATGTTCTCGTGAGGTGCTCCGGCGCATGGGTCCGAGGATGCCTGGGGACGAGAGGTTCGGCGACCACGCGGGCTGACCGCACCACTGGTCGCCTTGCATCATACTCCTTCCGTTTCCGTGGATCGGAGAGGACCTCGTAGGCTTCTTGGATTTCCTGAAATTGTGTCTGCCCTTCCTGTCCTGCATAATCCGGATGGTACTGCTTGGCCAAATTCCGATATGCCCGTCGGATGGCATGCAGACCCTCTGCGGGCGTCACCCCTAAAACGGTATAGTAGTCCTTGCGTTCCATGCACTGGTATTTGGGTGTTACACAGCCTCTATTTCCATACCAGGACTGATGGCTCGCCGCAAAGAAGGTCTTCCCTGCGATCCGCCGTTGCTGTGACGATACGATTACGTCACAGAGATCTGGATCGATTTGGGCTTTGCCTTCTCGACCTTGGGTAGGCGGATCGTCAGGACGCCGTTCTTGAGGTCGGCTTCCAGCTTTTGTTCATCGACACTGTCCGGTACCCGAAACGTCCGCTCGAACCTTCCGTACAGCCGCTCATTCCGATGGTACCGCACACCCTCGGTGAGCGTTCCTTGCGGTCGCTGGCCCGAAATGAGGAGTACCCCCTTCTCGATGGACAATTTTACCGCACTCTTTTCCACCCCGGGTAACTCGACCTGGATCTGAAAGTTGTCATTCGTTTCGAGAATATCCACGACCGGCATCCAGTCCGCAACAGCCACCGTCTCGTCCGGTTGGCGAGTGGGCATGCCTCCTTCCCTGAGGATGCGGTTCAAACGATTGGACATCGTCTCCAATTCCCGGAAGTTATCCTGGCTCAGTAAGGTACGCATCAAATCCATGAGGCACCTCCTTATGAAGGGTAGGCGAACGCTTCAGCAGGTACAGGACGCCGGGTAGTGTGAAGAAACAAGCTAGTCACTCCCTCGCCCGACGAATCTCGCCGAACAGGCAATTTTCGCTCTTCGCCGCCGCGCTGTGTTGTTCGCGCCGACATCGGCGGTGAGATGTCGGCGCACCCCAAACTTTCCTTTATTGAGCGGTAATCGCAATTTGCCGAGGTTTCGCCTCTTCACGCGTCGGAAAATGGAGCGTCAAAAGGCCCTGTGTGTACGAAGCAGTCGAATGAGCCGTATCGACGGAAGCAGGCAGTCGGCAGGACCATTTGAAACTTCCTTCGGGAAGATTTCGGACAAGCCACGTCCTATGGGCGGCCACTTCAGCCGGACGCTCACCTGTGACGTGCAACTCGTTATTGAGGACCTCGACCTTGATCTGATTGGCCTCCCATCCGGGGATGGCCATCTGAACCGTCAATCCTTGTGCGTCTTCAAACATGTCGTACGCAGGAGTCCAAGACCGCGCCCCTTCGTTCACCGAGCCAATTGCGTCGTCGAACAACCGCTCAATCTGATTCTCCAGCGACCCATTGCGAAATTCGGCGGGAAATTGGTTGAGCACCATCATGATAGACCCTCCTTTCACCATCATGGGTGAACGTTAGAGATTGAACGGACAATAATGAGTTGCAACTGACAGGCAGGTGAGCGGCGGAGCCGATTCAGATGACATTGACCGCTTACCAGACATGGGACCCCCCCCTCCACCCAGTCCATCCAGTTCAACCGGTCAACAGCTCCTACAGTTAATCTTTGTTGGAAACGAGTCAAGGGGGCGCTACCCGGCAAGGGCCCCCGACGATATTAAATCGCCAAGCCCCTGTTTATTTTTGGGGTCTCGTCAATTCGTCTCGCAGGTGAAAGCGCTCGGTCACAGCCGGTGACGTTCAGATACACATGCGACGACAGTGTGATGCAGGATAGGCGGATGTCCAGAAAGACTCCCGGTATCTGTTCACCGGTTCGATCCGATTGATTAGTCGCTATTCCGTCTCTTCGCCGCCTTCGATGCATACCTCGCATTGGTCCAATTCGGAGGTGCCGTGCTCACTACAGAAATACCGGCGGCAGCGGTTGCACGTCATGAAGGTCATCCTGACCCGGTCTTCGGCTTCGCATTGATAACACTGGCCGGCGCTTCGAGCTTTGGGCATCGCTATGTCTCCACGACAGGTCGTCTTAGGACTCGGGACACCATTTCCTTGATGTGGCGATTACCGCAGGAAGTATCCCACGTCCGTCACACGGGTAGCTCTACACTGATAACACATCGGTGTTGGTCGCTCCAACTCAAACGGCCATGGGTGGGTCTTGGGAATCACTATGGCAACGGCATCGTTGCGAACCGTCGCACATTTTGCGGCAGGCTGATGAAAAATTCGCTAGACCAGCTTCAGGGAGGATGCCTCATTCACGCGATATGGCTTAAGCTATGCAGGAAGACTGAGGATAAAGGTTATTTTGACAGTTATGTCTCCACCGAAATGGTGAGCCGGCTGGGACTCGAACCCAGGGCCCTCGCCTTAAAAGGGCGATGCTCTACCGACTGAGCTACCGGCTCAAACCAGGATGCTGAAAATGGTCGCTAACTGCGTTCTCGCGTCGCTCAAACCCTGCGACGTACCACAAACTGTACGACTCGGGTTCTCGCTCGCTGCGGCCTTGTTACCGACAATTTTGATCATCCTGGATACAGAATCATTTCGTTAATTCGTGAAGCGACCGGACGAAAGGTCAACAAAGACTCGCCGTCGCATCATAGCATTGACCTATGACCGATGACTATTGACTATTTCTGGGATGTTTGGGGCGTCGGCGAGAGCAGTCCAAGGGATTGCGCAGTATGATTGTCTCGGCACGCTTGGATCCGGTGGAGATCATATCGATTCGGCACTGGGCCAGCTCTTCGATGCGGCCCAAGTAGCGTTTCGCTTCGACCGGAAGCCGTGCATAGCTGGTGGTCCCTGTCGTCGCAGTAGTCCACCCTTTCATCCGTTGATAGACCGGCTCGCAGCTCGTCAACACATCTAAATCCGCCGGCATGCTCTTATAGAGGGTACCCCCATGTCTGTAGCCGATACAGAGCTTCAATTCCTTGCAGCCGTCGAGCACATCCAGCTTGGTCAGTGCCAGCGAGGTGAGTCCATTCACCAACGTTGCATGGCGGACCACGACCGCATCAAACCAGCCGCATCGTCTCGCTCGTCCTGTGGTTGAACCAAATTCTTTCCCTCGTTCCTGGAGCCCTCGTCCAATCTCATCAGTCAGTTCAGTCGGAAACGGCCCACTGCCGACTCTTGTCGAGTAGGCCTTGGCAATGCCCATGACCGCGTCGATCATCGTGGGCCCGACACCGGTGCCCGTACAAGCTCCACCTGCCGCAGCGCTGGACGAGGTCACATACGGATAGGTGCCGAAGTCCACGTCCAGACTCGTGCCTTGAGCCCCTTCAAATAAGACCGTCTTGTTCTTCTCGATCGCGCGATTCAATAAGACGGTGGTATCGACGATATGACTCTTGAGTCGATCGGCATAGCCCATGTATTGATCGAAAACTTTGTCCACTTGGAACGTCTCGACTTTATACAGCCGCTCCAAGAACCAGTTCATCTCGACAAGATTCTCTTCGAGTTTCTTCTTGAAGAGGGACGGATTCAGCAAATCTCCCATGAGAATCCCGATCCGCGCCATCTTGTCGGCATAGGACGGCCCGATCCCCCGGCCCGTCGTGCCGATTTTTCGTGACCCCTTGGATTGTTCCGAGGCCCGGTCGATCGCCTTATGATAAGGAAGGATCAAATGCGCCCGCTGACTGACGGCGAAATTCTTGCCGATCGTGATGCCCTTGGTCTGGAGCTGATCCATTTCTTCGATCAGAGACCCGGGGTCCACCACGACACCGTTACCAATGACACAGGTCGTCCCTCGGTACAAAATCCCCGAGGGAATGAGATGAAAAATGTAGGTCCCGCGTTCATTGATGACCGTATGTCCGGCGTTGGAGCCGCCCTGATATCGAACGACAAAATCGGCATCTCGAGCCAAGATATCGACGATCTTGCCCTTGCCTTCATCACCCCATTGAGCACCGATGATGACGAGATTGCCCATAGTCGAAAACATCCACAACCAGCATCGGCACGAAAAAATGGCTCTGACCCGATGGGAGATCAGAGCCCAAGGAGCCTCATGGTAGGTGGGGTCAATTCTTTTGTCAAGTTGGTCCTTGAGGTG
>JBBIKN010000035.1:0-26675 GCA_037445435.1 Nitrospira sp. | reverse complement strand
CGAGTGCAAATGAAATGAAGAGAAGCGGAACACGCCATCAACGCGGGCACACTAGTGCTTCTTCATCGTGGTCATGAGATCCGGGACGGTTAAGAGACTGATAAGTTGTACCTTCTCTGTTTCCACGCGCGCTCTCCCATCCTGCTCCTGACGATCCACAATAACTAATGCATGATCCACCCGAAGCCCGGCTTCCCGTGCGGCGCTCACCGCTTTCAGCAACGACCCACCGCTCGTGAGCACGTCGTCCACGATCAGCGCTCGATCGCCGGGACGAACGATGCCTTCGATCACCTTTCCCAGTCCATGGTCTTTGGGCTGCTTGCGGACGACGAAGGTTCGCCAGAGCCGCTGACGCGAAGCAGCGCAGGCAAAATCGGAAACGGTTACGGCAATCGGGATGGCTCCGAGTTCGAGGCCCCCGAGACAATCAAACTCAATGTCGGCGAGCGCTTCGTAGGCCGATTGGGCGACCAGACGACGCGCCTCCGGATACGACAAAAGGGCACGGCAATCGACATAGAAGGGGCTGATCTCTCCAGATGCGAGCTTGAATCCCCTCTCGTGATCCCACTTGAAGGATTGAGTATCATGGAACGCTTTCGCCAGTTGATCGCGAATGGCCACCATTCGTCCTCCGTCTCATGCAGTTCAGATATTCGGTTGCATTCTACACTGCCTGGAAGAATCAGGACATATCTTTTCACTGATTTGGGTAGGGAGGCACTGCAGAGAAGCGATGGATCTGCTCAGCTAGGGTATTGGCGACAAGGTAGAGGTCAAAAGGCCGGGCGTAACGCAGTTCGACTTCAGGATACTGTGGTCGCAACTGATCGAGGATTTCCGGAATCTCGACTTCCGAATGTGACCCACCTGGCGTGAACATCGTCGTCAGCAGGGTGATGGATATCGCGCCTTGTTTGATTTAATCCTCCATCGCTTCTTCCAATGTCCAGGCACAGAGTTCGTTGTAGGCCAAGGCAAACATGGTGCCATTTAGCTGTGGAGGCAGCACGGCCGCCACCCTGATTTGGCGTAGAGGAGATGGACGACACTGATGGACCGTTCCGAGAACCCGCCTTCACAGTAACAGAGATAAAAATCCCAGAGGCGCAGGAATTCCTCCTGATATCCTAACGCCGTGATCTGAGGAAGCGTTGTTGCCATGTTTTGTCTCCAGGCCCTTAATGTCGGCACATAGTGCATTCCGATATCTTCAAGGTGAATCAGTCCCAGATCGCCGACTTTCGCCGACGCTTGTGTCAGAGCGCTGACGGAGGGGATGCAACTGCCGGGGAAGATGAAGCGTTGAATAAAATCCACGGAACGCTTCGCTCGTTCGTAGAATCGATCGTCAATCGTGATGCCCTGGATCAAGGCCAGCCCCTGAGACTTCAACATGCGGCTGCAGATCTTGAAAAACGTTGTGTAATACGCGTGCCCGACGGCTTCGATCATTTCTATAGACACAAGCTTGTCGAATTGCAGACCGAGCTTTGGTAAATCCCGATAATCCATGAGCAGCACCGCGATCCGATCACTCAAGCCGGATTCTCTAACTCGTTGCCGTGCCATCTCGTACTGCTGGTGCGAAATAGTCGTGGTCGTGACGCGACAACCGTAATGGGATGCCGCATGGATGGCGAATCCACCCCAGCCGGTGCCAATTTCAAGTACATGGTCGTTTGCCGACAATTGCAACTTTTGGCAAATACGATCATTCTTTGCCCGTGAGGCCTCCGCTAACGTGGTCCCGGGTCGTTCGAAGTAGGCACAGGAATACATCATCGTTTCGTCAAGCATGTGGCGAAAGAAGGCGTTTCCCAGATCGTAGTGGGCGGCAATATTCCTTGTGCTGCCCGTTCTTGTATTGCGATTCAGCCAATGGATCATCTTGAGCAACGGCCTGGTCGCCAGGGCGAGGCCGCTGTCTAAGCCGTCCAAGAGCGAGCGATTCAACAGAAAGATCCGGACCAAGGTCGTGAGATCGTCGCAGTTCCAGAGTCCTTGACGATAGGCGTCGCCCGCCGCGACCGTGCCGCCCAGCAGTAAGTTGAGATAGAGGCGGGGATCGTGAATTGTGACTGTGGCTTGAAGTGGGCAGTGTGACGTCAGACGACCAAAGGCAGAGAGCGCCTTCCCGTCCACGAGCGTCACCGCACCCTGTTGCAGCTTGCTGAGCTTCATGAAGACGAGTCGGCGTGCGAGCAGGTAGATCCAGCTCACAGGTGGTAGAGAGACCTCGTGACCGTGAGACTGATTCTCGAAGGCAAGGTCTGGCACAATCATCCGGTCGCTCATGATGGTGTCTGACTCGTCGCCACAGGCGACGGCTCCTTTCGCTTGCTAGGGTGGGCGTAGAATGGGACACGCTTGGCCCAGAGTCTCAATGCCTGCCAATGGATGGCCCCAATGACCTTGGCCGTCATCAGAGGATACTGCACAAGCACGCGAGCCAGAGACGTACTCGAGAACTCAAGACGCTCCAGCCTCATCGTAGCGTCGAAGAAAGGCCGCCCGTCGCGAAGATTTTCCATATGGATGACGAGTTGCGATGCCGGTTCGGTGAATCGCCAGTCGTAGACCACATCCATGTCGATAAAGGGCGATATGTGGAACACCTTGTCGAGCCGGTAGTGCTTCCTTCTGCCGCTGGCACGATTGTCTTTCGCACCCAGAACGTAACAGTGCCGCTCTCCCCAGGGAGTGTTGGTAATTTCTGCGACGATGGTGTCGATGCCGCGCTCGAATCGGTCATAGCAAAAATAGAAGCTGACCGGATTGAAGACGTAGCCGAAGTAGCGGAAATGGGTGAGGAGGCGAATCGGTCCAGCCGGCCGATTACCCGTTCTGTCCTCCACGAGCCGGCGGATCGATTCATCCAATGGAAGGCCTGGATCGCCGACATGGTCCACACGCTGAAACGAAGCAAGGTTGGTGCGGTCCACTGACCAGAACCAGCGATCCTTGAAGACAGTCGGCAGTTCGTGCAGGTCCACATACATCATGAACAACCGGTAGGTGAACGCGTGCGGAATCGGACTGAACCGGCGGTGCCGAACGTGTCCCGTATAGATCGCGCTTTTCATGACGAGAGATCCTTCCCAAATGGCCTACAGACGGCCAGAGCACTGTTCACTCCATCCTCGTGAAACCCAAAACCCCAGTAGGCACCGCAATAGGACGTCCGATTGACGCCGTTGATCTCGCCGTGGCGTTTCTGCGCGGCAACGGCTTCCGGTGAGTACACAGGATGATGATAAGTGATGCGACACAGGATTTCGGTTGGATGGATGGCTTGTGTGTGATTGAGGGTGACACAGAATTCACAGGGCGCGGTCAGGCTCTGCAGCTTGTTCATGTGGTAGGTCAGAACCGCACGATCCGGCTGAGCCTCAAGCAGATGGTAATTCCATGCAGCCCAGGCCAGTCTCCGTTTTGGTAGCAACGACGTGTCGGTGTGCAACACCGCTTCATTCGGCTGATAGTGAATCGCCCCCAACACCTCCTTTTCCGTCGGTGAAGGGTCGGCCAGCATCGCAAGGGCTTGATCGCTGTGCGTGGCGATGATCACGTGGTCAAACCGCAGTGTCCGGTAATCGTGCCCCCCCATCTTGGCGCGGATCTCCACATAGGCCGGGAAGCGACCTATGGACTCGACGGCGGAGTTAAGATGAATCCGATTACGAAATGGGGCGACGAGTTTTTCGGCATACCGTTGCGACCCTCCTTTGATGACCCGCCAGGTCGGCCGCTCATCGACCGAAAGCATGCCGTGGTTGTTGAAAAACTGGACGAGGTATCGGGCTGGAAATCTCAATATGGTCTCGTGGCTAGCCGACCAAATCGCGGCTCCCATTGGAACCATGTAGTGCTCGGTGAACTCCCTTGAGTATCGATGAGTCGCCAGATAGGAGCCGAGTGAAGGACCTGGCCCCGTCAGTGTCAGCAGTTCCAGCGACTCACGGTTGAGGCGGAGGATGTCCCGTATCATCCGGTAGAACGAGGGGCGAAAGAGGTTTCGCCGCTGGGCGAACAGTGTATTCAGCGACGTCCCATTGTACTCGAGGCCGGTACGCTCGCATTTCACACCGAAGCTCATGTCGCTCGGTTGCGATTCCACGCCCAATTTCTTGAGTAGGGCAATGAAGTTCGGGTAAGTCCAGTCGTTAAACACGATGAACCCGGTATCGACCGCATAGGTCTGCCCTTCCATCCGGACTTCGATGGTATTGGTATGCCCACCGATATAGTCAGCGGCTTCAAACACGGTCACCTCATGGTCTTGGTGCAGGAGATACGCGGCAACCATGCCGGAGATACCTGTGCCGACGATGGCGATTCTCATGAGGCCCTCATTGACTCCTCCCGTCATTCCCCGGCTGACCGAGCAGGATGAGCCGGCAAGACGGTACCGCCATTACTTCCATCGTTGCGGAACCTTGCGGACTGCGGAAACATCGTAGCCTTCCTGGGCGATGAGCGTGACAAACCGCTGATAGTCTGAATCGGAAATTTCGGGTGTTCGTGCCATCAGCCACACGTAATCACGTGCAGTTCTTCCGATGACCGTCTGACCGTAGGATTCATCCACAAAGACGATGCGATAGTCGGCTTGGATGGGCCAGAGAAACTGCATACCCCAGACAGCGTTCGATTCCCGATCAAGAATGTAGCCGGTAGGATGGTACGTTTTGAGTTCGCCTTCGAAGCTGCCCCGGCGGAAACTGAACGTCGTGGCCACGGTCCCATCCTGCGCTAGGCGATAAGATTCCACGGCATTGTGGGCGTCCCGTTCGATCCACGTGGGGATGTTGGCAATGACGTACCAGTCTCCCATAAAACGCTCCAGGTCCACGGCTGTCGCGATCCGAATGGGTGGAGGGCTGCTGCAGGCGGTGAGCGTCAGCAGCACAACGGGCATGAAAAGTGACGGCAGCACAGATGGCATGGTGTCCTCACTGGAGCGTATAGCGAAGGGTATCACCATTCTTCGTGGTGGAGTGAAGGGCGACCCATCGGCCGTTTAAGGTGTACCAGAGATCGATCGTGAACTTGTCCGTGACGATACGGCGATGTGTGGTTCGAGTCGGGACTCCCTGCACGGGGATCGTCTCTTCGCCCACCACAAGAATGGACGCAGGCTGATGTTCGCCGGTTTGCGAATTCAACAATCGCTCGCCCTTGATCCACTCAGCGTTCCAATAGGCAAAGGTCTTGATGCATCCTTCACCGATCCAGTTCCCGGACTGTGTCTGCACGTGCATCTGCCCGTTCCGAAAGATGCCGTTCACGAAAAAAGACTCGCCGTTATCATCCGTCTCCGCGCGAATCTCGCGCAGGCACGTTCCCTCCCATGTTTCGACGTTGGTATGCCGATACGTATAGACGGGGATGTACAGGAACTTGACGGTGAACTGCGCGTCTACCCGGACCTGGGTCCGCTCGCCTTCTGTAGAGACGTCGAAGCGCTGGCGTCCGATTTCATCCTTGCCGAGGAAGACCTTGAAGTCATAGGTCTGAGAGCTGGCACTCCAAGCCTGTTGGGTGGGGCTTGCGAGGCAGGTCAGGAATCCGAGGATGGACGCCGCGAAGGAAAACCTGCTGGTTACGGAACAGGCACTGCTCATGATCGCTGTGTCCTCAAATGGAACCTTCCATGCTCTGTTTCGGAGGGCCGGGAAGGAAGGCATTGGTGTGAGCGATATACTCTCGATACGCAGGTCGCCGCTCGATGATAGTCTGCTCCATCAGTGTTACGCCTGAGAATTTCAGGAGCAGGTAGGTGAGGAGCAGGGGTCCCGCAATCGTCCACCAGGCTCCCGTCGGTACCGCAAAAAGGTAGAAGCCCCACCAGATCACGCACTCACCGAAGTAGTTGGGATGACGGGTATACCGCCAGAGTCCGCGGTTCATCACCTTGCCGTGATTTGCCGGATCGGCCTTGAATCGGGACAGTTGCCAATCTCCCACGCATTCGAAGATCATGCCGACGGTCCATACCGTCACCGCGAGGACATCGAATGCCCCCCAATTGACCGGAACCGTGAGAGCCGGCCACAGGGGCATGGAGATGATCCACGCCAGCCCCGCCTGAAACCAGAAGATGAGGCCAAGACTCTTCAGTGCAAAATGCGGTTCGTATTTCTGGCGGATGTCTCGATAGCGCCGGTCCTCAGGCTCACCCCAGTTGCGATGGATGATATGACCTGATAGGCGCAGGGCCCACAGTACAACCAGCGTCAGGATGAGTGTCGTCCGTCCTGTATAGGGCTCCGCACCGGTGGCGTATAGAGTCGCGGCGGCGAGGAGCATAAAGGCCCACACGCCGTCCACGATACTCACATCGCGCTTGAGGACGCTGACGACCCATGTGAGGGTTGCCAGGCTGAGCATCGCCGCCAAACCCAAGACATAGATCCACAAATTCATGCGGCCCTCATGTCCAGCGAGCTTTCATAGCCGTCAAAGCGGGCCGACAGTGCTAGAAGCAGTGGTGTCAGTACCGCCCAGCCAACCGCCAGTGCCGTCAGGCCGGCTGGCATATTGCCAAATTCCAGCGCCCCAAGGCGGAGGCCGCCGTAGTAGGCGGCAGGGCCCCCGACGGCTCCAAAGACAATCGCAAGGACCCAGCGCCCCCTCATCCAACGCAACGAGACATTCAGCAGCGTGGCGAAGAGTCCCCACATCGACACGATCCAATAGGGGGCGACGTTCGACAGCAGGATTCCTGATGAGTAGGTGAGCCACCCCTGCCAGACCAGGAGGCTATCGAAGATGAGTCCTATGATGAGCGCCAGCACTACCAATTTAAGTTCCATCGATGGCATGGGGGAGCGGAGCACATGCGTGATCACCACTCCAGATGTCACAAGCAGACCGATCCATGGCTGATGAGCGGCAGCACTCAAGACGCAGCTGAACCAGCCGATTTGAAAGAGCACCACGTTACTCACGACCATCAGGGTGCCCATCTGCATCAAGCCCTCGCGCTGGATTTTTCAAACAGATAGTGACTGATCCCCCACTGTTGGCCCTGCTCGTAGCCGAACAGCTCAGCACAGGCCATGAAAAATATGCGCCACCGTGCCCACCACACCGCTGCATCTGCAGCGCCATAGACCCGTTCCATTAAGGGCCACAGCTTTTCGCGTGCGGCATCCATATTGGCGAGCCAGGCGTTGGCCGTCCTCTCATAATGCGTGCCGTCCCACCGCCAGCGCGCGATACAGGTGAGGTGGTCCTGACAGGCCAGCGGGAGGTGATCGCTGGGCATCATCCCCCCCGTGAAAAAATGGCGACTCATCCAGTCGTCGGGACCTCGGTCCTCAAACAGGTAGGGAATGGCACGATGCGTGAACACGTGCAGGAAGAATCGCCCACCGGGTGTCAGCCATCGTCGTACACGTGCAAACAGTTCGGGCCAGTTCCGCATATGTTCGAACATCTCCACCGACACCACCCGATCGAACTGCTCATGACCGATGTCAAAAGAATTCATATCGGAGGTCACCACTCGCAGTCGGTTTTGCAGAGAGCGCACTCTGGCCTGCGCCTCGATATAGACTCGTTGAGAGTGGGAATTGGAAACCGCCGTGATATGGGTGTTTGTATAGTGTGTCGCTATCCAGAATGTGAGAGACCCCCAGCCGCATCCGAGATCCAAAATTCTCTGCCCATTGTTCAAGTCTGCATGGAGGCAGGATTCACGTAGGCCTGTGACTTCAGCCTCGGCGAGAGTTGCCACGCCTGGAGGCCAGAGCGTTCCGCTGTATTTCAGGTGAGGGCCGAGGACCAGTTGGAAAAACTCGGCAGGGATTTCATAGTGTTGATCATTGGCTTTCTCCGACGCCAGTGCGATGGGCGCACGGCGCATCTGTTCGATAAATTGCGCTTCGTGCCGCGCTGCTGATTGGGCGTCTTGCAACTGAATCTCAGAGAGACGCTGCTTCAGCAAGTGCCGAATGCCACGACGGATCGCCCTATCCGGACCCAAGCCACGTTCGGCCAAGTTCATTATAAGACTGGTGAGATGTGGCATAGAGGAGTCCTCCAACAGACTCACACGTTTCCGGCTCCGTGACAGAAGACCCTGTCACGACCATCTCCTCAACTGCTCCGTCAACGTCTTCGCGATGAGCTGCAAATCAAACGGCCAGGCATAGCGCAGTTCAACAGTGGGATACAGCGGTCGCAAGTGATCCAAGATCTCAGGGATCTCGACTTCTGAATGGGAGCCGCCCGGTGTAAACATCGTCGTCAACACAGTGATGGATGTCGCACCTTGTTTCACCAGATCCTCCACGGCCTCTTCCAATGTCGGTGTGCAGAATTCGTTGTAGGCCATGGCAAACAACACACCATTCAGATAAGGACGAAGCACGGCCCCCACGGCTTCCAGTCCCGACTGGTAGGGATCAGTCGCTTTGGTTCTCGGCCAACGACGGATCTTCTGATCCAATTCCAGTTCCTCTGGGGATGGCGGCTGTTTGGCCGTACGCCGTTGGGCCTCCAATCGCTTCAATTTCGTGACCAACTCTTGTGGGCAATCCTTTGGGATACCACCATGCCCAACGAGTATGACTCCTTGAATGGTCTGCATGTCCGTTGCCCTTTCGGTGATCATTTCAGCATGTTCGCTCGCGTTCACGTTGACCTGATGCCCAT
This sequence comes from Nitrospira sp., assembly GCA_037445435.1. Lineage (GTDB taxonomy): Bacteria > Nitrospirota > Nitrospiria > Nitrospirales > Nitrospiraceae > Nitrospira_D. The sequence continues at coordinate 18,008 of JBBIKN010000035.1, read as the reverse complement.
TCTAAGTACTCCTGGAGATTGGTCTTTCCGTAGCGACTACCTGGAAAGACCTTCCGGATGAATCCCGCGACAAGGGCCATCACTTTCTTGACCGCGGGGGTTTTCTCAGGATCGGTGGCCGGCAACAACCGAACAGTAATGGCATTCTCGTGCAACTTGAGTTGGACAAAGAAAGTACACGCAGCACCCTGTTCGATGGCCACCGACTCGAGCAAGGCGTCTTTCCCGCTTCTGGACAGATAGAATTCCTGAACCTTGAGTATCTCGCCTCCGGTCCGTTGAAGGATCGGAGTGAAGGCCTGGTAGAGGGTCTGAAGATCGCCAGCGTTTTCCACGACAACATGCGGCATCGTGACTCCTTTCTACGCATGATTCCGCAACATGAGCTCTTTCGGGTGCGGGTTCAGATAGACTTGATCGCGAATGTACCCGATGTCGAAGATCCGGACGTAATGCTTGACCAGCGTGAGAGGGACGATTAAAGGCGTGAGCCCCCGATGATAGTCGGCGATCACGTCCAGCAGCTCAGACTTCTCGTGCGTTTTCAGACGGCTCTTGAAGTGACCTACAATGTGATGGAGAACATTCACATGCTTCCGCACGGTCGCCTTCATGGCTAAAGTCTTCATGAAGAGTTCACCGTACTTCGCGGTTAGGTCTTTGGGTCGATGGAGATCCGCTTGCCCCACGAGGCGACCCATTACTTCGTAATGCTGTGCGCTATGGGCCAAGAGCAGATATTTGTGTATTGTGTGGAATCGTATCAGAGCCTGTCTTGTGACTCCGTCGTGGACTAGTTTCTGGAACCGGTGGTAACAGAACACGCGTTCGATGAAGTTCTCCCGAAGCGATGGATCACAGAGACGCCCCTCCTCCTCGACAGGAATGAGTGGAAACTGCTCCATAAAGGCTTTCGCAAAAATTCCGACGCCGATGTGGCTCGGCATGCCCTGTGCGGTGTACACACGCACCCGTTCGACTCCGCAACTCGGCGAACCCCTCTTGAAGACAAACCCGGAGAGATCCAATTTCTTGAGCGAGTCGAGGCGCTCTTCCAGCATCGTCTCCATCGCGTCCGTGTGATCCTGCTTGCTCGTGATCGTCATCAGCCGGGGGCGATGGGGATTGCCTACCAACCGCATGGCTTCACGCGGGGTGCCGAGTCCCGCTTCTACTTCAGGGCAGACTGGAACCCACTCGACGTAGCGGCCAAGGACCTCGGTTAAGAACTGGTCTCGTTTGTGTCCCCCATCAAAACGAACCTCGTCACCGAGGAGACACTTACTAATGCCCAGACGAATCGGAAGGGCCGTCATCTCGTCACCTGAGACTTGCTCAGATCCAAGTATTCTTGACGCGCCTGCCGATGATCCACGACAGGGGCTGGATAATCGACACCGATGTGACAGCCATATCGACGCTGCTCGTCAGGGGACATCAGATGGGGCTCATGAATCTTATTCGCGGGGACAGAGTGGAGTTGCGGCACATATTGTCGAATGTATTCCCCATCCGGATCGAACTTCTTGCTTTGCAGCGCCGGATTAAATATGCGATAGCCTCGCATGGCATCCGTCCCGGTCGACGCGCACCACTGCCAATTGCCGTTGTTGGCGGCCACGTCGGCGTCGAGCAGATGCTGCATGAAGTACCGTTCTCCGCTTTGCCAGTCGATCCGAAGGTCCTTGATCAAGAATGAAGCGACAACCATTCGGACACGGTTGTGCATCCAGCCAGTTCGGTTGAGTTGCCTCATGCCGGCGTCCACGATGGGATACCCCGTGTTTCCATCACACCAGGCATGAAAGAGTCGATCCCGTTCCGGGCCATGATCTCGTGGAGGTGGCACGGCTGTGTGTCGGAACGGACCGTTCACGACATGCGGAAAGGCCGCTAAGACCTGCTGGAAAAATTCACGCCAGATCAGTTCATCGACCCAGGTCAGAACGTCCGATCGAGAAACAGGACCTCTGTTGGACAGGCTTTCCAACGCTGCATGCACGGCCATCCTGGGTGAGAGCGTTCCAAAACGAAAGTGAGGGGATAACTTCGAGCTTCCGTCGACGGCAGGACGATTCCGACCATCGGCATATTGGTGGATGGGGCCTTCGACGAACGAGCGCAATTGTTTGCGGGCGCTGCGTTCTCCCGGTTTGATCCACGGGACGACGTCATCGTAGCCTAGGTCGTTCGCCGTTGGCAGGGGAGCGAGCGACAGACCGACGGCTTTCGCCGCAATAGTCTGGGGACTCGGGAGAGAAGAGAGCAGTGACTGTCCTTCATGCCACTTGGCCCACCAGCGGGCACGGTACGCGCTATAGCGCTGCATCGGTTCTCCGGAGACGCCGCGTATTTCTTCTGCTTCAAAGACCACATGGTCTTTGAAGGTCCGAAAGGAGACTCCCATCTGCGCTAATCGCTGTTGGATCTGCCGATCGCGGGCCTTCGCGCGGGGCTCATAATCACGGTTCCAGTAGAGCACATCGGCTTTCCATTCCATCGCGGCTCGACAGACTTCCTCGGTTTGGGACCCCCGCCGCCACTGCAGAGTGAGTCCGAGGGCGGCGAGGGATGCTCGGAGTCCATCCAGACAGCCCAGCATAAAGTTCACGCAAGCTGATCCGAACTCATGTGATTGCAGTAGGGGTTCATCGAAAACAAAGAGCGGAATAACCTCGTCGCATTCCTTGCAGGCTGCTGTCAGTGCCGGCTGGTCGTGCAATCGGAGATCGCGTCGAAACCAAACTATCCCACGCATGTGCCCACCTTTGCTTCGAAGTTACCTCGCCGGATTTCCGTGAGCTCCCGCCGACTCCCTCGGGAGTTTGTCGCCTGCCACGCGCTCGACGGAGATCTCATGCAGGCCTTTCTCATCCTTCACGCCGAGTTTTACGACAGTTCCCGCTTCTCCTCGTATCATCTTGACGACCTGTTCGTAACTCTTTCCCATCACGGCAGTGCCATCCACACTTACGACTTCATCTCCATGCCGAATGCCTGCCTTATGGGCCGGGCCCTCCGGATGAGCCATGCCGACATACAGGATGGCCGGATCGCCGATTCGCTCCGCTCCAATTTGAAGGGAAATGCCGATGACACCGTTCGGAAGTGTCGTCCTATCGCCATGCCCATACGGTGCCTGGCTCGGAGATTGGTCCGCGAGAGCCAATCCAGCCAAGAGCAGGCTCATTGTCAGGCCTACCGCAATATATGAACCGGAGATTCTCATGTCTGCACCTCCTGTTGATTAGGTAAGACTTGCCAATCCAAACAAACACAGTCTTGCACCCGCTAGGAAATCCCACCAGCAATCCTGCCGCAAATTAGATTGCGAACTCCCTCATGAGTCCACCTCCTTGTGGGCTACAGATCAGCTTTGGTGTCAGTTCGATCCTGCAATGCGAACGAAGGAGAGGAACAGTACTTCCCCCGCCACAATTGCCATTGCCAGGAGGACCAGATATTTCAGGATCGTGTCCGTCACATCGACTCCCTTCCTAACCTACTTTGCTGCGACAAGAAACATGAACGTCGGCTGACCATCGTTGTCGGACACCCCCGCGGACATCCCGACCGCTAGGCTTATGCCGCTCTCCGAGCAGCTGCTGCCCCCATCAGGATGGCTTGCAGGGCCTGTTCCAGCGTTGGATACTGAAACGCATAGCCTCCCCCCATAGATTTCGCCGGAATCACCCGCTGGCCGGTCGTCATTAATGTCCCCAACTCACCAAGGAGGATGTTCAACGCAAAGCTTGGAACGGGGAGCCATGATGGTCTGTGAAGCACCTGCCCTAGGACCTTGCAGAACGTCTTCATCCTGACAGGCTCCGGAGCCACAGCATTGATCGGGCCGGAAACATTCGCCGTGCTGAGAGCCCATTGGATCAGACCGATGTGATCACCGCGGTGAATCCAGGAAACCCACTGGTTTCCTGGCATGATTGGACCACCTGCAAATAGTCGAAAGGGCAACAGCATCTTGGGCAAGGCTCCGCCGTCTTGTTCGAGCACCATTCCGGTTCGCAAGATGACGACGCGCGTCCCAAACTCCGCAGCCCGAAGGGCCTCCGCTTCCCAGGCGAGGCACAGATCAGCGAGGAAGCCCTGACCGCGTGGTGCTCCTTCATCCAGAACGCGATCATCGGAAGCGCCGTAATAGCCAATGCCGGAAGCACTGATAAACGTGGTAGGTTTAGAGGACCAACGAGATATCGCTCGAACAAGTAACCGGGTGGAGAGCACACGACTGTCGGTGATGAGTCGCTTACGCGCGTCCGTCCAGCGTGCATCAGAGATCGACGCACCAGCGAGATTAATGACCGCATCCACTCCTTCAAGAGAGTGCTCCCAGGGCCCGCTGTCACGGCCGTTCCATTGAACCGGGTTCACGCTTCGCCCAGGCTGCTGAACAATCTGTCGCACATTTCTCGTAAGGACGATTATTCGATGACCGTCACGGGAGAGCGCTGCGCACAACGCCCGACCGATGAACCCTGTTCCTCCTGTCACGACGATATTCATAAAGTTAACCCTCAGCTAAGGACACCGACAAGTAGGGTTCAAGTACAGAACCCATCCGCTACCGCCTGGTTCGCCGCCGCGTGACGACAGCGGTAACGGTCTGAAAGAGTCCCGCCACCAGCACACCCGCCAGGATTCCCATCGCGACCAAAAAGATAAAGCTCATATCCATGTCGTTTCTCCTTTCAACCCTCAAGAAGATGCGTATCCGCCATAGCGCCTCCATTTCACCGAGGAGACAGGCCTCCCCTCACGAAGAGGCCTGCCTGCCTCAGTGGGCGACGCCGTGCGGAGTTCCGGCGCCACCTAGATGAACATGAACCGGCCCCCTGCATTGTGTGGATGTCGCTCTCGTCCATCGTGGAATCTCCACAAACTATTGCGATTGTTGTGGTGCGTTCTCGAGGCTGCGGGCACAGCGAAAGCCGGTGCCATGGGTCTGGAGGGCGAAGCCCCCCCGCCCGCGCGCGGTGGTCGTAATATCAGACGCCGGACTATGCCAGGATCCCCCACGGATCGAACGCACCACGCCTTTCTTGTCTGGACCTTGTGGATTCCGATTGGGCGCATGTTGGTAGTAGTCCGCGTCATACCAGTCCGAGACCCACTCTCGGGCATTGCCGGCCATGTCCTTGACGCCGTAGGGCGAGTCGCCGTCGGGCAAGGAGCCCACCGGGTGCAGAGTCTTCTCGTCCTCCCATTCCCGATCAAAGTTCGCGCGCGTCGCGGTCGGCGGCTCGTTGCCCCAGGGATAGAGGCGGCCGTCGGTCCCCCGCGCCGCCTTCTCCCATTCCGCTTCCGTCGGCAGGCGCTTCTTCGCCCACGTGCAATAGGCTTTGGCGTCGTACCAGGTGGTCTGGACCACGGGCAGGTGTTCAATGCCCGTGATCGACTGGAGGGGCCCGGTGCCGTACGGATTGGGCGGTGTGCGATGGCCGGTGGCTTTCACAAAGGCCATATAGCGTGCATTCGTCACTTCGACTTGATCGATGACAAACGCATCAAGATACACGGCTCGCTGGGGGCGCTCATCGGCTCGTCCCTTCCCTTCGGGAGAGCCCATCAAGAACTCCCCGGCTGGAATCGTAACCAGCGGCACAGGGTCCACCTCGTGCGCTGCGGCCGGCGCCTCCATGGCGAACCATGGTGTGAGGGCCACGACGACAGCCACAGCCAGGGTCATGCGAGAGAATCGAGTTCGGTGGTGGCACCACGCGGTCGTCATTGCTTCGACTCCTTGCTCCCCTCAAGGGCGTGGGCCGTATGGATGCGCACTTGCTTGATGAGAGCCTCCACCTGGCGTTGGTCGCCCTGGTCGGCCGCTTCGTGAGCCTGGGTGATGAGCGTGCGCGCTTGGTGCAAGTGCTCTTCGATCTCGGCCTGCAGTTTCGGCGAGGCCACGGTCCCACCCAGGGCTGCTCGGTGATAGACCTCCCACGCCTGGTCCACTTCATGTTCGGCGTCGTGTACGGCCTTCAGGCTCTCGTGGTGCGGGCGATCGGCCGGCTCCAGAGGACCGGCCTGCAGAGACGAGGCTCCCAGTAGTGCGATGAGAGGGATTCCTAGAAGGAGCAGCATCTTGGTGGTCACTACAGAAGTTCCCTGGCGTATGTGGTTAATAGAAATCCTGTTGTTCAGGGTGCCGGATGATCCGGCATCATTCGCTGACTGAGTATTGCTCGAAGATCCGTGTGAACGGCCGACCGTTGACTGAAGGCGACGATTACCAGGGGCGCCTACCTCGTGCAAGGCAGCCTCTGCAATTCCGCGTAACATTCCGTCGAATACAAACTCGTGCGGCACGTAGAGGGAATACCAATACAGTTGCCCTTTCAGTCCCACCGGATCAAAGATGGCCGTCTGCCGTATCTGTGTTGAAGAGCCGGCCTGCGTCACCTCAAACTCCAACCACGCCCGACCGGGTAAATTCATCTCGGATTTGAGCCGCAGGAGATGATTCGGCTCAATCGCCTCAACACGAAAGCTGTCGACCGTATCCCCGACGCGGAGAGTTGCGGAAGAAGGCCGTCCACGTCTCATACCGACACCTCCTTGAAGGAGATCGATGAAGCCGCGGATATTCCACAGCCAGTCGCACGCATACCAGCCATGGTCGCCGCCGAGCCGTTCAATACATCTGAAGACGACGTCAGGCGGCGCTTCAACCGTCAACGTCCGCGAATCCACGATACGCGTACCGAACCGGACGCCTCCCCACGACCGCTGCGTGCCGGAAGAAGAGAGCGCATCGGACCAGCGCGTCTCTGAGAAATGCTTCTCGTCATGGGCAAGGGCTCGGCGAATCGCCTCATCGATTCCGATCGGGCGTACAGAGAAGGTGGTGAGCGCGGCGTTGTCCCGCACCACCGTGACATGGACGATGCTCTCAATGATCGCCCTCCCGATTCGCGCGTAGAGTGGGGTGACCAATCCTAGCCATAGAGCGGACAGCCATGGGGTGAGGACCGGTACTGGGACGATGCGAGGCTTAAGTCCACGTTGACGACCGTATGCACGCATCATGTCGGCGTAGGATACTTGGTCGGCACCACCGACCTCATAGATCCGGTATTTTGAGATGGGAATCCGAAGCGCTTCGATCAGGTAATCCAGCAGGTCGTCGATGGCGATTGGCTGTGCCTTCCCCTTGACCCATCTCGGTGTGAGCATGATCGGCAAGCGTTCTACCAGGGCACGAATCAGCTCAAATGAGGCACTACCGGAACCGATTACGGCTGATGCGCGAAACTCACACACGGGCAGTCCCGACTCCCTCAGGATGTCTCCGACCTCATGGCGACTGCGCAGATGCGTCGAGAGGTCTTCCTCGTCGCTACCGAGGCCTCCGACATAGATGATGCCCTTCACGCCCGCTGCCTTCGCCGCTTCGCTGAAGTTCTGGGCGGCCTGCCGATCTTTCTCCTCAAAAGAGCCGGTGGATCTCATGGAGTGAACCATGTAATAAGCCACGTCGACCCCGCGCAAGGCGTTCTCGAGACTCGGTCGATCAAAAACATCGCCAGCGACAACTTCCGTCAACGGACCGACCTTCGGCCTAAGAATCTCTGGATGCCTGGCCAGGCAGCGCAAGCGGTAGCCAAGGTTCTCTAGCGACGGCAGGAGTCGTCCGCCAATGTACCCGCTCGCGCCAGTAAGAAGGATGAGAGAGGTCCCTGGGGTTGCCGGTCGGTTCGCAGTCAATTGACTTGGACTCGTGCTATCAGATGTATTCACGTGAGACCTCCCCTTACGACCTCGGGCAACGGAGGGAGGGCGCTCGCCCCCCCCTCCGTCAGTCCGTCGGCTATTTTTTCTTCATGCTCTTCTTGATCAGTTCGCGAGTTGCGAGATACTCCTGGTTTCCCGGATCCGACGCCAACGCCTTCTCGATAGCTGCCAATGCCTCGGCATTCTTTTCAGCCCCCATCGCGACAAGGGCCTGAATGAATGCGTCGCGTCCCTCTTGTATGGCTTCGTCGGATGTGGCGACTACCGACTTCGCGCAGCGGAATCCCAGACCGACCCCATAGGAGTTATTGTCCGGCTGATTCCAGAATCGATGGCTCGTATGGAGGGAGGTTTCTGGCGCAAGCCAGGACCCACCACGGAGCACTTTCACCGGTCCTTGGTTGGCGAAGTTGTAACCTTTCTCAGCGCCGCGCGGATTCAAGGCAGGACTCTCCTTGTAGTAAGTCAGGTCATACCAATCTTCGACCCACTCAAAAACATTGCCGGCCATGTTGTAGACCCCAAACCCGCTCACGCCTTCAGGGTACGAGTCGACCGGCATCGTGCGGCCCACGTTCTGTCCATAGTTGGCCTTCTTAGGATCTAGTTTGTGCCCCCAGGGATAGTGATTGTCTCCATCGGGGCCTTTGGCCGCTCGCTCCCATTCAGCCTCGGTGGGGAGGCGCTTCCCCTCCCACTTGCAGAATGCGTTCGCGTCGGTCCAGCTCACTCCGACCACCGGCTGGTTCGGCTTGTTCAGACGCGGGTCGTCCCAGTAGGCCGGTGCCGGATGACTCGTAGCCTTCATGAACTCTTTGTACCGCGCATTGGAGGTTTCAAACTTGTCGATGAGATAGGCGTCGAGCACGACCTGGTGCTTGGCTTCATCCGAATGTTCGCCGCTCCCCATGGTGAACTCACCCTTCGGAATGAGCACCATGTCTTTGTCACCGACTGGAGGATCAGCTGCTGTGGCGAGCGACATGATCCCAACTGTGATCGCCATTCCTACCACTAATTGTGTGATTGTTTGACTCCGCATAGGGACCCCTTTCTCTGAAATGTCACCAGGCCCATCCTGGTGGAAGAAGCAGCAGGTTAATTTTAAGAACGTTATGCACCGAATTAGAGTTCAATGTATGTCCAAAGTATGTCTAATGTATATAGCAAAATGTCCAATGTGTCAAGTGTTATTTTTACAAAATTTGACCAACGTTGAACATTGGAATAGAATTGGCTCAGTTAATATGAATACTCATAGAATTCATAGGGTTGCAAAACTCACAGGCCTCTCACGAGATGTGATCCGAGTGTGGGAGCGGCGGTTTGAAATCATCAAACCTACCCGAGGTGCCAATCGCTACCGAAATTATTCCGATGAAGATGTCGCGTTGCTGAGGTTCCTGAAAGAGCAGCTGGATGCAGGAGCCTCGATCGGAGAGCTGTCGAAACTCGGGCGAGAAGAGTTGTTGAGTCGAGCACGAGCCGCGGCGCCGCAAGTGTCATTCGTCGACAACGCATTCAATAGACTCCTTCAGGAACTCCTGTCTAGCTTGAATCCCTTCAATCGTGTGATCTTTGAGAAGCGTTTGAACGGCGCCGTGGCGGTGATTCCCTTTGAAGAAGCGCTGCATGGGATCTTACTCCCGCTACAGGAACAGGTGGGGCAGCTCTGGCACGATGGTCATCTGGACGTGGCCATCGAACATTACGTCACGAGGCACATCCAGCAAAAGATTTTCTCGGCCATGAATCAGCTTCCAGTCGCTGAGTTTGGTGCTAAAGTAGTCGTCGCCTGCCCGCCCGGCGAGGAACACGACATTGCCGCGTGTGCAGTTGCCTATCGATGTCGCGTTCGCGGCTGCCGCGTTCACTATTTAGGGGCCAATGTGCCTCTCGTCTCACTCACCAGGCTCTGCGAGCAGGTGGAACCAGATCTGACCCTCATGTCATTTCCTGTCGTGCCTTCCGAGGCCAATGCGACGGAGCTGGTTCAAACCCTTGCCGATGAAGTGCTCCCCGCCTCCGATCTAGCCGTCGGCGGACATGGTGCGCTCGCCATGCGCGACCTTTTCATGAAGTACAATATTACGGTTCTGGATAACTTCGCGGACTTGGATCACCGGCTGGATCGAATAATGAGACAAACCGTCTCTCGTCGATAATGTGGAGAGACCGATCAGATGACGCCATACCACATTCGCTGTTGTTCGACGGAACCTGTTTTATCTGCACGCGATCGCGCCCATGAGGCAAATGGATAGGCGGCGTCGGCTGATTTCGGCGACTTCTCACGGACGGACTGCGACGGAGTATCGACAGGCTTGCCTCTTTTGAGTTAGGTCAGGGCATTCACGCGCGTTGAGCTGATTGGAGCGTGATCACCGGCGTCGATGTGTTCCGAGCTATGTGGGAGGCAGTCGGCCTTGGATTTTTGGCTAGACTCAGCCGACTTTCTTTGATTGAGCCACTTGTCTTCAAGGCCTATGCATGGTTCGCACGGAACCGCTTACGACTCACCGGTCGCTCGCATGCCGGTAAAGGCGACGTATGCAGATCCGCCCTTCCAAACCAACACAAGCCGTAACCTGTTTGCCCCCATGGCATGAGGATACCCTTAGGATAAATCCACTCGCGGCGCCAGAGAACAAAAGACAATCACTCGAAAAGATTTGGGGCAGCAGGTGTTTTGCTGAAACTATAGCTGATAAAAAAATTCTTGAAATAGGCAAAAGAAGTTTTATGCCAACATCAACAGGAGAATACTTATGTTGGCGGCAAGAGCCAGGCGCGGTTTGCAGCAGGCTGCGAGAAACCTCTTGCGTTTTCTGTTCTCCGGGGTAGAGAGGCATAACTATCTTGCACCCACTCAAGGAAGTTCACGATACCCAGCAGGCCGAAATATTCAATTTGCTCTCGCCGGAGGAGCGGGAGGCGCCGTTACGAATTATCGCCTCTTCAAAAGATCGAACTTAGCTGGGGCGAATCATGAGCAAGTTCCTCAGAGCTCTTGACGAAAGCAATCCTCCCCCTTTGGGTCGACGCTGGATTTTTGTCCCTGAAGATCAACTTTCCGATGACATCGGCCCGATCAGCAGGACTGATCCACGCGAGATCGGCATCATCTTGATCGAGTCCCACTGGAAAGCCGCCAGACGGCCATACCATAAACAGAAGCTCGCCCTTCTTTGGAGCAATCTTCGGCACTTTGCCATTGAGCAGGCATCACGGGGCGTCTCGGTGCGCTATCTCACGACGACTCAGCCGTTTCAGGCCACGCTGGCACCCCTGATCGCGAAGCTCGGCTCGTTGACCGTCATGGAGCCGGCTGAGCGCGAATTACGAGCCGATCTCGATCCACTGGTCCGAACAGGCGGAGTCACTGTCGTGCCCCACGAAGGTTGGCTCACCACGCGGGAGCAATTTATCCGGGGCGCAGGTGAGGTATCCCCCTGGCGCATGGGCGCCTTCTATCGCTTCGTTCGCAAAGACACTGGAATTCTGATGGATGGGGACCTCCCAGTTGGCGGACGGCTTTCGTACGATGTACTCAACCGCAGACGATGGGCCGGCAATCCGCCCGCTCCCAAGCCTCTCAGTTTTCCGATCGATGAAATAACCGCGGAGGTCGGCGAGCTTATCGATCAGCACTTCTCACGGCATCCGGGTGAGATGAACCTGTCGACGATTCCGGCCACCGACAAGGATGCCCAGCGCCTCTGGCGCTGGGCCAAGCGTGAATGCTTGCCGCACGTCGGCCCATTCGAAGACGCCATGTCGGTCGGCTCGCGAGGGCTTTTTCACACTCGTTTATCTTCGGTAATCAATCTCCATCGGCTGCTTCCCCGGCAGACGGTCACAGAGACAGCCGCTCTCAACATTCCTCTCGCCAGCAAAGAGGGGTTCATTCGCCAGATTCTGGGTTGGCGCGAGTTCGTCCGGCACGTGCATCGGGAAACCGACGGGTTTAGACAACTACCGGCAGGATGCCCACCAGTGGCACCAACCCGGGGGATGCCGGCTACGCCTCGTGGCGAGCCACGCCCTGGCCCCCATCGAAGGCAAAGGACGAGTTGGACGGTGGCGCACGACCTTCGTACCTGACCGCTCACGCTCCACTGCCCGCAGCCTACTGGGGAGCAAAGTCCGGACTCGCCTGTTTGGATCGTGTGGTAGCTGATGTTTGGGCAGAGGGCTACAGCCATCACATCACCCGGCTGATGGTACTCTCCAATCTCGCCACGCTATTGGATGTCTCGCCGCGCGAGCTAACCGACTGGTTCTGGGTCGCCTACACGGACGCATTTGATTGGGTCGTCGAGCCGAACGTGTTGGCAATGGGTACCTATGCCGTGGGCGATTTGATGACGACGAAACCGTACGTCTCCGGAGCCGCGTACATCGCCAAGATGAGCGACTACTGTCAGACCTGTCAGTTCAATCCGAACACGAACTGTCCCATTACCTCGATGTATTGGGCCTTCCTCGCCAGACACGTATCCTTGCTGAATAACAATGGGCGCATGCGCCTTTCACTACGCGCACTCGAGCGCCGGGCTCCCAACAAGAGAAAGCGGGACGCGCAGGTCTTCGCTGCGGTTCAAGGAATGTTGCAGGTTGGCAAGCCGATCGATTGCCATGCTATGGGTATACCCTTAGGATAAAGCCATTCATGAAGCCAAAACACAAAGGCGGACAGACTGTTCGCCCTTTGGATCATTGTGATCACATTTCTGATTTACGCACAGTCTGGTTGTATAAGCCCATTGGCGATCAATCCTGGAGGGATATGCCAGAGCGACCAAGCCGGTATGGACGTTCTGACTTGAAAGTGGAAGACTGGTTAACACGACATGTTACCAACTTCTCTTACATTGCTCCGTTGCGAAGGTCTAAACAAACCTGAGAAGCCCTTGATATCGGCGATTGGACAGGATTGGTAGTCACAGCTCCACAACCAGCCAGGGTTGGGTTTTCACGGACCAAAGAGGTTCTATCAGGACTGCCTATACTATGGCCGTTTTCTCAAACAATGGAATCGGGGGCAAGCCCTACGAAGGGAAACAGGACCGTCGCTAAGGCATTCCCATCCATGACCTGGAAGCTCTAACCCTGAAGCTGTTATAGTTCGGCGTCCCGCATTTTCCTCTTTCCGTTCTCCGCCCGGGATTCGGAGAACGGGGCGCCAGATTGAAAATTCAAGACGTCCAGTAAATTGTGTTCGACGTGACGTTTCTTGGGGGTCTGGCCTGGATAACCCGACAAGCACAATGCACCGCGTTACCTTTCAACAGGACGGGATTACCTACGATGCTGATGAGGGGCAATGGCTGTATGACGTGTGCGAGGCCGCCGGAGCATCGGTCCCATTCGCCTGTAAAGCCGGTGCCTGTGGCACCTGTGCCACTCGGGTTCTCCAAGGCGAAGAGAGCTTAGGACCGCAGAGAGCCCGAGAGATTCGGACACTCGAAAGCAATGGTCTGGACCCTAGGCACTATCGACTCTTGTGCCTGGCGGACGTCCACGGAACGCTCACTCTGGGAACGAGCGCGAAAACGCAACAAGGGGCCGCCTCACTTGGTGCGTGCAAGGCACGCGTCGAAGAGTATCGCCCGCTTACCTTGACGGTCTGTGAACAGAGATTTGCAATCGAGTCGGGGGAGATCACATTTGCTCCCGGCCAATATATGATCTTTCATGTACCGGGACTCGACAAAGTCATTCGGCGATCCTACTCGATTTCTTCACATCCTTCCGACAGGACACATTTCGAGATTTGTGTACGCTGTGTCCGGTGGGTTCTGTTCTAATTACATTCATCGGCTCCGCCCAGGGGATTGTATCCAGGTCGAAGGCCCCTACGGTGACTTTCGATTGGCCGACGGATCACAGCGAGACATTTTGATGATGGCGACGGGAACCGGTATTGCGCCAATCAAATCGATGCTGCTATCTCTTCTTGGACAGACCGACAGGCGACGGATCCGATTGTTCTTCGGATTGCGGAATGTCTCTGACCTCTTCTATACCAAATTGCTCACTGATCTGAGAGAGAGCCACCCCTGGTTTGAACCGACCATCATCCTCTCACAACCAGACCCGATGGGTTGGCATGGATGCGAGGTCGCGTCACGGACTTGATTCATGAACAGGTGTCTGCAGACCAGGTCTCAAACACCGACGCATACCTCTGTGGAGGGCGTCCCATGATTGAGGAGACCAAACAATTGCTCATCAACAAAGGCATGCAGATTGACCAGATCCGTCACGAAACCTTTTTCTAACCATACCCTCCCAAATCCGTTCGCGTTTCACTGGACACTACTGAGACGGAAGGGTGTTCGCTCCCAGATGGTTGTCCGCATACCAGCCTGCTGGATCGAGCTTCAGCTCGTTGATGATGTTTGGTAATGATGTGCGTAGAGAGCGGCGCGGCTCCCAGCCAAGAAGCGTGCGGGCGCGGGAGATGTCGAACGCATAATGGTCGTCAGTGAGATCGATCATCCACGGCTTGAGGAATGGGTCGGCACCGGGCAACAAGTTCTGGAACCAACAGCCAAGCTTGGCCAATGGCTTGGGGATTTGATACGTTTTCCATGCTTGGCCGTAAAGCTGGCGGCTGATGGTACGTTGCAGCTCGTCGTAACTGAGCGTTTCCGATTCGCCGATGACTAGCGTCGTCACCTGCGGAAGCGCCCTGCGTTGTTCGACTGCGAGCAGCAACGCCCCGACCATATCCTCCATATGCAAGAAGGCGACTCCATGCGTGACGTCGCCGGAGAACAGATGGCCGATGAATCGCTTTTCGTAAATGCGCCTGATTTGTTGTGCAAGGGGAATTGAATGACAGCGATCGTCGTACACGGCGCCGATGCATATGAGCACCACCGGCACGTCGCCCCTCTCACGCAAGATCAGTTGCTCCGCCGCGACCTTCGACTTGGGATAATTCCATTTCGGTTTGAGCGGCCAATCTTCGTTGATTCGCGCTCCTGGTTGGCAGGGCGCGTGGATGAGCATGGTACTCGCCAGCAGGAATTGCTCTACCTCAAAATCGCGCAGCCCATGCAGCAAGCGTTCGGTGCCACGCACGTTCACCTGTTCGTACAGGGGACTGGACTCACTTGCGAAACTATAATACGCGGCGAGATTAAGAATTGAGGCGATTCACCTGTGGCCAAATCGACCAACTTCGTCCAACGCTTGGTGGAGATTCTCATCCGAGGTGAGATTGCACGGGATCATGTGGGCCGTCTTGGGAGGCACACCAGGCGGCCCTTTGGAGTCAAGGCACAGCTCCCGGTAGCGTTCTCCAACGTGAGCCAGGAATGCGCTGCCGATCAGCCCACTGCTGCCGGTAATCATCACTGTTCCCAACCCTGTTTCGATTGTCGGCATTTTATACTGAGAGGCTTCATCCCAAACTGTGACGAGGTCCCGCTGCAGTCGGTGACCAGACGAGTAGTGAGGCGCACATCTCATTGACATCCATTTTCGAACATCCATCGCGTCTCCTCGAACGACGGAAATTCGTGCTGCCAGCTGGTGGTACGTTGCGGCGGTGAGTGTACATCTATGTATCTCACCGTCAGAAACGGGCAGGGTCATGTTCACCTGCCCGTTCGTAAAGCCAGCCTTCGCGATAGACAGTCAACCGTTACTTGACCTGAGAGAGATGAGTGACGGCGCTTTCGGCATGGTTCGTGGCCACGTCAACATGACCGGCCTTGCCATGCTCAATCGCCTCTCTCAGGTTGGTAATCGCTTCCGACAAATGCGGGTCCTTGCCTCCCTTCAAAGCCTGCTGCAGCGAGGCTTCGGCAGAGGTCACAAGCCTCTCAGTATGGTTCTGTTTGCCGTGGTCCACCGCTTCCATCGCATGCTTGAGGGCATCTTTGACGGTTTGTTCTTGCCGCACGTTATCCCGTCGTGCGCCCCCTTCGCCGAAGGTCGGCTGGAGAGGCAAGGTGGTGGTGAAGAGCATGACTAGTGCTCCCGTCAGCGCTACGGCTCGTCGTGTGAGATGTCGTGTCATAGGCATTCCTCCTTCCATAAAGATGTGAGAAGACATTTTCTGAAACCACTCCGACAGGGTCGGCCACCGCATTGTCACGGTGGATCAGGAGAGGTTGACATGGGAAATTAGTCTTCCTCTTTTGTGTCCTTTGTTTCTTTCAACACCATAATGCCCTGCGCTTTACTGGCATTGAGGTCCATTTCCGGCACTTTCTTATGCACCAGGTTCTGATGGCAATCGATACAGGTGGCGCCCTCTGTTTCCATCTTCTTGTGTGCCGCTTTCGCCGATGCGCCCGGTGGTTTGGTGTTTTTGTGGCAATCCCGACAGGTGACGCTGTCCCAATTTTTGAGCGACATACGCGCATAGTGGGCCATGATCTGGCGTCGCTCGTCGAATTTTTCAATCGTCGAGTAGTCGTACTTCATCTCTGCGAGTAATGCCCGGATTCCGTCGTAGGTGTGAGTCCATAGGGCGAGATGGAAGTTCCCTAACCCTTGAGGGACGTGGCAGTCCTTACAGCCCGGATCGGCGCCGAGCGCACCATAGTGCGACGACTTTTTCAGCTCCTCATACGGGTAGGTTTGGGAGTGGCAACTGACACAGAACTCGGTTCTGGAAAGCGCATGCTCCCCGCCGAATACGACCGTGATCGCTCCTATGGCGAGAAGCGCGCCTATCAATAAGGAACCCCCGGACACGCGTAGATACTGCCGTAATTTGCCTGCCATGATTCCTCCTCCCTGACTGGGCCAGCCTAGCCCAGAATGGAAACCTTGCTAGCATGTTCTGCCTCCCACGATGGCGATGACAGAGCCAGGTTCTCAAGACTACGGATTCTTGGCACACCTGAACCCACTGTTAAAATTCCGGTACGCCGGCGAGTCGTAGTCGGTGGTTGAGGGAATGTTGAGGTCCCGCCGCGCAGAGCGTAGGTTCTCAGGGGCGAGGTCCCACGAGCCGCCACGGATTACTTTGAATTTGCCACTGCTCGGCCCCTGCGGGTTTCGAGATGGGCTCGCTGCATAATAGTCTGGGTCATACCAGTCGTTCACCCATTCCCACACATTGCCTGCGAGATCATAGACCCCGTAGGGGCTCTTGCCGGCTTTCAACTGCCCCACCGGCAGTAGCGCCTCGTGGTTGTTCCACATCGCCCTGTCCTTCCCAAAATTGGCTCGGAGCGGATCAGGTGGATCGTTGCCCCAGGGATAGATCCGCCCATCTGTCCCCCGTGCCGCCTTCTCCCATTCGGCTTCCGTCGGCAGCCGCTTGCCGGTCCACTGGCAGTAGTTGTTTGCATCCTTCCAATCGACATTGACAACTGGCCGGTTCTCATAGGATGGCTGAGCCATGGTCGTCCATAACGGTGGAGGGTCAAAACTGGTGGACTCTAGGAACTCACTATATTGCCCGATGGTCACTTCGTACTTATCTATATAGAAGGCATCGAGATGGATCCGGCGCATGGGCTTTTCATCGTCACGTCCCTCGTTGCTCCCCATGATGAATTCGCCAGCTGGTACAAGCACCATCGGAGCCTTATCCTTGACGATGACCTTCTGCGGTCGCTTCTCTGGCCTATAGTCGGAATGTTGCGAGGGTTTCCCCTTATGGGAGAACGTGTGTATGAATGCGATCACCTTCCATATCTGCTCTTCGGAGAGGAGCGCTTTCCAGGGCGTCATTGGCGTTTTGGGAATGCCTTCCGCCACTCGCCAATACCAGTAGCTGTCGGAGAACCGGCTGGTATTTTTCTGGTCCCGAAGTCCCCCTCCACTGGCTACTGGTCGTCCATCCTGACCATGGCAAGAGTGACAGGCAACAAGTGGATGGGCATCACCAAAATAAATTTCTTTCCCTTCCTTAATGACCTTCGGATCCGTCCACCAGCCGTCAGGCATGTGCTTGTCTGCATAGGCGGCAGGAACTGGGTCCAGCGGCCTGAGTTGCTGAGAATAGGCTGGTCCTCCTGGCAGAGTGAGGCTAGACACGATCCCCAGGATGAGCGGCCCGATTGTCCTTCTCCTCATTTGCTTCCTCCTCCCCCGGTGTTGAAAGACTTTTTCAAAGTGCTGTCTCATGTTCACACTCCCGCCCCTACAGCTCGTGGCCAGCAGTGCCAAGACCCCAAAAGTGGTGGTCGTCACGTAGGGGGTCCGATGACATAGGATTCAACGCTGGCTCTCACCGAGGAGACAGGCCTCCCCTCACGAAGAGGCCTGCCTGCCTCAGTGGGCGA
>JBBIKN010000034.1:0-26686 GCA_037445435.1 Nitrospira sp. | reverse complement strand
TCCTTGGCTATGATTCTGGCTTGCTCAGATCAATGTCGGACAGGCTCCTAGGCTGATAATCGGAACTTCTGTATTCCACCCTTGTTTCTT
This sequence comes from Nitrospira sp., assembly GCA_037445435.1. Classification (GTDB taxonomy): domain Bacteria; phylum Nitrospirota; class Nitrospiria; order Nitrospirales; family Nitrospiraceae; genus Nitrospira_D. The sequence goes on along the minus strand of JBBIKN010000034.1, from coordinate 26,596 downwards.
GCTCGTCTGCTGTGCCATTCCAGAGAATACGTGTTGCCCTGAACTTACTCGTGATCTTTAAATTTCAAAGGCACTCGTTCGCGAGAAGGCATGGCGATTTGTTTGGGGACAGCAGTCAGCTTGAACATGCGTTCCGCAATGGGATCGAACGCATGGCCAGCAGACAGCCTATAGTAAAGCCCGATGTCTGGACAGAGGAGCACTTCATAGGTGATGGAGTTAAATAGACTAACGCGTCCGATTAACCTTCGCTGGTTTGTTTCTACGAGGATGAGATGGCCTTGAAATGATCGCCATCTATAACTTTCATCGGCGAGAATTGGCTCTCTTCGCATTCTTACCAGCGCACGAGTGGGGCGTGGCTTAACAATAAAACTCCTTATAGGATCGAACCGGTCATCTAAAACGTAGTGGGTACCTTGGATCCACGCCAAATAATTAAAAGCAATGCGTGCGATAGCTCGCCACACACGATCATTAATCACGCCTTGTATCTCAAATTTCTCCTGAGGCTGTGTGGCGGTTGTTGGTAAAGCAACGTATTCTGGAGGTTTCGTGAACTTCGCACCCTTCGCCCGCGCCTGCTCTATCATGGATGCAAGAATTTGTGAATCTTCGGGCTCGCTCAATGCACTAACTGAACCAGGTGCCACGTTTTGAAATGCTCCATCTGGAACGGCCGCTAATTCTTTCTGCACATAACTTTGCAATTGGCCCGTTTCGAGGCGAACCACTATTTGCGGAAGCAATTTAGGACATCGCGTGTTCCAATCCATGATCAGACGAGCACCACGGATAGGACCAAATCGTTCATCGTCTTCGTACCGCAGTTCGGTGAGTTGAGAGCGGTAGCGGTCTGGCCGTTTTCGATTAGGTCGAAGCAGTTTGGCTCTTAACAGACCCTCAAAGGAATCTCTGGCAAGAATTTCGTCGAGTTCACGACTCAGGGAGGAGTTGCAATCGACACACACGTGCTGTCGCAATACAACGGTCTGGCCTCCATAGGTTCCGAATGCCTTGGGAATGCAGTGTTCCCGGTTGAACGCCACATCTTCACGTTTGCAGTATATACACCGTGCCGCTGTCTTCAGACCTGATACATGGCACCCGACTTCATATGAGCAGCTATTAGGGCGTTGACTATTCTAGCTGGAACGTTATTAGGAGCAAGCGCTCGCTAGAGGTATCTAGCATGAGTACTGGACAATGGCGAGGGTGCTTTGTCCACGAAACGAACAGGGTTCGGCTGAAGGATGTAGATGCGCTAGTGTGGCTAGACCGCGATGGCTTGTTTCGTTTCGTCCAGATGCTTTTGTAAATATGTCATGAAGGGGGTGCCTCCGGTGCCCACGGCCGTAGGGTTGGTCGTACTGGTCTGATGCTGCCGATTGATATAGCTATCGGCATAGCCGATGTGGATTTCCCGGAACTGCACCAGCAGGCCGACGCAGACGCAGTAGGCCGACCACAGTTCAGGGTGATTCTGTCTACGATCATGGACATAGCCGGAAAGGACGGCACGTCCCTGGCCATCAGTTTGACTTTCCAGGGCCTCAAGAAAAGCGCGGTGCCGGGGCGGCATGTACTCCCGCATTTCTTGTAGGTACACCGTCAAAGGGTCAGGCGCATGGCGGATACCCAGCCCCGCGTCCAAACACGGGACGATCGAGCTTTGTGCGCCGGTCTCCCCACGAAATTGTTGCGGCTGTTGCGCATAGGCGGCGACGTTGTCGTAGATGAGGCCATCGGGCAGGGATGGACTATTCTTCCAACCGTGAATGTAGGGTCTCACGCGGGTGTAATAGACATAGGGATCGCAGCGCTCTTTCATGCGAAGCAACGTATCCCGCATGGCGGTTTGCGCGGATGCCAGAGCCTGTAAACCGACCACAACTTCATCGTCCTTTCCTTGCGAGGCTCCGTTAATCGCCCGCAGCAGACCCTCCAGACCAGGTCCCGCCTGCCGTTCGATCTGAATATGAACGACGACGAACCATTCTTCATCCAGTCCACCGAGAAAATTTTGCAACAGCACGATATTGTCGAGTTGAATAGGTTTCGTCCGATCAAGCCGGCGCCAATTGTCAAGCGCATAGGAGGCATAGGAAAGGACCGGAGGACGGCCGAGCTTCTGAGAGATCTCATACCACGGCCTTGCGAGTTGAGATGGCAGTTTGACGGCCGGTTTCCCCGGCGTCTCCCAGACATAGGCATGGCCGGCAAATGAAAGAATTCGCATGGCGGCTCGGTATTCGTCCTGACGCCAACTCGCGGGAACGGACCGAAGCAACGACTGTTGTTCGTCGATAAACCGCCGGACTTGCCGAGTACTCAACAACTTTGGTAACTCTCCACCTAGCTGATTCAGCAAGGGGCAGTCGGGCACGCTTTCGCAGGGGTCCGATGGCAGAAAACCCCGTTCAGGGGAAACCTCAAAATCTGACAGCGACAGCAGCTGCGATGTGGTGGACTTCACAGAGACCTCTTGGAATTCACTCTACCACTCCACCACGAGATTGCAATCGCTTGCCGTTTTGAATTTCTGGAACCTGATTCGCCGAGCTTTTAGTGTAGAGGGAAACGGGAGAGCCGACTCAAAACAAAAAGGCCACCTGAGAAGGTGGCCTTTTTGTTTAATTATTCCTCTCTCCGCAGGTGTGGGGCAGGTACTCTCCACTGCGCGCATTATCTCACCCGCCCACCCCAAACGCGCCGAGACGCGCTCTTGACCTCAGCGAGCATCGAGAGTACTTGCGCCGCGCCATGCTCTCTACGTGCCCATTTCCCAGGATGCGAGATACTTCTTCTGCTCCGCCGTCAGCTGATCGATTGTCACGCCCATGCCGGCGAGTTTGAGCCTCGCGATTTCCTTGTCGATGGCCGGAGGCACAGGATAGACCTTTTTCTCAAGCGTCTTGTAGTTCTTCACAAGGTATTCCGCACCGAGCGCCTGGTTGGCAAAGCTCATGTCCATGACGCTGGAGGGATGTCCTTCAGCTGTAGCAAGGTTCACCAATCGACCTTCGCCGAGCAAGCTGACACGATGGCCATTTTTCTTGAGGGTAAACTGCTCGACACCGGTACGAACGATCCGGCGCTTAGCAGTCAGTTTTTCAAGAGCGGGGATATCGAGTTCTACGTTGAAGTGCCCGCTGTTACAGACGATGGCGCCATCCTTCATGACGGCAAAATGTTCGCCACGGATGACATGGATATTGCCGGTGACGGTGACGAAGAAGTCGCCGACCGGGGCGGCTTGTTCCATCGGCATCACTCGGAAGCCGTCCATGACGGCTTCGAGGCCTTTCAACGGATCCACTTCGGTCACGATGACGTCAGCCCCCATACCCTTGGCTCGCATGGCGATGCCACGTCCGCACCAACCATAGCCCACCACGACCACCACTGAACCGCAGACCAGCCGGTTTGTCGCCCGTACAATGCCGTCCATGGTGGATTGACCGGTGCCGTAGCGATTGTCGAACATATGCTTCGTATCGGCGTCGTTGACGGAAATCACCGGAAACTTGAGCACTTTCTTTTCGGCCATGCTGCGTAATCGAATGACGCCGGTGGTCGTTTCCTCCGTGCCGCCGATGACATTTTTCAACAGTTCTTTTCGCTTGGAATGCAGATGCGACACGACATCGGCGCCGTCATCCATGGTAACGTGCGGCCGGTGGGCGATGGCGGACTCGATATGGCGGTAGTAGGTGGCATTGTCTTCGCCTTTGATGGCAAAGGTCGGAATGCCTTCGTGTTGAACCAACGCTGCGGCGACGTCGTCCTGAGTGCTGAGGGGGTTTGATGCACAAAGGCGGACATCGGCACCGCCGGCTTTCAATGTGATAGCCAGGTTCGCTGTTTCCGTGGTCACGTGCAAGCAAGCCGTGACTCGCACACCTTTCAACGGTTGTTGTTTCTTGAAGCGCTTACGAATCAGTCGCAACACAGGCATCGTGGCTTCGGCCCATTCAATCTTCGATTTCCCTTGGTCTGCCAGCTTGATCTCTCTCACATCGTAGTCCACAAAAATCCTCCTTCTCAGAAAAGGGCCGCTTGATATCTGTCAGTGGTCAATTGTCGTCATCAAAAGGGGGACGGGTAAGGGAACCCGTCCCCCTTGCTGATGTCCTTAGGCTTGATTCGATTACAGACCGGCGTCCTTGCGTAGAGACTTGACTTTGTCGGTCTTTTCCCAGGTGAATTCTGGTTCGTTGCGTCCAAAGTGTCCATATGCAGCCGTCTTGCGGAAAATCGGCCGCCGGAGCTTTAGATGATCGATAATGCCACGCGGAGTCATGGGGAAATGTTTGCGGACAAGCTTGTCGAGTATATCGACCGACACTTTCTCTGTGCCTTTGGTATCGACGAGGACGGACACGGGATCGGCGACGCCGATGGCGTAGGCCAGCTGTACCTCACACTTGTCGGCCAAGCCGGCGGCCACGAGATTCTTGGCAATGTAACGGGCCATATAGGAGGCGGAGCGGTCCACCTTTGTGGGATCTTTGCCCGAGAAGGCACCGCCGCCGTGGCTGCCATGGCCACCATAGGTGTCGACGATGATCTTCCGACCCGTGAGTCCCGTGTCGCCCATTGGACCACCGACCACGAACCGACCGGTCGGGTTGATGTGATGTTTGACGCCGGTTGGATCATAGAGCCCTTTGGGCATCACGGGCTTGATGACTTTTTCCATGATGTCCCGCTCGATCTGCTTGTTGGTCACATCGGGGCTGTGTTGCGTGGAGACGACGATCGTGTCGATCCGTACGGGCTTGCCGTTTTTGTACTCGACCGTCACTTGGGATTTTCCGTCGGGCCGCACCCACTTCAGAATGTTCTTTTTGCGCACCTCTGCCAGGCGTTTGGTCAAACGATGGGCCAAGACGATCGGCATCGGCATGAGCTCTTCCGTTTCATTGGTGGCGTAGCCGAACATCAAGCCTTGATCGCCGGCCCCTCCGGAATCGACACCCATCGCGATATCGCTGGATTGCTGATGAATGGCGGTGAGTACGGAGCAGGTATGAAAGTCGAACCCCCACGAGGCATCGCAGTAGCCGACGTCCTTGATGACGTCACGGATGATGTCCGGGATTTCAACGTAGGCTTTGGTTGAGATTTCACCGGCTACCAGCGCGATACCGGTGGTCAGGATCGTTTCGCAGGCGACGCGGGAATATTTATCCTGCGCGATGATGGCATCCAAGATGCCGTCGGAAATCTGGTCGGCGATTTTATCCGGGTGTCCTTCAGTGACCGATTCTGAAGTAAACAAGAAATTGTCTCGCATATGTCCCTCGTGGGTTCAGGTTATGAAACGCCGGCGTTGCTGCGTCTGCTGATTGTGAATGTGACGAGTGGTGCCGAGTGACAGACCACGCACAAACTTGGGCAATTCTAGAGAGATCGGTCGGCTTTGTCCATCACTTCGATTGTAGGGGGATAAATTAATCATGTACCGTTTGCTTGACTCAGGTTTTTGCGGACTTGTAACATATTCTCGCAGCAAGAAAATCTACAGAAGATTGCTGAGTGGAATAAGGTGGGTCGTAGCGGCCACGACTGTGTTGATGAGAGACGGAGAGATCGTGTCCATCTGATCGAGTACAGGCATGAAGCTTCATCGAGCGGTTTTGGTTTTCACCTTCATGGCAGTCGGGGCGTTGTGCACGGCATCCTTCTCCGAGGCGGAATCATCCCAACCCAAGAAGCGGCCAGGCTTCGAACGTGGTATCGTTCAAGTCGGTGACGAAGCACCGAACTTTATGCTCTACGACCTTACCGGCAATGTCATGAGCTTATCTCAACTCAGGGGGAAGGTCGTCCTCCTCAATTTCTGGGCAACCTGGTGTGGACCGTGTCGTGTCGAGATGCCGGCCATGGAACAGCTTTACCGAACATTGCCACGAAGGGAGTTTGAAATCTTGGCGGTATCTACGGATCCACAGGGGGCGGCGGTCACCCGTCCCTTCCAGCGTGAAATGGGGTTCACATTTCCCATTCTCCATGACACGGAATATCGCGTGGGCCTGACGTACGGGGCACGTACGATTCCGATCACGTTCATGGTCGATCGCCGAGGTATCGTGCGACAAAAGATTTTCGGCGCCCGTGATTGGGACTCACCGGAAGCCCGTGACTTGATTCACGAACTGATGAAGTCATAACCATGACACAGTCCATCCCACAGATTTCGCTGATCGCCGCCTTTTCAGCAGGGCTCCTTTCGTTTGTGTCTCCGTGTGTCTTGCCGCTGGTACCGAGTTACATTTCCTACATTACCGGCCTGTCGGTCGAGCAGTTGACGGATGCGTCTGAACGGATGAAATTCAAAAAGGCGATCATCGTGAACTCCTTGTTGTTCATCGCCGGCTTTTCAGCCGTCTTCATCGCATTCGGTGCCTCGGCCAGCTTTCTGGGCCAACTCCTGATCACCCATCAAGATACGATTCGCCGTATCGGCGGGGTGTTGATCATCGTGTTTGGGCTGTATCTGCTCGGAATTCTGAATCTGAAGTTCTTAAAAATGGAGCATCGGTATCAGTTTCGCAATCGGCCGGCCGGATACCTGGGGTCGTTCTTGATCGGTGTGGCCTTCGCCGCTGGTTGGACTCCCTGTGTCGGGCCGGTGTTGGGGTCCATTCTTCTCTATGCCAGTACGACCGACTCTCTCCTCAATGGAGTCATACTATTGACATTTTACTCGTTCGGATTGGGCTTGCCGCTGTTCCTCACGGCATTGGGCGTCGATCGGTTCTTAGCGTATTTCAAGGAAGTGCGGGCTTATTTGTGGGGTGTTTCAACAGTGAGCGGCGTCATGTTGGTCCTCGTCGGCGTGATGATCTACGCCAATTCGCTTACCATGGTGACAAGTTTCTTAGAGCGATACGGGATCGGTTGGTATCTAGGTCAGTAGCCAGTCTACCTCCATCCAAATGAGATCGCGTTGAAACCAGACAGTCCGCTCTATTTAGAGTCTTTGGCCGATAGGTACGTGCTGACAGCTGGAGGCAAGGTTAGCACCAGGCGCCAAGACGGCAGGCTGTAAAGCCTTGCCCGAGTGGAGTGGCGGTGGAAGCACCGAAGGAGTCAAGCAAAGGAGGAACGCTAAGCGTGCCGACCGTGGGAGGTGAAGGAGAAGAAGTGGACGGTAGACTAGAACTTCCCCGTAGGCTGTTTCGCACCATTCCTGAGCCGGCGTCAGAAACGGGGACCGAGTCAGATTTCTGAGCAAGGAGCGTCGTCGATTGAGCCCCGCCGATTTTCTCCAAGAGGGCCTTTCCCGCCTCTGAGTTCGTACTGTTCGGATACTTCTCCGCTAATAGGACAAGGTCCTCCCGTGCCCAATCATCGGCACCCATTTCATGGTGAGCCTTCGCGAGGAAGTACAAGGCTTCTGCTGCGATGGGTTTGTCAGGGTAATCCTTTAAGACTTGCTGGAACCGATGCGTGGCAGCAAGGTAGGACCCTCGCCGGTAATAGAATCGCCCCACGAAGAGATGCATCTGTGCGATCCAATCATGGCATTCCTCGAGTTTTTGCTGTGCCTGGCTCTCATAGCGGCTGCCGGGGAATTCTTTTCTCATCTGCTCGAATGCAGCAACGGCCTTTTGCATCGGTTCGGGATCGCGATCGATCGTCTTCGCCATCTTAAAATGAATTTCTCCGATCCTGAACGCCGCATAAGGAGCGAGTACATGATTCCGATGGAGATCCATGAAATGCTTGTACTCCACTAAGGCTTCCGCATATTCCTCTTTCTCAAAATAGGCTTCCCCTCGTTTCATGATCACATTCGGATGGTAATGATTCTCAAGGGTATCGCCGAGAAAAATTTGTTCGTCGGTGCCGCTCAGGGCTTTCTTGATCCCGCTTCGCACGTCACTGGGCGAGATATCCCCCGCGCACGAAACCATGAATAGAGAGCCAACGCCCAGCCAAGCAGTCAGCGAGAAGCCTGATGACTTTGATAACGGACTGAAGCGCTGTCGAATCGAGTGAGGACACATACCGCATATAAATAGCAAGGATATGGTCAAAAAGCAATGCCGCCGGCGCTTTGAGGCACGTTGGTTGACCTCCCCCCTCATGCTCCCTATAATCCCGGCCCACGTAAGAACTCCAAATAATTTCGCCGGAATAGATTTGCTGGTTGAGGGGAATGATTCGAACAAGGATCATTGGAACGGGCAGTTATCTCCCTTCTCGGGTCGTACCGAACGAGGAAATAGCATCTCGATGGGGGTTGGCCCCTGCACGAATCCGACGATTGACCGGAATTCGAACCCGTCATTGGGCCGGAGACCGCGAGGCGTCTTCCGATATGGCCATTGCGGCAGCACGTCGTGCCCTCGACGCCGCGGACTGCGCGGCTTCTTCCGTCGACGCCATCATTCTTTCTACGACCTCTCCCGATATGGCCTTTCCTTCAACCGCTTGTTCGGTCCAACGAGGATTGGGATGCAAGCAAGTGGGCGCTTTTGACGTATCAGCCTCCTGCTCGGGCTTCTTGTATGGGCTCTCTATGGCTCATGCCATGATCCAAAGTGGACAGACCAAGACGTGTCTTGTGGCGGCTTCTGAGGTGAAGTCTCGATCGCTCGACTCTCGGGATGAATCGACGGCACTGTTGTTCGGCGACGGGGCTGGCGCCGTCATACTACGGGGCGAAGAAGACCGGAGCCCTGAGTGGCGAGGAATACTGGGCATCAGGTTGTACGCCGATGGGGCGCACCATGGTCTCATTCGAGTCCCGAGCGGAGGATCTCGGACACCCTTGTCGTCCGACCGGTTGCGTAAACAGGAGCACACGCTTCGCATGCGCGGGGCAGCGCTCTTTCGGATAGCCGTTCGCCGGATTGAACAGGCCGCGTTGGAAATCCTGAAAGAATTCGGCATCTGTCCCGGAGATCTCAAGCAGGTCGTTCTCCACCAAGCGAACGGCCGAATCTTGTCTCACGTTGCCGATCGCCTGGGTATCGACCAGGGTCGATTGGCCTCGGTGATCGAACGCTACGGCAATACATCTTCCGCTTCTCTTCCCATCGCGCTCGATGATGCGGTTCGCGATGGAAAAATCTCGTCGGGTGATCTGGTGCTGCTCGGGAGTTTCGGCGGCGGACTGACCTGGGCGACGGCCCTCGTACGATGGTAACAACACTCGTCGGAGCGGTGATGCGCCCGGTCGCTCCCGCATCAACGCCGGCTTGTGAATCAGGAGCATGTGATATGATTTTCGACCTACTTCCCAAAGAAGAAGCGTTTTTTGACTTATTTAAACAGGCTGCCCACAACGTCATTGAAGGCAGCCGTCTGCTCAAGGAGCTGATGGAGGACTACACGAACGTCCAGCAGAAGATCGAGCGAATCAAGGAAGTGGAGCATATCGGAGACGGAATTACGCACGACATCGCCTTGCGCCTCAATCAGACCTTCCTGACTCCTCTCGACCGTGAAGACATCCACGATCTTGCCAGCGCATTGGATGATATTCTGGACGCGGTGGAAGCCGTGGCGGACCGGTTCGCCATCTACAAGATCGCGCACCCTACGGAGAGCGCGATCCGGCTGGCTGACATCCTCTATCGAGCTTCCGTCGCAGTCGGTCGCGGCGTCGATCATATCGCCATGTCTCATGAGGAAGTGAAAGAGTTTACCGTGCAGGTGAACAGCCTGGAAAATGAGGCCGACCGTGTGTCTCGCGACGCCATTTCAGAGTTGTTTGAAAAAGAGACGAACCCGATCGCCGTGATCAAATGGAAAGAGATTTATGAAACCTTCGAGGAAGGGACCGACCGGTGTGAGGATGTCGCCAACGTAATTGAGCGCATCGTTCTCAAGCAGACCTAGTCGTCTATGAACGGAACGCCAAATCATGAAGTCTGTGTGTCATCGAGTCCTTCACGCACGAATGGTCTTCAGATAGGCGAATAGCATTTCAATCGGCCATGACGGAACTCAGCGGCATACTTCTCGTGACGGTGGTGTTGGCGCTCCTATTCGACTTTTCGAATGGGTGGCATGATTGCGCCAATGCCGTGGCGACGGTGGTTTCCACCCGAGTGTTGCGCCCAGTCACCGCGGTGTTGTTGGCCGGCGCGTTGAATGTCGCCGGAGCCTTCTTTTCGACGGCTGTGGCGAAAATGATCGGAGGAGGTATCGTCTTCCCGGACGCGATCACGAATACGGTGGTTGCCGGAGCGATGGGAGGCGCGATTCTCTGGAATTTTTTCACGTTGATGCTGGGACTGCCGACCAGTTCCTCTCACGCGCTGATCGGTGGACTCGTCGGCTCGGCGGTGGCGCACGGCGGCTGGGCGGTGGTTCAGTTCAACGGCCTGCGCAAGATTCTCGAGGCCATGATTCTCTCCCCCCTCTTAGGGTTCGGGATAGGATTTCTTCTCATGGTCCTGGTCAGCTGGGTGTTTTTTCGAGTTCATCGCGGTGTGGCGACGAAGGTATTCAGTCGGCTCCAAATCGTTTCGGCCAGCTTCATGGCCTTCAGCCATGGGGCGAACGATGCTCAGAAAGTGATGGGCGTCATCACGCTGGCCCTCGTGGCATCCGGTCAGTTGACGTCAACGGAAGTGCCGACTTGGGTGATCGTGGCCTGCGCGCTGGCGATGGGGCTTGGAACCACGGTCGGTGGTTGGCGGATTATCCGGACTCTCGGAATCAAGATGGTGAAGCTCCAGCCGGTTCACGGTTTTGCCGCTGAGACCGCAGCGGCTTTGGTGTTGCTGTTCACCGCGCACTTCGGCCTGCCGGTCAGCACGACTCACACCATCACCTCCTCGATCTTAGGCGTTGGCTCGACCAAGCGTCTGTCTGCAGTTCGATGGGGGGTGACGAGCAAAATCTTCTCGGCTTGGGTGTTTACCTTACCCGGGGCCGCCTTGTTGGGAGCGGGCGTTTATGCCTTACTTGCGTCATTCGCATGATGAAAACTGCGAGCTGTAGGAGCGGGTGGAAGTCGGACCACGAATCGACTCCCGTGGGGATGATTCGCTTCGACCCACACCTGTCCTCCATGTCCTTCTAGGATGTGCTTCACGATCGCTAATCCGAGTCCCGTCCCTCCTAACTCTCGTGACCGTGCTTTGTCGACTCGGTAAAACCGTTCGAAGACACGAGGCCGGTCCTCTTCCGGGATACCGATCCCGGTATCAGTGACGCTGAGCTCGATCGCTCTCGCTGGTGGTTCGGCATTCCCGACTGGTGGAGCAAGTTTGGCGCCGACCGTAATGGTCCCGCCTGCGGGGGTATATTTGATGGCGTTATCAAGCAGATTGGTCAAGACTTGCACGAGTCGGCCTTCATCACCAGTCACCGGAGGGAGCGATGGGTCGACCGCTGTGACGAGCCGGTGACGATTTTTTTCGGCGATGGGTTTGATCATCGACAAGGTCCGATCGATGACGGAACGCAGTTCCAGCGGTTCTTCCTTTAACGACACACCGCCTGATTCGATTTTCGACAGCTCGAGCAAATCTTCGATGATCAGGTTCAGCCGATCGCTTTGCTTGAGGATGATTTCCAGGAATTTCGTAGAGGCGGCGGGATCCTCCTTGGCGCCATCGAGCAGGGCTTCAACGTAGCCCTTGATCGAAGTGAGTGGAGTTCGAAGTTCATGAGAAACATTCGCCACGAAGTCTTTCCGTATCTTTTCCAGGCGCCGCAACTCGGTAATATCGTGGAACACCAATACCACGCTGGCTTCATTTTCCCGTTCCCCTCCTGCCGGAGAGGCTTCGATTTGGAGGCAGCGCCCGCTCAGCGGCAGCACGATTTCATCCTGAAGGTAGGTGTGCGATTGGAGAATGACCGCCACCAGGTCGTTGAGCTGTTGATGACGAAAGAGTTCGGCGCACGGTCGCCCCCGAGCCTCGAGGCGGGAGACGCCGAACATGCGTTCCAGCGCCGGGTTAATCTGCAACACGAGTCCGCGGGAGTCCAACACCATCACGCCTTCGACCATCGACGTCAGCACGGCAAGCAGTTGGGCGCGGTCTTCCGAAAGCTCATTGATCTTGGCGTGAAGCTGATCCGCCATGTGATTGAGCGTCGAGGCCAGAAGGCCGACTTCATCTTGGGCGGTCGTTCTGACGTGAAACACCCGTTTGCCGGTACTCAATTGGCGGGCGGCCGACGCGATGTCCAAAATGGGCTTGGTAATGCTGTGAGCCAGCCAGACGCTCAGCGTGAGGACGACGAGGAAGGCGACTCCGAGCGCGAGAAAGAGCCGTTGCTGTAGCTCCGAGAGTTCCCGGTCCAGCACAACCATCGGCAGGCCCACTCGCACGACAAGCGGCGATGCCGCCTGCGATGGTCCCATGAGGATGGCATGGTACATCGTTCGCTCGCCGGTCGTGTGACTAGGGCGAATGTCCTGTCCATGTCCAGTAGAAAGAGCCTGTTGAATTTCGGGCCGAGACTGGTGATTCTCAACAGCGGACAAGTCGGCATCTCGTACGGCGCTATCTGCAAGCACGGTTCCATCTGCGGCGACCAGGGTCACACGGGCAGCAGCTCGGTTGCCGAGGTCGCGCGCCGTCTCTTGCAGGGAGATAGTGGACGGATGTGATGCAGGTGAATAAAATAGCGGTTGAAAGCCGTGTTCGACAAGCTTGGTTTTTGCCTCCAGCGCATCACCGAATTGCGCGAGGTATCGCTGCTCGAGGAATTGAACCGTCATGACGCCGGCGATCAGCAATCCACAGGCGACCGCTACGAGCGTCCCGAGCGTCACTTTCCATTGAATCGACCACGTCATTCTGACACGCTGAAGTCCTTCAGCTTATATCCCAATGATTTAACGGACACGATGGCCTCTTCGAGGAGCGGCAGTTTTTGTTTCAGCCGGCGGACATGCACGTCGACCGTTCTGGTCGTTCCATAGTAATCATAGCCCCACACAGCATTGAGCAGCGCCTCACGGGTCAACACGCGACCGCTATGTCGAAGGAAGTGTTCTAGTAAGCCGAATTCCTTCGCCGTTAAGGGCACCTCTTGGGTTTCGAGGCGTACTTCATGCCGGGCCAAATTCATCGTGAGCGTACCGTAGCGGTATATATCGGGCCCGACGTCCGACATTCGTTCGACTCGACGCAGCAGGGCTTTGACACGGGCGACCAGCGCTTTAGGGCTGAACGGTTTGGTCACATAATCGTCGGCGCCCAACTCAAGACCGACGATCGTGTCCGATTCTTCTGCTTTCGCCGTGAGCATCAGGATCGGGAGCATTGCGGTCTCGGGAACGGAACGGAGGCGTTTGCAGACTTCAAGCCCATCCAGTTCAGGCAACATGAGATCGAGAACGACCAGATCGGGTTTTTCCTCTTTGGCTTTCTTCAACGCTTCGCAGCCGTTCATCGCGGTGATAGGTCGGAAACCTTCTTTCTCCAAGTAGTGCTTGACGAGCTGCAGAATATCCTGCTCATCTTCAACGATGAGAATTTTCTTCTGGCTGGAGCCTCCCATGGAATGAGCGTACGGGGGAGGGGAGAGAGAGTCAAGTAACCGGAGGGTGGAGCATCAGGAGGCTGGAGATGACCGATCTATTTGTAGGCCACTGCCGCGCTCGACGGCCCAACCAGGTGAATGATCTCGAATCGTGTGAAGCCGACCTCGCCACACCACCGGCGGAAATCCGCGCCGGAGTAATCAAACGCATCGCCGAATTCGATGAGCATGTTGAGTGACATCAGCAATCCGTGCACGTTCTCCCGCCGGGCGTCGTCGATGAGCGCTTCGATGGCCACCAGCGCGCCGCCCGGTGGCAACGCCTCGTATGCCGACCGGATCAGATGCATTTTCTTCTCCAAATTCCAATCATGCAGAATCATACCCATCGTGATGAGGTCGGCCTTCGGCAGCCGGTCCTTGAAGAAATCGCCGGTGGCCGTGCGCACGCGGTGTTCCAGGCCGGCGGCGGCGATATGCTTCTTCGCGATCGGCTCGACCGCCGGCAGATCGAAGCTGGTGCAGGTGAGATGCGGGTGCCGCTTGGCGACTTCAATGCTGAGCAGGCCGGTTGCGCCGCCCACGTCGCAGAGAGTCCGAAATTTCGAGAAGTCGAACTTCTCAGCAAACGCCTCGAAGTTGATGCGGGAAATGCCGGTCATCGCGCCCATGAATTGTTCCAGCCTGGGCAGGTCCGAATAGAGTTCCTCGAACATCCCCTTCTGCCCGTGCTTGATCTCGTTTTGCGGCCGGCCTGTCCGCAACGCTTCGGGCAGATCGTTCCAAAACTTGAACAGCCGCGCGTTCAACATGACCAGAATGCCGCCGATGTACCGCGGACTTGCGGCATCGAGGAACATGGCGCCTTCAGGCGTATTCACATACTTCGCGTCCGGACCGTCACCCTCGCGATCGAGAAATTTCATGGCAACGAGCGCATCGAAGAAGTCAGGATTCGCCCGTGGGTGGAGCTGCAATGCTGTGGCCAATTCGACCCCGGTAAGACGACGCCCGCCGAGTGTGGTGAACAGGCCGAGTTCGACCGCCGTGAGCAGCACCTTGGATCCCCAAAAACCGAAGGCGGTCTGCAAAATGGAAGAGGGATTCGGAGGAGTGTTCATAGGGCAGCTATTTCCTCGTTGTGATTGTGATGAGAGGCCTCACGCGCTCCCGGTCCGCCGCGCAATGCGCGAGTCACTATACCATCGAGCATGAGCGGCTCGCACGAGTGTAGTTCGATACCGTGATAACCTCCTTCGAGGCAATATTGTGCGCGTCAAACTCAAAAATTCACGCGGTGCTGATACACTGGGCAAGATCCGACCTCGGCCATCTCTGCATGGTAACGATGCCAAGTACTCCATAGTGCTATACGTAAGAGCGAGTAGGTCTGCCGAGGCTTGTCGCCATAGTCGTGGCAGCCTCCGTTTCCTGTTTGGGAAACCACGGCAATATTTCGGCTCCTAATTCCTCCACCACCTCGTCGGCTGGTCGGGTGCCGTACTTCAGATTAAAGATGACATGATTTGCCCCTTTGGCTTCCAGATTCTTCAGGAGATCCAACAGGGGGATCCGGCCTAAGCGAAAACCGAGATGGATCGGCATAGGCGCAGCATGTGGTTCCTCGAGCAGGTCGATGTACAGAGATTGCACGAAGGGCTTGAACTGGCCGGGCGTATGATCCTCCACTAGGCGTTTCCACATCGCGATTACGCCAGACTGCACGGCAAGTGGACGCGGGTAGGTCACCCAACCATCGCTGTGCGCCGCGATCCACTCCATCGGCTGGCGGCTACTACCTGTCACGAGTAGCGGCAAGATGCCCGCAGCCGGCTTGGGTAGCAGGTCCACTTGGTGGAGTAAGCCGAAGGGACTGTTGATGTCGGGAAACGACTCTTCCCACACTCGACGTAACAGCTCAAACGAGTCGCGAAATCGTTCTCCGCGCGCTTCCGCCGAAAGGCCGAACGCTGGAAACTCCACGGCCCGGTCGCCGGATGCCACGCCGAGTACGAGGCGGCCGCCCGACAACTGATCGACCGAAGCCGCTGCTTTGGCGACGTGCAGCGGATGCCGTAACGGCAAGACGATGCTACCCGTGGCGAGCGCGATACACCGGGTGTGCCTCGCGACATATCCGAGATAGACCCAGGGGTCGTAGATTTGTCCGACATCGCCGAACGACGGATCGTGCAGCGGCACGTCGCGCGCCCAGAGCGCGGCGAAGCCCAACCGTTCAGCCCGCCGGATGCGCGCTAGGTGGTCGCGCATTGTGGGTATGCTGCCTTGATAGGCTTCGATGGGGGCAAAGATGCCAAGCGTGAGGCGCCCCTCAACAAACATGGTCCGAAATCCACGATGGGTACTGGTCTTCACATCGTCCTCCTCTAATTCACTCCGCTTCCTGCAATTGGAAAAGTAGTTCCAACTCAACCGGCATCTGGGCAGGTAGCGACGATACACCCACGGCCAACCGTGCATGGCCTCCGCCGTCCGAGAACACTGCTGCGAGGACTTCCGAAGCGCCGTCAGCGACCGCAGCATGCTCGCTGAATTCTGGTGCGGCGGCGATGTAGACCGTCAGTCGCAGCAACCGTTTAATACAGTTCAGAGAACCAAGCACGGTTTGAGCAACGGCCAGGCCGTTCAGCGCCGCCAATCTTGCGGCGTTACGGCCTTCTGCGACCGATAGTCTCTCGCCGAGACGTCCGCTCCAGGCAGGGCGCCCCGCTCGAACTGGTAGCATCCCGCTGACAAAGAGCAGCCGGCCCGCCTCCACCGCCGGCACGTAGGCACCGAGCGGCACAGGCGGATCGGGTAAGATGAGCCGCAGGGCTTGGACGCACGCTTCCGGCGTCACCGTGATTCCTCCTTCGGCGTGGCCTCGATCAGATGGGCATAGCGGTCGGCACGGCCGGGTGTCCAGGGTTCACCCACCAAGCGATAGTTCATGCGCGGGAAATAGCCATAGCGTTGGCCCAGCTCACCGCTCAAGAGTGTCATCCGTTCGACGACGCGCGCGTTGGCCAACTTGCCGGCGTCGATGAAACGGAATGGCATTGATTCGACGATGCTGAGAAATGCCTGCTTGGCGGCCTGGTCATCGCTGACAACAAACACGTCGCTCACCGTGCCGTCGAATTGTGGCGCATCGAAGACTTCCCACCACACGTTCTTGAATGCCCCCACGATCCGGGTTTCAGGAAAACGCCGTTGGAGCTCCTCTGCCCCGCTGGTATCCCAAGGCAGGATGAAATCCGAATAGTCGTCGTTGAATGGATTCGTAATATCGATGAAGACTTTGCCGGCCAAGGCCTGCCGATAGGGTTGCAGCGTCGTCACCATTCCATCCCTGAGAAACATGGCGGGCAGGACAAATTCTGCTTGCGCTGCCTCCTCGTAGCTTCCCGATGTAATGCCGAAGATGTTCAGCCCCTCGGCAATCCGTTTTGCCCGCCGCGGATCGCGCGAACCCAACGTGACGCCCACGCCGGCTTTTGCAAACGCCTCTGCCAGCCGCACTCCCATACGCCCCGTTCCCAAAATTCCGATCGTCCGCATGGCATCCTCCATAAATAGTTAGATTGTGAATACTAGACCTACTAGTAGGTAGGTCTTGATGGCAAAAAAACACCCGTCACCGTTGCAGCAATTTGATGGTCTGTTCCACCATCGTATGCAATCGCTTGTGCCCGCCTTCCGCCCGAACAACCAGCGCGCCGCCTTCCAGCAGAGAAAAGATCATCGCCGCCACCAATTTCGTGTCCCCCTTGAAGTGAAAGGCTCCCTTCTCACGGCCTTCCTCAAGAATTCTTGCAAGTCGTGCTTCATTGTCTCGATAGAAGTGCCGAATCCCTGCCGCCGCGGAGCTGCCCAGTGTAGCCAGTTCCGCGCCCAGCATACCGCAGAGGCACGCCTTGTCCTGTTTGCCTTCACAGAGAGTTGCCTCGAACAGCCCGGCATACTTGCGGAGTTTATCCACCGGATCCAGCTTCGACTCGACGATGCCGTCGACGATTCCCAGGAAATAGGTCGCGTAACGCTGAATCACGGCTTCGATCAAATGCTCCTTCGTTGGAAAGTGATGGTGAATGCTGGCTTTCCGTATGCCGATTGCGTCACTGATGTGCTGGTAACTCATCGCGTTGGCACCGCCGCGCTGCATCAACTCCTGCGCCGCATCCATGATGGCTGTTTTAGTATCTGTCGTTGGCATGGCGCACATCCTACTAGTAGGTAGGTTACTTGTCAAGAAGAATTTTTCCCATGCAGGTGGATGAATTAAAGGCTACGCAAATAAGGGTCTTGCGTGATCTTTTGCTCTCAACATGTCAAGCACATCACGCTCCTGTTCTTGTGATTTTGGGGTAGGACAAAGAGAAAAACGAGTCGGGAGTCATTTCCAACATTGAATGACTCGAAGCATATTGCGAATGCTGTAAGTCGTTGGAGGCTAGGCGGCGGTGCCGATGAGGCTCTCCAATGGGATGCGGAGTGTTCTGTGAAGTCGGCGGATCATTTCTAACGACAGGCCTCGTTTCCTCGTCAAGATTTCAGAAACCCTCCCGCGCCCACCAAGCATCGTTTCCAGGTCTTTGCGAGTCATGTCGAGTTGGTCCATCCTAAATTTGATGGCTTCAATGGGGTCCGGTGGGCACACGGCATAATGCTTGGCTTCATAGGCTTCGACGAGCGTCGTGAGCACGTCCAACTCATCGCCCGCTTTGGTCTTTGGCTTGGCATCCATCAGTTCTTCAATGCGACGTAGCGCTCGTTCATAGTCCCGCTTTGATCTAATCGGCGTAATGGTCATAGCCCCCTCCGAGCTTCATATTGTAGTGACATCGACCGAGTCATATTCTTTATGTGTTCCAACAAAGCGTATGTATACGATCCGGTAAGGGAAATTGATCTTGGCCACTACACGGTAGTGGTTGCCCGCGATGTTAAAGACCACTCGGTTGCCCTGCAGCACACTGGCAGTCCGGAATTGAAGTTTAATTGCCGACGGGGAGGCCCAATCGGCTCGTGTGACTTCTTGATGCCAGGCTTCCATGGGGTCCTTCGCTTGAGGGTGTCGTTTCCAGAAATCGCGAAGGGCCCGCTTGGCAATGATACGCACGGGGGCACTCTAGCATGATCCCAATATGGGATCAAGTCGTTGGGTGCGAGGGTGCAGGCAATTCGGTTGACTGAACCTATTGATCTGACGTATCGTGAACAGTCAATGCACAAGATAGCCTTCCTAGAGCATTGAGCGAAGGAGCGACGACGACCATGAAGATATACCTTGCCAATCCCCGTGGGTTTTGCGCCGGTGTCGATCGAGCGATCGATATCGTGGATCTGTCGCTCAAGAAGTACGGGGCTCCGATTTATGTTCGTCACGAGATCGTCCATAGCCGTCATGTTGTGAATTCGCTCCGGCAAAAGGGCGCAGTCTTTGTGGAGGAATTAAATGAAGTGCCGGAAGGGTCGGTGGTGATCTTCAGTGCGCACGGTGTGGCAAAGTCAGTCTGGGAAGAGGCGAATCAGCGCCGTCTCCATGTGATCGACGCGACTTGTCCGCTGGTGATCAAGGTGCACAACGAGGTCAACCGTGATTACACGCAAGGGTATGAGTTGATTCTCATCGGTCATGCAGGTCATCCGGAAGTAATCGGGACGCTGGGGCAGATCCCCGACAAGTTCCACTTGGTGTCTTCAGTGGAAGATGTGGAAAAGCTGCAAGTGGACAACACGGTCAATCTGTCGTACGTCACGCAAACGACGTTGAGTGTGGATGAATGCCGAGACATCGTTGGCGCATTGCATCAGCGATTTCCGAATATCAAAGGCCCGCACCAGGAAGATATCTGTTATGCGACGCAGAATCGGCAGAATGCCGTCAAGGAATTGTCTCGCTTGGTGGACGTCATTCTCGTCATCGGGTCGCCGAACAGCTCCAATTCCAATCGTCTCCGCGAACTGGGAGAGCAGTGTGGCATTCCGTCTTATCTCATCGATTCGGCCGCCGACATCGATTCGGCATGGCTGCAAGGGGCTAAGGCAGTGGGGATTGCTGCGGGTGCGTCAGCCCCAGAAATCCTGGTCACGGAAGTAGTCGCGTTTTTAAGAGCATCGGAACCGTCCGACGTTGAAGAACTCACGGTGATCGAGGAAGACGTGGAGTTCCTCCTGCCGAAGGAACTCGTCCAGATAGAATCCTCAAAGAAGCCGGTCGCCAGCATTGCCGGCTAGTTAACGTTGCCATCCACACGTGTTCCCAAATGACCCTATATATTGTAGGGCCATATCAGCTATTCCACCATTCAAAGTGTTTTGTTTTTGATTTATGGGAATCCCTATGGTACAAGGGCTGTCGTTTCGTATTTGTTCGAGGTCACTCTGTATGTGTAGGTAAGAAGGTGAGCCGATGCATTTGAAATCGTTGAACATGTTGGGTTTTAAGTCGTTCGCTGAAGCCAAGATCGAGTTTCCCGAGGGGGTTACCGCGATCGTCGGACCGAATGGGAGCGGAAAGAGCAACGTCGTAGACGCCATTCTGTGGGTATTGGGCGAACAAAGCACTAAAACGCTCAGAAGCGAGAAGATGGAAGACGTCATTTTTAACGGCACCGAACTCCGAAAGCCTTTGGGCATGGCGGAGGTATCGTTGGTGATCGGTGGGCTTGATCCAACGGTGATGAAACTGGATGGTAGCTCGGGGCTTCCGAACGAGCTGACTGAGGCGCAAGAGATAATGATTACCCGCCGTTTGTACCGTAACGGCGAGAGCGAATATCTCATTAATAAGATTCAGTGCAGATTGAAGGACATCCGTAGTTTGTTACTCGACACACGGGCGGGGAGCAAGGGACACACCGTCATTGCCCAGGGTCAGATCGATCAGATTTTGAACGCGTCGCCGCAAGACCGGCGTGAGCTCATCGAGGAGACTGCGGGCATCGTCCGCTACAAGAAGCAAAAGGCCGAGGCGTTGCGAAAACTAGAAGCAACGCAGCAGAATCTGCTGCGTGTTCGAGACATCGTGGCAGAGGTCAAGAAGCAGCTGAATTCTTTGGAACGCCAAGCGCGTCAGGCACGCACCTTTCAGGCGTTGCAGGGTGAGGCTCGTGACATCGAAGTGACCTTGTTGACGCGTGAATTCAGAGTATTGCGGCAGGCCTTGCAAAAGGCGGAGATCGAGGTGCTGAATCTGGATCAACAAGAATCTGAGAAGGTCGCTGAACAGGCTCGACTCACGATGGAACTCGAACAGGCGCGCCTTGATGCGATTGCGACCGCCGATTCCATCGGGAAGTTTCGAGAGGAACTGGCGGGTGTCGAACAGCAACAGGCCCATGCGCTGACGGCGGCGGAGGTCGAACGGAACCGAGGGTTGTTATTCAGCCAACAACAGGTACAGGAATCGGCAGAGCTGGAAGAACTGGTCCGCTCACAGGAGCATCTGGCTACTGCGCTTCACGCCAATGAGTCGTTGCTCACGTCGTTCGAGGAAGAAATGGCGATTCGGGATCGGGCTCTCGAGGAACTCAATCTGGAGATGACACGCTTGCTCCACCAACGGGCTGAGGCTGTTGAGGAGGAGGAGCGAGGGCGCAAAGAGGTCCTGCAACTGGCTGTTCTGGTCGCAAATACCGAACAAGGTATCGCGCAACTGGCCAAGCGAATGGAAGAGCTCGCGGGCCGTGGAACTCGCTTGTCGTCGGAACGAGACGAATTACGGAGTCAACGCGAAGCGGCCATCGGTCGTCACGAGGCATTGCGCAACGAATATGGAGAGGCCGATCGTCTTGTGACGCAACTACGGATGGAACAACGAACCGTGCAGGAGGAAGCCGCTCAAGCCACGGGCACCCTCCAGTCGCTGGATCAGATGATCTTACGACGCTCGGAGGAGCTGGCCGGAGTGGATTCTCGTCTTGAGGCGTTAAAGAGTGTGGTCCGTGAGGAGATGGGTTACGGTCGACAGGGAACTCAGCAAAGTCCCGCCTTGAAGTCTTGTGACGGAGTGCGGGAAGCGGTGGCCGAATGGCTGGTCATCCCGTCGGGGATGGAGCGTGCGGTCGAGGTCGTGTTGGGAGAGCGTGTTCGCGGATGGTTTGTAGATGAACCGTCCGTCGGGCCGCGGTTGATTCGTTTTCTCCAAGAGGAGGCGCTCGGGCGAGGCAGTTTTATTCCGCAGTACCCGCGATGGGAAGGCGGACGACCTCACGATTGGTGGCCGTCGATCGCAACACAACCGGGTGTCGTGGGGCTTGCCGTGGACCTGTTGCAAACCGATGCGCCACGGACGGCGGCTCGCGATGCGTTGTTCGATCGCGTCGTCATTGTTCGATCATTGGACGAGGCGATGCAGTTGTGGGAGCAACATGCATGGGGTGCTCCGAACGGTCCTATCCTGGTGACCCTGGATGGTGAAGTGGTGGATGCGTCTGGCATCGTGACGGGCGGTCAGGTTCAAGGAGCGCCGGGTTTACTGGAGCGTCGACGTGAGGTGATCAATCTTGAGGCCAAGCGCCACTCGCTTGTGACAGAGCTCGATCAGAGCAAGCAACAGCGAGATATGGTGTTTGCCCAGATCCAGTTGCTGACCCAGCGGGACCGCCAACTCGGAGATGGGCTTCGTGACGCCGAAATGCAGAATCTCTCATTGCGCAAGGATGAGGAAAAACTTCAGCATGTGCTGAACGATCTTGATCATCGACTTGCTGGGATGGAGACGGAAATTCAGGAAGGTATCAACGAAGGACAGCGGTTGGAACAAGAGTCGCAGTCGGTCCAAACCCAATTGGGTCAGTGGCATGCTAAAAAAAATGAACAAGAAACGATGTTGGAAAGAGTGCACGAACGATTGACGCTGCTCGATAAACATATGAGGGCACACCAGGAACGTGTGACGGAAGCGAAGCTGACTGTGGAAGGGTTGCGAGCCAAGCGGGAACATGAGCGACTGAACCAGGCCCGGGTGACACAACAGATCCGGGAAACGGAAGATCGCCGTCGTGCATTGGGTGATCACCTGAGCAGTCTGAAGGGGCTCATCGAGCAGAGTCGGACCGAACAAGCCCGTCAAGAAGCCATCTGCCAAGAACTTGGGGTGACAGCAGGGCGGGTAAAGGAGGGATTGACTGCGGCTCAAGAGCAACAGGCACAACAGATGGCGACGAGTCAAACGCTTGAATCCGGCCTGGAAGGGTTGCGTCGAGAGATTTCGGTCATTCGAGATGCGCGCATGACGGTGGAGGTTCGCCGAGCCGAAATTCGTACGCAATTGGGGACGGTCGAAGGCACATTGTCGGGAACTTACCAGCTTAATCCCCTCACACTGGTTGATGCTCTTGCGATATCGAGCGAACCGATGAATGAGAGTGGCGGCGAGGCCATGCAGGAAACCGCTCAGCCCTCGGATGCCGAGTTGAAAGAGCAGTTGCAGAAGCTCCGTGATCGGCTAGATCGTATGGGACCGATCAACTTAGCCGCGATCAGCGAACATCAGGAGTTGGAGGACCGTCACAAATTCTTGTCTGCGCAGGAACAGGATCTGTCAAACTCGATCGCTTCGCTCAAGGAAATTATTCAGCGGATTAACCGAACGACAAAGGAGATGTTCGCGGCCACGTACGAAGAATTGCAGCTGAAGTTCACCGAGGTCTTCGGCCAATTCTTCCCTGGTGGGCGGGCCGAGCTGCAGTTGGTCGATGAACCGCCTCCGGAGAACAGTGAACCGGTCGGTAATCAGGACCCGGGTATTGAAATAGTGGCGCAGCCGCCCGGTAAACGGCTGAAGAATATCACCATGCTGTCGGGCGGCGAAAAAACCCTCACGGCGATGGCGCTGTTGTTTGCGAGCTTTCTGATCAGACCGACGCCGTTCTGTCTGTTGGACGAAATTGACGCCCCGCTGGACGAGGAAAACATCGGCCGGTTCACGGGAGTTTTAAGGGAGCTGGCTCAGAACGCGCAGTTCCTCGTCATCACGCATAATAAGCGAACGATGAGCATCGCCGATTCCCTCTTCGGTGTGACCATGGAAGAGCCCGGAGTGTCCAAATTGGTGTCCGTTAGACTCGGCGATCTCCAGCCAGCCTAAGAGTTAACCTATGTCGTTGTAGCCTGACAATTCCCGGAAACGATCCTCTCGATAGTTCCTGCAGCAGCCTACCAGACGTGGCCATTGGTAGGACGTCGAACTCTATTCACATTTTTTCATGTTGCGAAGCTGCTGTTTCTGAGCGTGGAACACTATGATTCGACGTGTTCCCTCGATGGTCGAACGGTGGTGGGGAAGGCAAGGAAAACGGATGATCAGGTGCGAGCCATTCTACAGCATCGTGATGAAGTCGCAACAGGTTCCTTCGCATGTTCTCGTGGCTCATGAAGGATAGTGCGGCATAGATGAACACCATGACACCGAACATTTCCATTCCCTCTTCAACGATAACCAGGAGAGCAAAAGTCACATTTACTTTGTTTTCAACGGCGAAAATTTTACCTTCAAGCAGTTCAGGCCCAATGGCGCCTCCAGCAAACAGGAATCCGGCGAAGAGAAACCATAGCCTGGTCTCCTTGGGTAAATCGATAAGAAATTTGAGATATACGCTACCAACGATCACCACCGCTCCGATGCCAAATACTACCCATCCGTAATAAAAATAGTCAGACATGAGGCCCGCCCGTTCGAGCAGCTTTTCAGCGATCATAGAAGTCTTTTCATGTATGCTGGCCGCCTCATCCGCCGAGAGAAGAAGAAAAATTCCCGCCAATGCCAGCCAGTGCTTAGCGTATGATTCACCTTCATGCTGCTTGGCCCAACCGATGAGTCCAGCTAAAACAGAACTTGCGAAGAGAGCAGTGGAAGAATACCAGGTAGGGAGATTGTTCTCTCGGTCTAGATCCACCAGCCTTATTAGCCGTTCGACCCACCATGGGCCTTCATGTCCATCGAAGATATAGAACTTCAACATCTGTGACAAAAATCCGACGAGTAGGAGACTGCAGATGATCATGCACAAAATAAAAGTGACTCTTTGAGGAAAACGCAACACAGCTTTTTTCTCCCACGAACAGCTAACTGAATTGTTGAATTATAACTTACACAAAGAATGAACCGGAACAATTACGTAAAATCAGCGTGCTGGATGAGAGGATAATGAATTATGGTAGTTCGCTCTTTGATGTACTTATGATGAAGAGCCTAGGGTGTCGGGTTGCTGTGAGGTGTGACAGGTGCATAAGTCAAGACTCCATCTGACAGTCAGCGTGTCCTCACCGGGTGAAGCCGCTAGCATCTTCTGTTTGGCCAGCGGCACGCGGTCCACGAACGTCTGCATCGGGGTTTTGCCGTAGCACCGGAGTCCCTGATGAGCCCGCTGCTGGTGCTCCTCGTCCAGCCAGGCATCGAGATCAACCTGTAAGTCCTCGAGCGTCCGATAGATCTTCTTCCGGAAGGCCGCCCAATAGAACTCATTGAGCATGGTTGTGTGGAACCGCGCACAGATCCCGTTGGTCTGCGGATGTCGGGTCTTGGGCCGTGTGTGATCAAGGTTCTCGACCGCCAGATACAATTCATCCTCATGCTGCTCGGGTTCCCCGCAGGACTCAGTCCCGCGGTCGGTCCGGATTCGGTTCAGGGGGATGTCATGCCGCTCAAAGAACGGCACCACGCGGTCGTTCAACAGCTCGGCGGCAGTGAGGGGCGTCGTCCGATCGTACAGCTTCGCAAAGCCCACTTTGCTGTACGTGTCGATGAAGGGCTGTTGAGAGATCCGGCCCACGCCCTTGAGGGTCCGACAGAGAAGGTATCTTGGGGCGCCACAGTAGCCGGGACAGTCGCTCTAGAATTCGCCACGGGCCGCTTTGTCGACCTTCGCTTTTTCCAAGGCCACCACCTGGGCCTCGGTCACAACCACGCCTTCTTGGGCCACCTTCGCGTCCAATGCCTTCAGCCGTTTCCGCGTCGTTTCGAGATCATGCCGGAGCCAGATGCATCGGACACCGGCTGATGAGATGGGCAGGGCCTGCCTGTGCAGTTCGTTGGCGACGCGCACTTGGCCCCACGCGGGCTGAGCGATCGCCAGCTGCATGATGGCAGCTTCCACCTCAAGAGCGACCCGATTCTTCAGCAGCGGTTTCTGACGTGAGATCTCTTGGAGCGCAGCCTCGCCCCCCCGTCTCATAGCGCTCCTTGAACCGGTAGAAGTTGTCTCGGCTATCGCCCATGATCTGACAGGTCTGGGAACCGTTCTGCCGTTGCTTCGCCAATTCCAACGGTCCCACCTGCGTCTTGATGATCTTCTGCTCCGTTGTCATCGTCCGCTCCTTTCATAAAGGGGAGGACTCTACGTAACTGTCAGATGAAGTGCTAGCACTTACATGACAGGTCGTAGGGTGATGGACGAAGTTTTCTGCTTTCCGAAGTAGCCTTTTCTGCTTCTTATGACGTCAATTCGCGTAGGTAGTTTGATCCGTCAGTGCGCAAAAGTGTCCGAAACATGCCGAAAGATGCTCCTGGGGCCGTGGAAGGGCGACTGAGTAGTGGAGCACCGTCTTCACTTGCCGGAATGTGGGAGTGCCTAAAAAGAAAGCGATATTCGACAATGACTTCTACGACCCCCTCCCATTTGTGTGCCTATTATGTATGGAAAGGCGGTTTCATTAGGAGAGACCAATGATCCACGGTATCGTTGTTGCTCTATAGATTGGGAAGGCCGCTTCATAACCTGCATCAAAGAGGAACAATCATGGCGCTTTCACAGGCTTCGGACAAAGGATCGCATCCACAAGCGGTCGCCAATCTAGGCCAGGCACAAGTGACCTTGGAAGCACTGCTCATCCCTGGGATCAAAGCTGATGAGGAGTGGCTGCAGGTGGTGCGAGATGAACGGCAGGAGCAACTGGACGATGATGCGTTGAGGCCAGCTACAGGCATAGTCAATGGGCTGCGCTTGTCCGTCACATTGTGGAGCTTCATCGCACTCGTTGTTCTCTTGATGCGATAATTAGTCTCTCAATCTGCTTTCCTTCGTGTCTTGTGTCCTGTGCCACACTCATTGCCTCCACGACTTTAGGAAGGTCTGATTTATTCACGGTTTCACTCGGCAATCTGTTTCTGGGCTGGTGC
>JBBIKN010000033.1:0-29172 GCA_037445435.1 Nitrospira sp. | reverse complement strand
GGACTTAGACGGGTGGGAAGTCAGGCCGTCAACTATTTTGAGATAGGTTCTAGTCGTGCCTGACGAGCTCGGTAAAATCGTGCGTGAGCGCGTGCCCCAGTATCATCTCCCTTGATGAACCAACGCCCGTTTCGGCTACTAAGACTTGATTCCTGGTACAGTTTTGGTCGCAGGTGTACTTGATGGTGTGCCGTCGCTCGATACGGGCGAAGCTTTATTACTGGGCGATGCCATTCTCCTCGCAGCCAGAATAAAACTAAAATTCCCTGCTATTGAACCTTTGAGCCAGACACGCAACTTCTGGAAGGAATGGGGAGTCAGAGCGCCGGATTCGGCAGCAGTTATCGCCGCGATCGAAACACTGTCAATCCCGCACAATCGATAAAGGTTCATGAATACAAGAAAGATATATGTTTGGACCAAGAAAAGTGAAGTACACGCTACAATTTCTTCCTTACGTCCCTCCAATCCTTTGCCACCTTGGCCTTACGGGGCACATCACCCTTCGTTGGTTCTGGCACGATGATGGCGTCCAGGCGGCGGTGCAGGAACGCTTCAGCAAATGCCTTGGATCGGCCAATGCCGATCTTGACCGTCCTCCATCCAGCGGCATGGAGCTCATCGATCTTTGTCCCTAAAGCCTTGGTATCAGGTGGAAGTGGTATCACATAGCCCGTGGGAAACTTGTGTCTCTTCAACCATTCCCTTGCTTCCGCGCTCCTCTGAAACGCATCCACTCCTGATGGCGAAGACACTACATACATGACACGGTAGTAAAACTGCGTGAGCTTCCCAAGTTCCTCTGCCGCCTCAGCTATCGGCTTCCGTTCCGATTCAAGCGCGATTCCAATGGGCGGGACTCGACTCGGTATTGGTTCCTCGATCAATGACGACAGCTCGATCACAAGGATAGGCTGCCGCTTCTCCCACACCGTGAGATGTGCCTGGCCTTCTGCCTGGTCGACTCGTGGACTGTTGCCAACGCGAACTTGGACGGGTATGAGTCCCTGGGCCGTTGGAGTATAGGTGAAGAACGCCCTGCCATCTCCGCCGGTCAAAGCGGTAGCGACAACCTTTCCATCCACCACGAGTTCAAGTGGTTCTCCCCCAAGTGCGGCAATGAGCATGAGACGTCTCGAGACGAGTTTGGCCTCTATGGTGGCGGACTGGCCAGGTGCCGTCAGGGCGTCTTTGACGAGTATCGTGGCGGAACTTTTCTCCGCAGCAACCAGCAGGCCGGGTGAGACAACAATGAGAATGAGCAGGAAGAGACAGAACCAGGCGCTGCGGGTTTGGCTCATCATCGGCCGCATCGCCTTACTGAACAAAGAAGGACGCGCCACGAACTCCTTGAGGAGACTTTAGGATTTCAGCGCTTTAAGCACTTCGTCCGCGTGACCATCGACTTTGACTTTTCGAAAGATCGCCTTGAGCTTGCCCTCGGGATCAATGACGAACGTGCTTCGCTCGATACCCCAATACTTTTTACCGTACATGTTCTTCTCTTTGTAGACACCGTACGCCTTGGAGACTGCGGCATCTTCATCGCTGAGAAGCGGAAACGGCAGCCCGAATTTCTTAATGAACTTCTGGTGCGATTCTCTCCCATCCAAGCTCACGCCGACGATCGTGCCTCCCGCTCGGAGAATCTGTGATTCGACATCGCGAAAGTCACAGGACTCTTTCGTGCATCCCGGTGTATCGTCTTTCGGATAGAAGTACAGCACAACCTGTTTGCCCTTGAAGCTCTTCAGGGTCACGGTCTTTCCATGCTGATCCGGGATTGAGAGTTCGGGTGCCTGATCTCCGACTGCCAGTTCTTTGCTCATAGGGCCATCCTTTTTAAGTCATCAATACCGAGGCATGCTGCTGCCGAAAGACGAACGCGGGGCCATGGGGGGGCGGAGCGACTTGCGGTTCTTGCTCTCAGGGTTCCCATACGGTGAGAGCGCCGGTGAATCCCAGATGACCTTATCTCCGGGGGACAGGTCGGCCGCCTGCAAAAAGTGTTGTCGGGCGACTTCTGAATCGCCCAATGCATTCAAAGCCAACGCGTAGTTGTAATGAGCCGGCCCGGATTGCGGAGCGGCGGCGACGGCTTGTTCAAAATACCGTTTAGCCTCCTCGTACTGATGCGTCTGATACGCTTGTGTTCCTTGTTCCGTCAACGTCATGGCCTGAGGCCTCACGTCCCCTTCGAGGGTGAGGGGCACAAGGGGTTTGCGCTTCTGCGAACAAGCCGTCATGCCGACAAGCATCACCACGACACCCAAGATTGCCAACCGTTGTATGGTCTTTTTCATGGCGACACAACCTCAGTGCTCAGGCCTTCGTCTGTTTGCGCGTCTCTTCCTCGAACGTCTTCCGATACAACACATCCCACTCGGTACTGCCTTCGACAATACCCCGGGAATAGGACGCCAGTTTGGCTTTCACTTTTCGATCGATCTCCTGTTCCTGGACCAATTCGTCGGCCAGCACGCGTTTGATCTCTTTTAACAACCGTGCATCGTCGCTCTTGATTCTCGCTCCGGCATATTGCTTCACGGCCGTGAGAATCACATGGGAGAGATGACTGATCTTGTCCTCGGTCAACATGCCACACGCGTCGTGGGTTGCCCACACCTCGCCGTCCGCAGGCGCTTCATGCAAAGACGTTTCACGTGTCACGTCTCACAAAATGATGCCTCGTTCACGGATCAGCTTTTGTTTCACCATCTGGAACATCTTCTGATAATCTACCTGTCCGTGCTCAATCTGATGCTCATAGGTCTTCAGCAGTTGCCGCACTTCCGCATTCAGACGATCCTCAGCGGATAACTCATGGGTGATGGCTTGATCCAAGGCCTCGACGAATCCCTTACGCGGTCCGATGAGTTCGACGTGTCCTCCTTCTTGAAGGCGCTCGGTAAGATTCTCGGCCATATGCCGCACACGTTCCTTCGACAGTCGCATCGCCCTTCACACCGGTTCGAGGTGAATCGTCGAGGCTCCCATCACCTGCCGAAATCGGGTCGCATCCCCGACGATGGTCCCGATGATATTCACCCGATCAGCCGGGACCGGATCAGTCCCCATGCTCATGGGGGTTCTCCCAAAAAAGATCGCCAGGACCTTTCCCGCGCCCCAAAAGGCGACATCACCGACCTTCACTCGGGTCGTCGCGGTTTCCCGATGGTCGCGCACTCCTGGAATCGGGAAGTAGAACTCTTCTCCCCAGGCATTCATTGCCGTCGTGATCGGGAGTGCCGCGTAAACTTCGTCGGCTGTCTTCGTCTTCCTGAGTTCTGCCTCCAGCTGAACGCCGCCCACGGTAATACGGATTCGCTTCGCCGGGGCAGTCACGTGATTGATGGTCCACCCATTTTCTTCACCGCATTTTTCTCGGTGTTGCGAACTCTAGCTTGTCTCCTATGCGAAATCAAGGCTACAATCCCCCAGATGCTGACCTCCAGCTTCATCTTCCTACCGGGCGTTGGACCAGCCACGGAGCGCCGCTGGTGGCAAGATGGCTTGATCGATTGGCGAGACTTTCTGGCTCGGTCGTCCGTAGCCGGTCTCTCCGAGCACTGCAAAACCTGGTACGATGAAACGCTTCGAGAGGCGCAGTCGCTCACGGAGAAGAGACACTTTCATACGTTCGGCTCCCGTCCTCCACGCCGGGAACATTGGCGACTGTACGACACCTGCCGTTCTCGGGTAGGATATCTCGACATCGAAACGACCGGCGCCTCGCCCGAATGGGGAGAAGTGACGGTTGTCGGACTTCATCGAGAGGAGACGACGATCAGCCTGGTGCGTGGCGAAAACCTGACGACAGAACGGTTGCAGGCGGAACTCGATCACTGCGACCTCCTGGTGACGTTTTTTGGATCAGCCTTCGATGTTCCCTACCTCCGTGCAAAGTTTCCCGACCTTTGGTTTCCAGCATTGCACTTTGACCTCTGTTTTGCCGCCCGCCGGCTTGCGTTACGTGGAGGGCTGAAACACATCGAACAGGAAATGGGCATCGACCGCAGCCCGACCATCAGCGGCCTCGACGGATCGGATGCGGTTCGCCTGTGGTTCCAGTGGTGCCGAGGCGATACGAGCGCTCGCGAGATCCTCATGAGCTATAATCGGGCGGATACCGAAAACCTCGTGCTGCTTGCCGACTCATTCTGTGAGGATCTGGTGTCGCGATTCGGGCCGTCCTCATTGCCGACCACCCTTCGACCGGCCTATTCTCAATGAGCACCTGGAAGGGCGTCGGTCGGAGCGAGATCGGACTCGTGCGCACCATCAACCAGGATACGTTCGCTGTCATCGATGAGGCAGGTATCTGGGCCGTCGCGGATGGCATGGGTGGTCATGTCGGTGGCGAAATCGCCGCTCATACGGCCATCACCACTCTACAGGCCGAAGCTGCAGCGTCGAGCTCCCTCCTTGGTAACGGTCAGGCGTCTCCCACAGATGTGTTAACGGACCTGATCCGTCGAACGCATGACGCGATCCTCGATCGGGCTCGATCAAAATCCAAATTGAAAGGGATGGGCACGACCATCGTCCTGTTGGCGATCGTCACCGATCCTGCTCCGATCGCGTACGTCACCCATGTCGGCGACAGTCGTGCCTATCGATTTCGGTCGGGTACGCTGACCTCTCTGACCAAAGACCACTCGTTGATCGAAAAATACCTGGAACGTGGCATTCTCACCCCAGAGACGGCGAAAACTCATCCCGAGCGCCATGTGTTGACGCGTGCCTTGGGAATAGGCTCGACCGTGAACCCCACCATCACAGCCTTTCCCCTCCTGCCGGAGGATCTGATACTGCTCTGCTCCGATGGGCTGACCAAGATGTTGGAGGACGAAGATATCCGAACCGTGTTGGCTGCCGGCGAGCTCGACCCAACTCAGGTCTGCAACCGCCTGGTCACCGCGGCGCTCGATCGCGGAGGTGAGGACAATGTCACTGTGGTGGTGGTCGCTTCTCGTTCATCCTGATTCTACTTCGTTGTTGACAAGACTCTTCAGGCCGTGTAGTTTCCCTGCTCATTTGAACCTGGTCGCACACATGGAGCACTTTATGCCCCGTGGAGTATCGTTCGTTTGTGGAGGTCTGTTCCTTCTCATCGGCCTCACAGCAGTTGCGAGGGCCAGTGAACCTTCGGACCCCGAAACAGCTATTCGTCAAATGGTCCGTGCTAATGCGGAAAAAGATCTCACGACACTCTCTCGCTTGATGGCGCACGATGCCGACATCGTCAGTTACTCAGTAGGTGGTCGCAAATACGTCGGCTGGCCGGAATTCGAACGAGAAATGCGTGAGGAATTCATCAACACCCAGAAGATTGAGATTCCGATCATTGAACTCAAGGTCTGGACGAAAGGCGACCTGGCCTGGTTTACGATGGAGCTCGACTATACCCGCTACGTCGGCGAGGGATCGGAAGTGAAGCGAACGGTGCTTCCCTTAAGGGAAACCGGTGTCCTCGAACGTCGTGCCGGACGTTGGCAATTATTGTCGTGGCACGAGTCGTTTCGATCCGCTCAACTCGGAGGTCCTCTCGCCTCCCCTTCGCTGGCCGCGGGATCACAAACGCTCGTCAGGAATGCTGCTGCGGTACCTGACGTCAGCGGAGAATGGGATATTCTCGAGGTCGAGGACGAAAAACGATACAAGGCCACGCTGGACAAGAACGGCAATGGGCCGTACACCCAACATGGCGGTCGCTTCATCACCACGAAGATTGCCGATCGTCTGTGGCAAGGCACGTGGCAACAACCTGGCAACGATCGTGAGGGAGGTTTCGAAGTCCTCCTCTCCGAGGACGGCACTCAGGCCAACGGCGTATGGTGGTACACCCGCGTTGGCACGCACAAAAACATTCCTCCACGCGAACATGGCGGTACCTACCAATGGAAACGGCTCACGCAGACTCCGGCCAGCGCCCCATGAGCCAGTTCGCTACTTTACCCATACCATCGAGTCGGAGTCCGGTTCCAATCACCGCTTTACTTCCTCAGGGAGGTCTTATGCGTAGATTCCTTATTCTTCCGATCTCCGTGCTTCTCCTGGCCTCATCAGCTTATGCCGATGGGGGTCATGATCACCATGCCGTTCCTACGCTGAAAAAACACGTGGGCTCAAAGATCACCTACGGAGAAAACACGGCAACTCTGACCTTCGGCCCCATCGATCTTCCGACCGGCCATGGTGAAGGCGATATGGGAGATTCCATGCCGCGGTTCCACTTCCAGTTGCCGGAAGACAAGTATTTGATCGGCTTCAAGTCGGCCCTTCGTACGGTCGATGGGAAGGAATTACCGAGAAATTATCTGCATCATATTTTGATGATCAACAACAGCCAGCCCAGTCTGTCGTGCCCCGGCGAACCCCTCTTCTTTGGAGGGGCCGGGCTGGAAATGGCCGAGACCCAATTCCCTGAGGGATACGGTGTCAAGCTCGCGAAAGACGACAAACTCATGACGGTCGTGGCGTTCTATCATGGCGCGCCTCCCACCAAGAATGTCATCGCGACCTTCACCATGCACTTTGCCCCCCAAGCCAAACCGATCAAAGCCCTGAACATTTATCAGGTGGGCGTCAACATCGTGTGCTTCACCAAGTTCGGCGACCGCCCTGCGGATCAGACTGACGAAGGAATTGAAATCAGGCCTGGTGTCCAAGTCCATACGGCTCCGTTGAAATTCGGGACGGATGGGTGTGTCAAGTTTGCCTATCCACACGGTCACGATGAATTACTGATGATCGCGCTGGAGAATAAGACCAAGAAACAGACTCTTCTCAGGACCGTTCCGGATGTTGAGCGGGACGGAACGCTTCGCGAATTCCTACCACACCAGATTTATAAAGATGCCCAGGGATTCCCGATCTCCAAGGAAGATGACTATGAAATGGTGATGGTCCACCACCATCCTCTGCAGAAGACTGAACTCCAGCATGGCATGGGTAATTACTTGCTGTATATGACCCCGGGGGCTTGCCCGGAGCAAGGCAAGACCGCCGCAGCCTATTGATCTTCTCTCGCAGGCCTGTCGGACGATTCCGCCAGGCCTGCGAACGGTTTTCGATTTTTCTTCAGTCTAAAGTTGGGCCTTCCAACAGCTTCGCAGCCACACCCCATACACTGGCCAAACCGTCCGTTATCCTGGTCACTCTCGAAGCGACATCTCGACGCTGTTCCGTCATCCCTGCTCGCAGCGGACCACAGTGAATTCGTTTTTTCAACCCAGATCCTGCTTTACCATCACGGCCCTCTGCGTACAGCCATAGCTTATTGCATAACCATGAAGGATGAGTTGGCCAATCTGCTGACTCGTGCCAGTGCGAGCTTTATGCAGTTTTTCTCCGTCCTCTGCCACCCATTTCTACTCCATTTGTGCAGAAGACCAAATCCGTTGGATGAAATGGCTCATCGGGTGTATACTTTTCACCTAGGGATGATACGTAGCCAAGTTTTCGCGACCACGAACTATACGGGAACATAAGACTTCACACGCTCATGACCGATCGCACAGCTCCGCAATCAGCCCCTTGTCAATCAGGTACCGACGCACTACAACGACTCACGCAATTTGCACGGGACCTGGGGTATTCGACCAGCCTCCCTGTCATCGCAGAACGCATTCTTTCCGGCCTCTCTGAAGTGTCCCGATACTCTCAAGGAGTGCTTTATCTGCTTGATCGCGAACGCGAGCGGTTCTATCAGGTGGTCTCACCAAAGCAGGCTCTTTCAATTACGTCGCCCATCATTCCCCTCAATCACCCCCTTGTTCAACAATTGGCTCATCACCAAGACATCCTCGACTCGTCTGCGTTGATCGCTTCTTTCTCAGAAGCATCGTTGGACAAGGCGATGGATCCTCAGCTCGCTTCTCTTCCCATCAACCTGGCCATCCCACTGCAAAATCAAGGGCGACTGATCGCCTTCGTCCTGCTCCAATCTCAGAGAGACCCCCCCGTCATGTCTCCTCATACCAGGGAGCTGTTGATTGCTCTGGCTCAGAATGCTGCTAATGCGCTCAACTCTTTCCTGCTGTATGAGGATCTCCGGCAGTCCCAAGCTCTTATGCGACGAACCGATCGATTACGTTCTTTAGAAACCATTGCTGGAGGTTTCGCTCATGAAATCCGAAATCCGTTAACGTCCATCAAAACTTTCATTCAGTTGGCTCCGGAACGTAAGGATGACAGTCAATTTATCGGTGAATTCAGCCGAATCGTGCTCGATGATGTCAATCGGATTGAACGGTTGATTCAGGAAATTCTGGACTACGCTCGGTATATGAAACCTCAGTTGACCGATGAGGATCTGAATGAAATCGTCTCCTCGTGCCTGTACTTCATCCAAGTAAAGGCCGACAGCCGCGGGATCAAGATCGAAAAAGATTTGGCGCCTGGGCTTCCTCGTGGCATGTTAGATCGGCAACAAATCAAACAGGTCCTATTGAACCTGCTCTTGAATGCGATGGATGCCATGGGCGAAAAAAGCGGAACCCTGCGAGTCCGGACCGCTAGACTCCAACGATCGAGCGGTGAGGTGTGGAGTCAGATAGAGATCGAAGATACGGGGCACGGCATCTCACCCGAAAACATTGACCACATCTTCGACCCGTTTTTTACCACAAAACATGCGAGCGCCGTCAACGAAGGAACGGGGTTGGGATTGACCATCGCTTATCAGATTGTTCGAGAGCATCGAGGAGAGATTCAAGTTCAGAGTACGGAAGGGATCGGAACGATCTTCCGTATCAATCTTCCCTCCTATCGGCGTTAGAACGCAACACAAGGAGCACTTGTGGAAAGCTTGGTTGCCAAGAAACGAGTTCTGTTGATCGATGACGATCCCCGAGTCAGGGCATCCCTCAAGATGGTTCTCGAACCGCTCTATGACATTCTCCAAGCTAGCGATGGACATGAGGGGCTCGATGTGTTTCGGAAGGATGAGCCCGACCTGATCCTCCTCGACGTCATTCTCCCAGGAACTGACGGCCTTGCCGTGCTTCAAACGCTTCGCATGGAGGGTAAGATGCCCCCTGTCATCATGCTGACAGGCACCAAGTCCGTCAAAACGGCGGTCGATGCCATGAAGCTTGGGGCCGCAGACTATCTCTCAAAACCGTTCGACGTCGATGAGCTTCGTATCGTCATCGATCGCGTCCTGAACTCCTCCGAACTGGAGCGAGAGGTCAAACAATTGCGGGCTCAAGTCGTCCAGCGCTATGCCTTCCATAATCTCATCGGAAAAAGCCAAGGCATGCAGGAGATCTACGCAAAAATCGAGCAGGTGGCCGACAGCCGTACCACCGTGCTCATTACCGGAGAAAGCGGCACGGGGAAGGAATTGGTCGCGAGAGCTTTGCATTACAACAGCTCCCGGCGAGAACGTCCCTTCATTGCACTGAACTGTGCAGCTTTACCTGAAACACTCATTGAAAGCGAACTCTTCGGCCACGAAAAGGGCTCGTTCACGGACGCCACGGCTCGACGCGTGGGACAGTTCGAGTTGGCGAACACCGGAACATTGTTCCTGGATGAAATCGGCGATCTGAGTCCGATCACACAGGCTAAACTCCTGCGTGTCATCCAAGAGCGTGAGTTTACAAGAATCGGCGGTGTTCAGCCGATCAAGGTCGATGTCCGCATTGTGGCGGCAACGAACAAGAATCTTGACGACCTCGTTCGAAAGGGGCTCTTTCGAGAAGACCTCTACTACCGCATCAACGTCATTTCGCTCTATCTCCCTCCACTGCGTGAACGCGGTGAGGACATTCCCCTCCTGGCCAAGCATTTCCTTGAGAAGCGGCTGGAGGAGGAGCGACGCCCTCAAATCCAATTCGGAAAAGACGCGTTGGAGCTTCTGACTCGTTATTCTTGGCCGGGAAATGTTCGCGAGCTGGAAAACTTCGTCGAGCAAGCGTTCATCTGGTCCCAACATGCGACACAAATCACGCCGGAGCATTTGCCGACGCTGATCAAGAATGACTCCCGTTCCACGTCACTTCGAGACGATACCCTCGCCGGCCGCATGTCGCTTGAAAAAGCTGTCATGGAGTTTGAACGGGAAATTATCCTTGACGCGTTGAAACGAACCAATTACGTACAAACCCACGCCGCGAACCTGCTCGGAATCAGCCGACGGATGCTGAAGTATAGAATGGACACTCTCGGCATCGGTCGTCCTGACAATTCCACGCTCCATGAATGCGACCAGCCCATGCAAGAATGACACACTTATGCACAAGAATGTCACACTTATTCACACATTATCCTCCCGCCCATGTTAATAAATAGGTTTCCTATCGTTATTGGAAACTACGTATAGTTGCTCATGTCAGCTACCACCACTCTATATTGAAACACTCCGTAACATCTTGAAAAGGAATGAGAATTGCTTACAAAAGTGCGGATTGGAGTAAGCAACGCACATGGTTACGGCTTCTTATCAGTCAGGAACACCGACGGTCCTTGTCATTGATGATGAAGCGGGGCCTCGCGATGCCCTTAAAGTAATCCTTCGCACCTTCTGCAACGTTCGTTCTGCAGAAAACGCCAAGGCAGCTCTGGAAATACTCGGTCAGGAACCTATTGATCTCATCACTCTCGACCAAAAGCTTCCCGATTGTCATGGGCTTGATCTCCTCAGAGACCTAAAGCACCATCGGCCAGACGTGGAGGTCATTATCGTCACAGGTTATGGGAGCCTGAAGTCTGCCATGGAGGGCATTCGCCACGGAGCTGCTGGCTATTTACTTAAGCCTTTCAACGTGAACGAATTGACCACTCTCATTCAACAGACGATGGACAAGAAGCGCCGGCTTGACTTTCTCCGCCGCTGCCTTCGAACACTTCCAGACCTTTGGGGCTCAGAGGAAGAAAGCGCACGGGCGTGGGACAAGGTGAAGACGGGATATGCCTCGCTCTCCACCCATACGCAGAGCGAGGCTGCTTTGCAGCAAGATGACATGAACCTCCTTCCACTCTTGTCCGATACCTTGGAAGCCGCAGACCGCCAACTACTTAATCATTCCAGCCGAGTGAGTTTCTATGCCACATTGATGGCCAGCCGACTGAATCTTACCACCTCCGAGCAAAAGTCATTGGCCCTGGGGGCTTTTTTGCATGACATAGGGAAAACGAGTCTCCCTTCATACAGGTTCTCAGAGGACCAGACCCTTCCTTCCGGCGAAGCCTCCTTCTGCAGAGAACACGCCGAAAGAGGCCCACGGATGATTGCGCCGTTGGGTTTACCGATTGAGGTGGGGCAAATCATCGCATCCCACCATGAGCGATGGGATGGGTATGGCTACCCTCGTGGACTCCGAGGCATGGATATTCCGTTACTGGCTCGCATTGTCGCCATCACCCAAGCGTTTGATCACCTAACCGCCGACGCACCTGGGCGTGTCGCCCTTCCACTGGATGCCGCAATCCATCAGATCTCGCTTCAATCTCATACGCATTTCGATCCGCAGTTGCTGGAATTCTTCATTCAGGTCGTAAAGGACTCATCCATCTCGGCTCCTGCCAGGGATATCGCCCCAGCCGCGTGATCTATTCATGCGCTCCGGCGATCAACTCTGCTGCCGCCGATCGTGTCTTTTGAGTAATTCGTTCCCCGCCGAGCATGCGCGCAATTTCACTCTCTCGACTCATGCCAGTCAATGAACGTACCGTTGCTACGGTCCGCCCTTTCTCTTCCGACTTTTCGACTGAGAAATGATGTTGAGCCTGAGAGGCAACCTGCGGGAGATGCGTGATGCACAACACTTGATGGTATCGGCCCAATTCTCTCAGCCGTTTCCCAATCGTGGCCGCGACAGCCCCTCCCACCCCGGTATCGATCTCATCGAAGATCAAGACCGGCACATGATCGACATCAGCAAGGACGGACTTCAAAGCCAACATAACCCGCGACAGTTCGCCGCCTGATGCCACACGAGACATCGGCCTCAAGGGCTCACCGGCATTGGCCGATAGCAGAAACTCCACACGGTCAGCACCATCTGGCCCGTAGCTGTCGTCAAGCCCGCCCGAGGTGACTTGGACCAGAAACCGCACCGATCCCATTTTCAGCGCGTTGAGCTCTTTGCCCACCAACTTCGTCAACCGTCTGGCTGCTTCAGCCCGTTTTTCTGAGAGCGCTCGGGCCAACGACGAGACATCCTGTTGTTGCTTCTCAATCAGACGATCATACCGACTGAGTTCGCTATCCGCCCCCCGAAGTTGCTCCAGCTCTTGTTTCACTCGAGTCTGCGTCTCCAAGACGGCCTCTATCGTCCCTCCGTATTTCTTTTTCATCTTCTGGATGACGGTCAAACGATCTTCGATCGTATTGAGCCGTATAGGGTCGGCGTCCAAGCTTTCGGCATAACCGCGAATCGAATCAGCGACTTCTTTCAGGAGCACTTTGGCCTCTGAAGCCAATCGAACGGTGCCGCCCATCTCAGGGTCGATCTGAGATAGTTCTGCTAACACACGCTCCATCGAAACCAGATTCGCCAAGATACCATGGGAATCGTCCTGTATTCGCTCCTGAGCGTCCGATGCCAACTCGGCCAGACGCCGCGACGATCCCAACCGACGGCGTTCAGCTTGCAGCGACTCTTCCTCTCCGAGACGGCAGGCAGCCTCATCCAACTCCTGCTGTTGAAAACGCAACAGGTCTTCCTGCTGGGCCCGTTGTTGTAGCATAGCCGCAAGTTCAGCACGTTCGTCACAGAAACGTACCCAATCACGATAGGTCGCCCGATACTGAGACCGCAGCTCCAGCAGACTGCCGAAGGCATCCAGCACTTCCAGCTGAGCTGAGCTGGACAAGAGCGATTGCTGATCGTGCTGGCCATGGATATCGATGAGCGTACCGGCGAATTCTTCCAGCACATGGAGCGGACTTAAGACTCCGTTCAGGTACACTCGGTTTCTTCCGGAACGAGCAATGATACGTCGAATGACGAGCTGAGAATCGTGCGGTCCAAGAATCTCTCGGGCCCGCAACCGTTGAAGAAGGGGGTGCGTGAGCGGAATCTCAAACGAAGCTTCAATCTGTGCTTCGTCTTCGCCAAATCGAATCTGATCGCTTGAGGCCCGTCCGCCAACAAGAAGGGCTACTGCATCAATCAACAAGGACTTACCCGTTCCCGTCTCTCCGGTTAATACGGTAAATCCCGAGTCCATGGTAAGACTCAGCCGTTCGATTACGGCAAAATTTGCGATACGCAGCTCAGTGAGCATAGCTGCAACAGTGGCGAGACCCAGCTAGCTGCAGAAGACACATATGGCACTTACAATGGTCAGGGCCGACTTAACGATAGAACACCAAGCATGCTCAAAAGGGTTGCCCAGCGAGGCCGCAGCGAGGTCCCCGACGCGACTAATAAGCAGGCGCACGGCGCGATGAATAAAGAGCGCCACGTCGTTTTCAGCATCTTGCTATGCGGTTCCGGCATGCTGAGCGAGCAGTGAGTCGATCACTTCTTTGAACTGGCGTTTTGGCCTCGCACCCACCAGCTTTTCGACCGGCTGACCGTTCTTAAAGAACAGAATGGTGGGGATACTCATGACCTGGTAGCGACCAGCCACCTCAGGATTTTCATCGGTGTTCAATTTTCGGACCTTCAGCTTCCCTGCATATTCTCTTGCCAGCTCGTCGACGATGGGAGCCACCATTTGACAAGGGCCACACCACACGGCCCAAAAATCGACCATGACGAGTTCAGAAGCCTTCATCACTTCGGCATCCCAAGTGGAATCTTCAACTTTCAAGGCGTCACCAGCCACGTCTGCGCCCTCCTTCAGGGTTGAGATCATCTATGCGTGATTGCCTTGGCATCGTACCCCACCATTGTTTTTAGTGTCAAACCTGATCATCGGTCGAGTTGTACTTGGGGCGGCACATGACCCGCTTCAGTGGTCTGTGGAGGAATACCGTAGGGCCCTCCTAACGCCGCCCATGGCAGACCACGTTCCCCCCACAGGAGCGGACTCAAGAGAGTCCGCATGACAGCCGTTCCGGCACTTTCCGTCCAACCGATTCCGGTGAGGCTCAACATAAAGCTGTATTGCTCACGATCCGGAAACTTCAAGTAATAGAGCCCGACCGACCAACACTTACATGGATTCTGATACAAGGCAACGACGTCCAATTCCGGACTTCTTCCATTTTTGACGTCATAATAGGCTTTGGCGCCGAATGTCCAGCCCCAAGGGGTGCGGAACGCGCCGCCCATGGTCGCAAACTGAATTTCTTTCGACGGAGCAAATACTTCGTTGAATGAGATAGGGTTCCAAACGTCCCCTCGCCTGACCCGATTGCCATCTCTGGTGTACCGCTGTCCCACTTCGACATACCAGTTGGTTCCTTCTTGAAAACGAAGGTCCGTGTTGAATTGACTCACCCCTGGTTGATAGGGATCGAAGAACGCGTCGACCGTCAGATACCGGTTGATCGGAGGCCGAAGGGCCCACGCCTGCGCAGCGCGACCGACGACCGGAGGATCCAACCATGCCGGCGAGATCAGCGTCGGCAAGTTGTTGCCGATTACGGCCCGCATCCAGATATCGGAAAACTTCTTGCCTTGGATGGTCACCGTGGCCGGCTGGAGCGGTTGGGTGAACGATCCCAAGAAAGGAGCGACTCCAGGCGTGAACTCCCGGGCCTGAGTCTGCACATCGCCGACATGATAGCTCTGCGCCAGCGTGAGATCGAGCCAGTTGAACGCCTGTTTCCCGCCCGATTCCAACACGCGGCTGCGCAGCATGTAGGTCAGCAGATTCTTTTTCTTCAGGTCGTCGACTTGATCGATTTGCACCAACCGGGACTGATCGGTCGCCGGAACGTACTCATACGTGACCGTCGGTTCGATCGTATGCAGAAGACTATTGCCGTCTGAGAGTCGGAAGCGGCGTGATAACTTGGAGGTCGCATCCACCCCCAACCAAAAAGTCTCTCGATGCTCGCCTTCCTCTGCTCGAGCTCCCCTGCTGTAATAGGTCTCTCGGAACTTCGCTTGCGGCCGAATCCCGATCACATGTCCGAGACGAATCACGTCCGTCGAAATGCCCGGAACCATATCAATTCGATTGAGGGTAAATCCTTGATCTCGATAGAAATTGACATAGTTTCCCTCCATACCCAGCAACACAGGTGAATTGAATAGTGCGACGTAGGGGAGGCTATAACCGGCCTCGGGAAGACGTTGGAACGTATCCTTGCCTCCGGACTGCAACGGCTGCAGATACAGGCCCAAGAGATAGAGGTTGCCGTAGGGCAAGCGCTGAGTTGCCAACAGGTTTGATTCGGTGCTCGGTAAGGCTCGCAGTATCCCCGAATTGCTCAACTGCTGAAAATAGTTCGGGTCTGTCACCAAATTGGCGTTGGCTCGGAGCATCAACGTATCGGTAAGATATTGCGTATGGCTTCCGATGAGCGCAGCACGTGCTTTGTCAGCATCTTCTCCGCTGTCCGTGACACCGGCAACATTGGGAAGTTGCGTCTGTTGTAGATAACTCACATACCACTTGCCACGAGATCGCCGGTCCAAGACATACCGATACTCAAAGTCAGACCCATATCCCAGGTCACTGTAGTATGACGGAGTCACCGTCAAGTCTTGACTTGGATTGATCGCCCAAAAAAAGCTTTGTTTGAGGTGAAATCCGAATCGATTGTCATAGCTGGGGATAGGAGTCAGAAACCCGGTTTGTCGTCTGGTCATCGGATAGGAAAAGGTGGGTAATGGAATCGTAGGGACGTCCAAGATGCAGAACCACCCGCCCTTGAACCCCAACGTATCCCCTATGGTCATATCCAAATCCTTAAACCGGAAGCGCCATGCCGGCACTTCTCCATCTTGCGCATCACAATTCGTGAAGCTGCCTTCTTTGGCGCGGTAGTGATATTCGGAGAATCTCTGCAGGAGACGGCCAGAGATCGACGAGTTTGTCATGGGAATGTAGAGCCGCGCATGCGTGGCAACACCAGCCTCCGTGTTGACGTTGAGCTCCATCCGTTCCGCCGTCACATCGGCCTGCGGGTCCGTTAGATGAACATGGCCGACGGCGGTAAGAATCCCAGGCAAGACTTGAATGGTGGCGTGGTCGGCCGTCAGTTGTACCGTTCCCTGCTGAATCACGACGGATCCGTTCGCTTCATAGACTTCCTGATTTTGCCGATAGTCGATACGCTCTGCCGTGATATCGAGAGGAGCGGATCCAGCGGGCGACGTTCCGCCAACTCCTTGGTGGTCTGCGGCTGATCCAGGAAATGGATTAAG
This sequence comes from Nitrospira sp., assembly GCA_037445435.1. Taxonomy (GTDB): domain Bacteria; phylum Nitrospirota; class Nitrospiria; order Nitrospirales; family Nitrospiraceae; genus Nitrospira_D. Next base: position 12,892 of record JBBIKN010000033.1, on the reverse strand, counting down.
TAACAGGACAGAGACGGTGAGAACGAGCCGGCGGCGGACCCACGCAAGAGGACCCGTCATGCTAACCACGAATCGGTGACAGCCCACAGCCACGCACTGCCGCTTTGATATCCCCCAGGAGCATCAGTGATCCGGCAATACAGATGAGGTCATGAGGCAAGGCTCGGCTCCTGGCGGCGGTCAACGCGTCCATGGGAAGGACGGCCTCGAGCACCGGCCCATGCCAGTCGGACAGAGCTGCACGAAGTTCGTGAACCGTCGCCGAACGCGCAAGAGTCGCCTGCGTCAGCACGATTTCCGATACAACGGGTAACAGAGGAGCAATAAAGCCCCGGTGGTCTTTATCGCGCATCATGCCCCATACCAGGATGATCCGAGCGGGAGGGTGGCCGATGGCAAAGTCCTTGAGATACTCGGCGAGCACATGTGCGGCGGCAGGATTGTGGGCGCCGTCGAGCACGACTTGAGGATATCCCTCGATCGACTCCAAGCGACCTTCCCATGAGACCGTGCGCAGACCGTCACGAACAGCTACGACATCCGTGTCGATCCCCGCCCGGCCCACTGCTTCAAGCATCGCCAATGCACAAGCGGCATTGTCCCACTGGTGACGCCCTGCCAGACCGCAGCTCAGATCCTCACACACACGGGTCACTCCGTGATACGTCAGTCGATCGGGACGATTTCCACCCATTGCAAAGTCCCGGCCAAGCTGCCACAGGGGAGCCGACCGATTCTGAGCGATCCGGCGTAGCACACGTTCAGCTTCCTGCCCCATCCGTCCGATGACGACGGGCACGAACGGCTTGATGATTCCTCCCTTTTCAAACGCGATCGCTTCTTCCGTTCGTCCTAAATACTCTTGATGATCCAAACCGATCGTCGTGATCGCACAGGCCAGTGGTTGTTCCACAACATTGGTGGCGTCGAACCGTCCGCCCAGCCCGACTTCCAATACGGCCACATCGACTGCCGAATCCGCGAAATAGAGGAACGCCAGTGCCGTCGTCATCTCAAAAAACGTCGGCTCCAGGCCGTCGTACAGCGCAGCCCGCAAGCGCGCGATCAAATCCTCGACTGCATGTTCCGTAATCATGCATCCGTTGACACGAATCCGCTCCCGAAATTCAACGAGATGGGGAGACGTATACAGCCCGACGTGCCGGCCCGACTGCTGAAGCACCGACGCAACCATAGCCGCAGTCGAACCCTTGCCGTTGGTTCCGGCGATATGCAGTACGCGAAGCGAGCGATGGGGATTGCCGACCCTGTCCAACAGAGTCCGCATGGTCTCCAGACCCAGTTTAATGCCGTGCTTCTGAAGGGCGTAGAGGAATTCAATGGCGGAGGAGTAGCTCATCAACAGCCGGGAGGACGCCGAAGGCTAAAAATGATTCACGAGGGTACCGACCGTCTCCTTGAGACGCTTACGCTCGACGATCATATCGATCATCCCGTGTTCAAGAAGAAATTCGGCCCGTTGGAACTGATCCGGTAACTGTTGTTTGATGGTTTGTTCAATCACACGAGGTCCGGCAAACCCGATCAACGCTTTCGGCTCGGCGATGATCACATCTCCCAACATCGCCACGCTGGCCGTCACACCGCCGAACGTGGGATCGGAGAGAATGGAGATGAACGGCAGTTTGGCCTCGCCCAGCTTCGCGACCGCCGCCGAGGTCTTGGCCATCTGCATCAACGAAAGAATGCCTTCTTGCATCCGCGCGCCTCCGGACGCGGTGACCAGGATGACCGGCAGCTTCAGTTCCAACGCCCGATCGATCGCACGGCAGAGCTTTTCTCCGACGACGGACCCCATACTACCGCCCATAAAGCTGAAGTCGAACACACAGAGCACCACGCGGCGGCCGTTGATCAGACCTTCACCAATGACCAAGGCATCCTTCCGACCCGTCTTTTCTTGATGAGCCTTCACGCGATCTCGATAAGACTTGGTGTCTTGGAAGGTCAACGGGTCTTGGGCCTCCAGCTCAGCATCCCATTCTTTGAAGGTACCGAGGTCGATCAGTAATCCAATTCGCTCGGTGACCGAGATCGGGAAGTGATACTCACATTTCGGACAGACCTTGCTGTTCCGGTCGACTTCCTTCCGATAGACAATTTCTCGACAATGGTTGCACTTGAGCCACATTCCTTCACTGCCTTTAGAACGTGGCGGCGGAACAGATTCCGCCGGCTTATCTTTCTTGAACCAAGCCATCATTCATTCTCTTTTCCGGCCTATGGATTTGAACAGGATATCGGAAACCGTCCTTCGACATCGTTCTCGCACAAATCCGAGACTCACGATCCCATTTCTGAAGACACGGCTGAGCGCTTACGGAACACTGCCGGCTCGCCGACGCGCACAAACGAGGTGTTCCTTATTCATCGCACCCTGCGCCTCATGATTTCTTCGCGTCGCGGACCCCTGCGTGAAGCCCTCTCGTCTCTTACCGATATCAATGGCAACAATTCCGTCATTGCCCAGAAGCTGACACCAATTTCACCAACATCCAAATTCCCACTGACACGCTGGCGATACTGGCCAGACCCTGGACTGTCCCAAAAAGCCGTTGACTGATCGAACGTGAATAGATGACTGGAACGCTGATCGTCAAGCCGACGACCATCATGCCGATGATTGAGCCGAGACCGAAGACGACGATGGACAAAATTCCAGTCCCTAACTCCTTCGTAGCGGAAAGAATCATCAGCATCAATGCTGCCGATCCAGCCAACCCGTGCACCATGCCGATACAAAGCGGGCGAATCGACTCCTCCATCCAATGGCGATGACCATGATCGTGTTGTCGTTGATGACTGTGGAGATGGACGTGCGGTGCTCCATCATGCCGGTGGCGATGCACATGCCACCGCTCACGGTAGAGCTTGAGTGCCAAGGAAGCGCCCAGGACAATCAGGAGGATCCCTACACCGGACTCCGCTATGAGTTCAAATTCATCGGGAATATGAAGCCCCGAGATAAGGACGATCGATCCGACGAACAACAGCGTGAATGTATGTCCAATACCCCAGGAAAGACCGACGGCGCCGGACGCGAGAAGCGACGGGCGTTCGGCCAACACCGTCGATACTGCCGCCAGATGGTCGGTATCCAGAGCATGCCGTAACCCGAGCAAAAAACCCACCCCGAGCAGCGACAATAATTCCGTCTCAGGCACCATGTTTTAGGAGATCCAACACCATGAATATCCTTGCTCGTACTGGCCAACGGCAACGGGGCTACAGAAGATGGGTCTGTATTCTAGCAGATACACATACAAGAATCTCATCCTCCACGGGCATGCATCTCTAGATGCGGATCTTCCCGGAGACGATCGATCTCAATCAAGCCTCCGTCTCGAAGTCCCACTCGTTCCAACGCCTTACGTTCCTCAGCCCCTCGATCGCGGCGAGCAGTCCATCCCGATCGGATGATGTCGCGCATGTGCTCCGGGTGCTCGTTCATGCGAAGAGGCTTACGGAGGTCGACTCCCGATCCCGCGTACAAGCACAGGTACCACAACCCGTCGGCTGTGAGACGACTACGATCGCACTGCGCACAAAACGGGGTCGTCGTTGACGGAATAATCCCAAAGATCGTGCCGTCCGGCAAGCAAAATCGTTGGGCGGGGGCGGCACCCCGATCCGGGAGCGCAGCGATTCGACCGTACCGTCGAGCGAGGGCATCGAGGATCATGTCCTGGGACAGGACCTTGTCCATACTCCACTCGTTCGCTCCACCAACATCCATATATTCGATGAACCGGACTTCGGCCTGATAGTGTTTGCCAAACTCGATCAGTGGGCTCAATTCGTCCTCATTGAACCCACGAATCGCGACGGTATCGAGCTTTAAATCGGGGAATCCCGCTTTCCCAACCGATTCGATGCCCTCGAGTACTCGAGAAAATTCGTCCCGTCCGGTCAGCCGGCGGAACCGTTCAGGTCTCAGGGTATCTAAACTGACCGTGATCCGGTTGAGCCCTGCATCGTAGAGCTCCTGCGCATAGGCAGCCAATAGTACGCCGTTCGTCGTCAAGGCCACTTCGGTAATCCGTCGGTCTTGCCGAAGCAATCGCACCAGCCGTGCAAGGTCCCGCCGCAACAAAGGTTCGCCACCGGTCAATCTGACCTTGTCGACCCCAAGATCGGCGAAATAGCCGACAAGCGTCGCCATTTCTTCGAAACTCAGGATATCCTCGCGCGGCAGCCAGACATACTCAGATTCCGGCATGCAATAGCGACAGCGAAGATTACAGCGATCGGTCACAGACAACCGCAGGCTGCGAAGCGGCCGGCCGAACTCGTCACTGACCAGGGCACGCGTTACATTGCTTGTCGATTCATATGACACTTGATAAGACTCTTTCTGTCATTAACCATTCACCATATGAACATTCATACGGGTTCTACGGATGTTCTTCCACCCACACTTCCCCCTCAGGAGTACGCTCCAGTTTCCAAATTGGTGTGATTTGCTTCAGCTCATCAATCGCCCATTTGCAAGCTCGGAATGCGTCGGCGCGGTGCTCAGCACCAGCGATGATCAGCACAATATTTTCACCGATTGCAATGTCTCCATACCGGTGGATAATGAGCAACTCAAGAATGTCGAAGTCTTTCAATGCCCGCTCTCGAATCTCGCGCAGCTTCTTCTGCGCCATGCCTTCGTAGTGCTCGAACGTAATCCCGTCGACGTCCCGTCCACGAGATCGATCACGGGCGATGCCCAAGAAGGTTGCGATGCCACCGATCCGTTTGGAGCGGCAGCGCACGCGATCGAGCTCCTGATCGATGGAGAAGTTTTCGCGCTGGATACGGACGAATTGGCTATCGTCCGTTACATCATTCATTGAACTCCCCCCGGCAAAGGGCGGTAACAACGCGATCTCGTCGCCGGCTCGAATGACCGTCTCTTCGTGCGCAATTTCCTGGTTCACCGACACAAGCACCTTCTTTTTGTGGATCAGTTCTCCAATGGCGGGATAGGCGAGATCGATCGCGCCTACCAGGTCCTTGACCGGCCAGCCGTCGCCCACATTCAATGATAGAGAAGGCTGATTGCCCGCCATCATCTTGGTCATGCCGAACAACTTGACCGTCACCATCGCGCCTGATCCTTAACCCAAGCCTCAACCTTTCCTGACATAGGTCCCTGACTTCCCACCGGACTTCGACAGGAGACAGACATCGCTGAAACTCATCCCGCGATCGACCGCCTTGCACATGTCATAAATAGTTAAAGCCGCCACGGTGACAGCCGTCATGGCTTCCATTTCAACTCCGGTCGGTCCCGTCGTCTTAGCCGTCGCCGTAATGGTGATTGCGCAGCGGCCTTCTCGATCAGGCTGAGGCTCTTCTTTGAACGAGATGTCCACACTGGTCAGCAGAATCGGATGGCACATCGGGATCAAATCGGGCGTCTTCTTCGCTCCTATCACACCCGCAACCTGGGCAACGGCCAGGACATCGCCTTTGGCGATCTTGCCTCGTTGAATCTTTTCAAGGGTTTCTGGAAGTAAAAAGACCCTGGCCTGAGCCGTGGCTAACCGTTCGGTCGAGTCCTTGGCACTGATATCGACCATCCGAGCCCGCCCCGATTCATTAAAGTGGGTGAATTCGGCCATTTTGTCCGTTGAATCAGTACGTTGCGACCGATACGTTGCGGAATTATAGGTGCCGCTGGAGAAGAAGGTCAAGGAAGAGACGTGACAAGCTGGTTGAAGACGTTCTATCATGCTGTCTTGATCCAAACCACACTCACGAGTACATTGCAACGCATCTGACGTACTAAGGAATCTCTGATTTATGCGCTCCGTGCGATGTGGTAAGGGAGAGTGCATCACCCTGCAGGAGGCGCCCCCATGGAGCAGCAGACATTTGCCGAAGTCTCGTTTGAACGGTATCGCAAGGCCACCCGCCGCGAGCGGTTTCTCGACGAGATGGCCCGCGTGATTCCGTGGAGCGACCTGGCCGGAGTGGTTGGCGAATCTATACGTGATACGGCGGCGGCTCTTGGTCGGAACGTAGGGGCCGGGTGTCTGGAGGTTGGCCGGAGGCCAGCGCAGGGGCAGTCGGCCTCACGAAGAGGGGCCTGGGCCAGCAACTCCCCATCACATTTCTGCTGGTGACTGGCTCAGGACCAGGGGGCCGAGTGAAAACTGGGAATTAATCAGACCTTCCCTAAGATATGGATGTACGCCGGCATCCTGATTCTGCCCTAACTACCACAAGCTTTCGAAATGAGACCAGCTGCTGCTCACTTCATACGTCGTTCAACTTTGGTTTTGGCCGGTCAAGCTTGTAGATGTAGACAAACTCAGCATCACCTCAACCCCCAAAGAGGTGTTTCATGGGAACACAACACGACTTGTTAGATTTGTTTCGGTACGGCTGTTCTTCAAACCGCTGGCGAGCGAGTCTCATAACCGGTGCTGCTCTCGCGCTCACGCTGAGTGGTCATCCCACTGCGTTCGCTGATAGCCCGCACGAGGTATGGGCCATCGATCAATCAAACTCTCCGGGCAAAACCTTCGGCGGCCGGATTTTCATCTGAGAAGGACAGGAGATCGAATCGCATCCTGAGCGCACCCGCGCCGAGGTGATCGATCTGTCAGATGCAGTAAGTGATCTCTGCATGAGCGAGACAGGCGAACATCCGGTGCGTCCTCATATGCTCGCGTTCAATGCCGCTCAAACCCACGCCATCATCTCCTTCGTGGCAAGCGGACATGTCGTCTTTCTCGATGCGGAAACCCGCACGCCGTTGACCTGTATCCGCACCTCCATCGGGGCTGGTGGCGCCAGGCAGGTTCACTTCGCGATCCCCTCGCCGGATCAGACCTATGTTTCAGTAGCCAACCAGAACGGCAAGCTCTTCGAACGCATCGATACGAACTATTCGACAAACTCTTTCGCGTTGAACCAAGCCGCTACCATCAATCTGTTGACCTGCACCACACCCAACGGCGTATCCTGCGAGCTTGCCGGAATCCGCAATGATAATGCACCCATTTGTCCGATCATTGATTCCACGAGCCGGTTCTCCTTTGTCACCCTGCGCGGCGGCGGTCTGTTCGTCGTTGATAGCAAATCCACACCGATGCAGATTGTCGCAGAATACGATAAGGACACGATTCACCCGAACGGATGCCTCGGCGCGGAAACTGGCGGCAAGATGTACATCGACTCAGGCGGAGGCACCGCAACCAACCTGTTCGAAGCCGATCTCTACGCACTCCCGGTGACCGGCTACTCATCCAGCAACCCGCCTAATACTCCGGCGCCCAAACTGGTTTTCAGTGAAGACGTGGCAGAGGCCGACACACATGGCGCGGCGCTCGTTCATCAAGGAAGTTTCCTGTGGGTGGCCGATCGTGGCCGAAACTTTCTCTTCGTGGTTGATACGCAAAGCGACCTGGTCGTCAATCGAATTAACCTGGCTGGACAAGTGAGCGCCCACCCTACACCGGATCTCCTGTTCCCCTCGCCCCAGGAGACCCGTGTCTATATGTCTTTGCGCGGACCAAACCCGCTCACGGCGGATCCCCACGTGAGTACCGGCAGCACGCCTGGCGTTGGCGTCATCAAAGTTAAGCGCGGGGGGCGCGACGGCGAGTTCGTCGGCATCGCGCCGGTGAGCAATATCGACTCTTCTGGCGTCGAACGGGCGGACATCCATGCCATGGCTGTGCGTAGGAAGTAGAGGAGTTGTCGTTGCCAAGCCTTCGCAACAGCAGCGGAGGCATTGCGGTCCGGCGGGAAGCAGTTACAGCCGTCGAGGTTACTAGATAGCCACCATGGTCTCTCCGGCCTAACGTTCGAGCTGAGGGATGCCGCTGCCCCTCAGCTCGAACATGGGTGAGGTGTGAGTGCCGTTCGATCTTTACCGGAACCAACCCAGTTCCAGCAACCGCAGGGTGGATACTCAACTGATACTTGCACGGTTAGATCAGGCGTGTTACATCGTATGACATGAAAGCTTCCACCATGACGATCCGGCTCGATGCCAAGATTCAGCGGGAGTTGGATCGCCTGAGCCGCCGGCTCGGACGCAGCCGTAGCGACATCGTTCGGGACGCAGTGAGACGACAGGTCGCGCTGTTACGATTTGAACAGTCTCGCCGCGCGTTACTGCCTCTCGCCGAAGCACAGGGCATTCTCACCGACGAGGACGTGTTTCGCATCGTGTCGTGAAGATATTTCTCGACACCAACGTGCTGGTCAGCGCCTATACGGCACGCGGCATTTGCGCCGACCTTTTACGCTATATCCTGGCCGAGCATGAATTGCTCACGGGAGAAGTGAACCTCGTTGAATTGCGGCACGTGTTGCGGGATCGGTTCCAGGCCTCGCCGGAACTGGTCGCCAGCATTGAAGCGGAACTCCGCGACCAACACATCGTTCCAAAACCCACAACACCTTCGCCACTTCCCATTCGTGATCCCGATGACCGGTGGGTACTCGCGTCGGCTGTCGATGGTCAGGCGGATTTGTTGGTCACGGGAGACCAGGATCTTTTGGCGATTGCAGATCAGGCTCCGCTTGCCATCGTCGATCCACGTGGCTGCTGGGATCGCCTCCGCCGGTAGCGATATCGCCTCTCTGTGAATTCACGCGCAATTGGAGAAGAAACGGGGGTCTGATTCCTAAGATCTTCCGCTATTCGACAATCACCCGGGCCATTTACCCAGTAAGCCCTACTGCTCTCATTGAGGGTCAATCATAGGATCTTCTTAGATTCAGAGGCAAACTCGTTTCAGATTCAGTTTTCTTACTCGATCTTGTCCCAAAACCTTCCTTTCCTTTGTTATGTCTCTGAAAAATCAGCACCGACCTTCCTTTTGACCCTTGGTACAGACTTTGCGGATGTCCTCATCAAAGATTCCCGTTCCTCTGTATCTTTCGGGCTCATGAGTCTGCAGGGAAGGTGGCTCCATGAAAACGATCAACTATTACTATTTGGAGGATGAGCAGCGGTGGTTAGGCAATCTGCAAGATCATCCCGACTACTGGGAAGAAGCAGAGTCGTTCGAAAATCTGCAGATCAACCTGTCACATCTGCACTTTGACTTCACCGTGATGAAAGCCCTGAAGGGCAAGAAGGCAGCCTGACCAATCCCCGGGTGAACCCTATTCACAAAGAAAGACTACAGCCCTTACAGCAAAACCTGCCCTCAATAGACTCCTAAAATTGCCTTGCTATACTCCAAAACAAGGTAAGCAAAGTCATGAAGAAACTCCTGCTTGGCATCGCAGCGCTTGTATTGTTGGTAGTCACCGGAAGTCTCTGGTGGGTGTACAGCTCGCTGGATGCTCAGATCGCTTCCGCCATCCGGCGCTATGGGCCTGAGATCGCTGGCGTCCCGGTCAGTCTCTCTAGCGTCCACATCGCCGTCACGGATGGGAAAGCGACCTTGCGGGGCCTCAAGGTCGGCAATCCTGATGGCTTCAAAACCAAGCATGCCTTGTCGCTCGGCGAGATCAGCATGACGCTCGATATCGGCTCACTCACCACCGATGTCATCCGGATTAAAGAGCTTATCCTCATCAAGCCGGAGGTCACCTACGAATATGCGTCGGACGGAAGCAATCTCGACGTCATCCAACGGAATATCGTTCGGTACCTTTCTCAACAGAGCGGTCAACAGAAGAAAGCCGAAGGTTCAGGACCGGGCAAGAAACTCATCATCGAGCATCTCTACATCAAAAACGCCCAGGCCCATGTCAGCGCCAACGCGCTTCAAGTTGACGCAGTCTCAATCCCCCTGCCCGATCTCCACCTCAAAGATATCGGCAAAAAGTCGAACGGGGCCACCGCCGGCGAAGCAGCCAAACAAGCCCTCAACACGATCACCCAACAAGTGACCCAATCTGTAGCGTCCCTCAGTGTCAGCACCGCGGGCAAAACCCTCCAGAAAGGGGTGGAGGCCGCGACCAAAACCATCAAGGATCTCTTCAAATAGCCTGATAGCGGCTTAATTCGGCTGGTTCTTACTCACCACCCCCCTCTTTTTGCAGTCTGGAAAAACACCAGCCGTTTCAGTACACTCTTCAGAAATTACTTGCTTCGCCATCAGGGAAAGACTTCCACATTCACGGCTTCACGATCTTGCAACGAGGATTCCGATGGGATTTCTAAGCAGACTTCTCGACATGCCCTCATTCAATGGCGCCACGAACGCACTCTTGGTAGAGTTAGCCATCCCAGAACTCACCGAAACGCAACGCAGTCAGTTAAAAGGCCGGGTCATTGAACTGTTCCGAGCCCACCGCTCTCCAAATGGATCGGTGGACGTCGCATTGGCGGAGCTGAACCAAACCCCGCGCGTGTTTCAGCTCAATATGTTGGCGCTCGCCATGAAGGACCTGGGCTACCCCCCTCCGTTCAAGAAAGAAAAGCTACAAAAGATCAAGGACCCCTTCGATCCAAGCCATGCGGATGAGTACGCCATGCGCGCGGTTGCCCGACGCCTCAAATGGCATTATGGCGTCGAGGTCTGGATCGCAGAAGAATCGATCAGTTTTGATTCGTGGTAGTCGTCTGTTCGCTTGACAGACCCACTTTGCGCGGTTATCCTGCCGCGGTTCCCTCATTCGGTAGGAGGCATACGAGACGACATGCTGATTCCTGCTTTGCGAACTCTGGTCTTTGCGGTGCTACTGGCACCGCTGGTTCCGCTCGTGACGCCATCCGTGCAATGTGCAGAATTCAAGATGGGGGTGGTGGACCCGCAGTCTGTATTGGAAAAATCCAAGGCGGGAAAGCGAGCGCTCGAAGGGCTGAAGGAGTATGTCTCGACCAGACAGAAACTCCTCGCCAAAGATGAAGAAGATCTCCGTAATTACGAGAAGCAGTTGAAGGAGCAAGCCGCCAAGTGGACCGACGCGGAGAAGAAGGAAAAGGAGGTTCAGTTCCGGACGAAGGTTCAGGACTTCCAGAAGCGCGCGCAGGAGTTCAACATGGAACTCCAGAAAAAACAGAAAGAGTTGGTCGACGAATACATGAAGAAAATCTCCTCTGCGACGCAAACGGTCGCTGAAAAGGGAGGGGTCGCACTCGTCGTGGATAAGGGCAGCGAACAGACCGTCAAGATCGTGATCTACAATAAGGACACGATCGATCTGACTGACCAGGTGATCAAGGAGTTCGATCGAGTGAACAAGTAAACCTGCAGGCTGTTAAAGAACTTCGACGTGACAGTAATGCACAACCATAGAAAGTCTTAAACCAAATAACAATCGCTTGCAGGATGGTCAAAAAGGCCGTCCAGCAAGGCCGCAACGAGCGAAGAGGCGAGGCATACTCAGTTCTGTATGTTGAGCCTCTGAGCGACGTGAGAACGAAGCTGGCGGACTTTGTCAACATCGTGCTGGGACGGTAGCCAGGTTATTTTTCCAACGGATACCCGGCCTCCCGCCACGCACGAATCCCTCCTTCCATCGAGAGCACATTCCTATATCCCATCTGTTGCAAGGAATCGGCCGCCAGCGCCGATCGATACCCTCCCCCGCAATAGAGCACGACTGGGTCTTCCTTATCAGGAACCACCGACTCGATATCCCGCTCGATGATTCCTTTCCCAAGATGTCGAGCGCCGCGCGCATGGTCCTTGGCGAATTCATGATCTTCCCGAATGTCGATGAAATGGAACCGCTCGCCACGGTCGAGACGGGTCTTCACCTCGGCCACGCTGCATTCCTTCACTCGTTGCTTCGCTTGCTCGACCAGTTTTAAGAACCCTGGATTGTGTTTCATGTTTCACGTCTCTCTCTTTAAAACAATGACACCTGTTCGACGCCGGGCCGACGAAACGTCCGGGGGATGGCACTCAGGTCGTCTTCAGGAAATCCCACTCTCCGTTTAGCAAGGGCGAATAACTGCTCGATCAATTTCCAATACGGTCCCTGACCCTGCTGCCGCTTGAAAAATCGACTTTCCGTCAACGTCCCACCCCTGATTTCACGGAGTCGATTGGTGATTTTTACGATCCGTTCCGGAAATGCCTCTCCGATCCGATCCAGAAACACCGGCTCCAAGCTGCCGGAGAGTCGCAACAAGCTGTAGGTCGCGGTACGGGCTCCGGCATCATAGGCTCGCTCCAGCAATTCTGGAATATCGTCTTCATTCAGCCCGGGAATGACGGGTGCGATCGAAATACCGGTCGGAATGCCGGCATCGGACAGGGTCTTCATGACGGCAAATCGCTTGGTGATCGACGGCACATGCGGTTCCACCTTACGGGCCACATCATCCGAGGAGAAGGGAATGCTGAAATATGCGACTACCCATGCCTCTCGATGCAACCGAACGAGCACATCGAGGTCACGAAGCACCAACGAACCCTTCGTAATGATCCCGACAGGGTTCCGATAATCCCCACAGACCTCCAAACAGGCGCGGGTCAGTCCGTACTCTGCCTCCAGCGGCTGGTAACAGTCCGTGTTTCCGGAAAAGATGATCAGTTCTCCTCGCCATGACGGCTTCTCAAAAGCACGCCGAAGCAGCTGCGGCGCTTCTTCCTTCACCACGATCTTGCTCTCAAAATCAGTTCCGGCCCCGAACCCCCAATACTCGTGAGAAGGACGCGCGTAACAATAGGCACAGGCATGAAAGCAGCCTCGATAAGGATTCACGCTCCACCGAAAAGGCAAGTCCGGGCTATCGTTACGGCTCAAGATCTCTCGGCTGTCGTCCGCATAGAGCGTCAGCCTGGCTGTGCCGGCCGGTTCAAGCAGGTCCCGATGCTGCGACTCAAACGGATTTGGAGGATTGGAGATTGGGCGCATGGGCCTATCCTGTCCCTCAGGCCTGATTGATGTCAATGTCTGCACCGGGTTGCAGGGTCATGGTGCAGCGGCCAGTTTCGTTGACTCTCCGCAACTC
>JBBIKN010000032.1:0-29406 GCA_037445435.1 Nitrospira sp. | reverse complement strand
AGTATCCCACGGCGAAGCCTCTCAGCCAACTTCAACGAACGTCAGTATAACCCCCCGATTCGCCCCGCACGTAAAACAGTTTTCCATAAATAATGTATGCGATCGTATATGACTTACTTCCGCATATGATCGGTTGACGGCATATGATGAGCGGTGGCGGACCGTTCAAGGATCAATCTCGCTCCTGGTTTAAAAGTAATGTAGTACCAGACCCATTCTGACATGACTCGGAATCGGTTCCTGAAGCCGATCAAAAAGAAAATATGGACGACGCACCAAAGGAGCCAGGCAAAGAGTCCCGAAGCGCGGATTGAACCGATCTGGGCCACGGCTTGGGCACGGCCGATCGTCGCCAACATGCCACGATCGGCGTAGACAAACGGTAACCGCTGGTCTGGCGTGACGTCCTGATTGATGAGGTCGGCCACATACCGTCCCTGTTGCATTGCGACAGGCGCCACTCCCGGCAACGGCTTCTTATCGTGTCCCATGTAATGAGCCGCGTCACCGATGACGAAGATCCACGGATCATCAGGGATCGTCAAATCCGGTCGAACCTTGATCCGCCCAAAGGAATCTTGTGGAGCCAAGAGAGTGTTCAGGAGGGGAGACGCTCGATTGCCCGCCGCCCAAATGACGTTCGTCGAGGGAATCCATTCTTGTCCAACCCTCACACCGTCGGCATTGATGGCATTCACCGGGCGCCCGAGTTTGATTATCACTCCCATGCGAGTAAGCGCGTCGGCGGCTTTGGCTGAAAGGTCGGCGTCGAACCCAGGTAGGATGCGGGGGCCAGCCTCCACAAGCATGATGGAAAGGTCCTCAAGCCGCAGGCTGGGAAAGTCCGGTCCCATGGCTTTTCTACCGAGTTCGGCAAGCGCCCCGGCTAATTCGACCCCGGTAGGCCCTCCTCCGATGATGACAAACATCAGCTGACTCTGGACGCCGGTCGAGTGTCTCCGTCGTTCCGCATCCTCAAATGCGAGCAACATCTTTTCTCGAAGCTGGACGGCATCGCTCATCGTTTTGAGTCCGGGCGCAGAGGACTCCCACTCGTCATGTCCAAAATAAGAGTGACGCGAGCCGGGAGCCACAATCAGGATATCAAAGGCAATCGGTGAACTGTCTCGCAGGTTGACCATCCGAGCCGTCCGATCGACTGACACAACGTCATCCATCATGACGCGGACGTTGCGTTGTGAACGAAAGAGTGTGCGTAGAGGCCAGGCGATATCTCCTGGCGATAACGCGGCGGTGGCTACTTGGTAGAGCAGCGGTTGAAAGAGATGGTGATTGGTGCGGTCGATGAGCGTGACGTCGGCGTGGCGGAGGGATCGTGCAACCGTTAAACCGCCGAATCCACCGCCGATAATAACGACCTGCTTGCCAGCCATTCTATCCTGCTCTGCGAAGATATCATCGCGCCGGCTTGCTGCGGTGTGTGTGTCATCAGTCGCCGACGATTTGTGGTGTGGCTCCACACAATCTATAGCTATGGTGAACTTTTAACATGGTTCGCTTCGTGTTTCCTAACTCTATCGGCGGGAGTGAGGACGGCATGTCTAACGAATAATCGAAGAGGAATAGAGGTATAGCGAGCTGGTCCAGCGATGTGTGGCGTTACGCGCGCACGACGTAGTGACGAGCGATCCTCGACGGCGGATTCGCATACATGGTCTTGAGACGGCTGATGGCGCGGACTGGGAGGTTGTTCAAACAACAGTCTCGCCCCCGGTTTGAAGGTGAGGTAGTACCACGTCCGTTCCGACATCACTCGTATCCGGTCTGAGACCGATGAGGAAGAAAATGTGGACAATACACCGGAGAGTGCCCAAGCCACGGGGCCAGATGTGCGGATCGGACCGATCTGGGCAACGGCTTGGGCGCGGCCGATCGTCGCCAACATGCCCCGGTCTCTATAGGTAAACGGTGTGCGTTGTTCTGGAGGAAGGTCTTTGTTAAGGAAGGTCTGATTTATTCCGTTCGTGAGATGTGCTACGGGGAGCGCAGCACCGAACTGGAGGCGTGTCCCATGCCGCACCAGACCTTTGCGGAAGTCACGTTTGAACAGTATGGCAAGTCGACCCGCCGAGAGCGGTTTCTCGACGAAATGAACCGAGTCGTGCCATGGGCGAACCTGGTGGCCGCGATTGAGCCCGTCTATCCCAGGGCCGACGGGCCGGGCCGTCCCCCGGTGGGCATCGAACGCATGTTGCGCCTGCATTGGCTGCAACAGTGGTTTAATCTGTCCGATCCGGCGGTGGAGGAAGCCCTGTATGACTCCCGCGCCATGCGGCAATTTGTCGGCATTGCTCTGGGCCGCGAGCCGGTGCCCGACGAGACGACCATCTGTAAGTTTCGGCCTCTGCTAGAGGCCCATGAGTTGGGCAAACAGCTCTTTGTGCGGATTGGGGAGTATTGAGCGAAGCAGGGCCTGCAGGTGAGCCGCGGGACCATCGTCGATGCCCCCATTATCAGTGCCCCCAGTTCCACGAAGAATCGTACCAAGGAGCGGGATCCCGAGAGGCATCAGACGAAGAAGGGCAACCAGTGGTATTGCGGTATGAAGGCCCATATTGGCGTAGACAGCCGGACAAAGCTGATTCATTCGGTGGCCGCCACCGCCGCCAATGGGCATGACAGCCAGGCGTTACCGAAACTGTTGCACGGCAAGGAGACGCGAGTCTGGGGTGATGCCGCCTACAGCGGACCACGCGAGGTGATTCAGCAGCACGCCCCCGAGGCCAAGAGCTTTATCCACGCCAAAGCCCATCGGCATCGGCCCCTGAGTGAAACGGAGCGTGCCAGCAATCGGACCAAGTCGAAGGTGCGGGCCAACGTCGAACAGGTCTTCTTGGTGATCAAGCGGATCTGTGGGTGGGGCAAAGTCCGCTACCGCGGGTTGGCGAAGAATACCCACTGGCTCCAGATCACCTGTGGCTTGGCGAATCTGTACCTGGCGCGGCGACGGCTCTTGGCAGGGACGTAGGAGAGGTGTGTCGGCAGGGGAGCAATAGGCGGTCGGACAGTCCACGAACCCCGGCGAAGGGGAGTCCGACCCAAGGGATATGTACCGGAGAGCCCATGACGAGCACCTCCAGAACCAATTTCCGAGTAGAAACCTGAATTAATCAGACCTCCCCTAGAAGTCATTTCAAACCCTCCGTTCACCCTTCGACCGGCTCAGGGCGAACGGATATGCTCCTGAAAACAGTATGTTTCTTCGTTCGTGCTGAGCTGGTCCAAGCACGGTCATGGGGTTTTGAAATGGCTTCTAGACATGATAGGGCCTGCCGCCATGTTCCACATCCGAATTGGGTGAGCCCTTGATGATCGTGATATTTGATGTCTTAGCAATCGTGATGGAGAGGCACATAGGCAGGAGAATTTTACCGTGCTCTGGCTATGGCTAAGATCGACTGTGCGGCCGCAATGCCGGAGAGTGCCGCGCCTTCCATGAAGCCCTGCCATTCGTAGAATGAATTGGCGTGTTCACCGGCAAAGAAGAGATTGCCGACTGAAAGTCCCTCCAAGCCAGCCATCGTGGTGAACTGTCCTGGTTTGTAGCAGGTGTAGCTGCCTTTTGTGAGCGGGTTTGACGGCCAGTGTTCGAGATGCGCAAGATATTTCCCCTGCACGCGTGTGGCAGCGTCCAGTGTGCCCGGGTATACGATATTGAGGTCGGTCAGAAATCGTTGGGCTTCTACCTGCACGGCTTTTGGGTTCAAGCCGGCTCCTCGTGCGCCGCTGGAATAGTCGGTCAGTATGCCGTTCGTATTCGTCCCTCGTGTAGGATTCGATTCCCATGTCGTCTGCACATTCGCGAGATCGGCATAAGCCGTCCCGTTCGATCCCAACGCCCGCCATGGTCGGCTAGAGAAGCCGATCATCATCTTCGCGTTGGTGCCGTAGCCCAGTTCTCGAATGGCCGTCAGTTGGTTCGGAGGGATCGCAAGACTTGTATCAAGCTCAACTTCCCTGAGGATCGTGAAGGGAATGGCCAGCACGGCGACATCGTGGGTTTTCTCGGCAAGACCGCTGCGAGTTTGAAACGTAAGCCGGATACGTCCATCGCTCAACTTGCGGACGTGCACGAGTTGAGAGTCATACATAATTTGCCCAGGAAGTTCGCGCGTCAGTCCTGCAGTAATCAGGTCGTTGCCGTCCACCAGATGGTACCGTTCGTCGCTGAAGACGCCGAAGGGGGTGAACTTTGATCGACGGTCGGCGTGAATGAAGAGGAGAAAATTCAGACAACTCTGTTCGGCGGCCTCCAGTCCATACTCAGCCTCATAGGCGGCAACGATGGCTGCTTTGGCCAGGGGACCGGCCGGAACGCCGGCTTCGTTCTGCCCTTCCAGGTAGGCCAGGAGATTCGTATGGTCCAGCGCCACGTCGCCCGGTGTATGAGAGGTAGCCGTGACTTCTTGTGACAGGCGATTCAAGTCTGTTCGCATGATGGAAACGAAATCACGAAATTCCGCCACGATCGCTGCTTCTGAGTACCGTTGCCCGAAGAAGTGGTAGAAAATCTCGCCAGGCTGTTTATTGACGTCCTCCAGCGCCAAGCCGAATCGTTTGGCGTAGCCCAGCATGGTTTTATGAAGGTTGTCGATGAGTTCGCCGCCCCGTTCCGCCACTTGTCCTGGAAAAAAACCACGCAGCGACCAACAGCGGCCGCCTGTCCGCGAGGCAGCCTCATAGATGGAAGCCCGGATGCCGCGGACCTTGAGCGTATCGGCACAGGCTAATCCGGCAAGCCCCGCGCCGACGATACCCACTGAAAGTGAAGAGGGGAGGGGCTTGGCATCGGCGACGCGAATGGGAAATTCCGTCATCGTCCCCAGGACAAGGGTCGCGCCGGTCGCCCCGGCGCCGAGCAGAAACTGGCGGCGAGAAATCGTGTGAGGAGTCGGAGTGAATTCTTGGGGCATTCCGAGGGCATCCGTAGCCGAACAGCCTCGGCGTTCAGCCACTAAGGCGGCAGCCATCAATCGTGCGAATGAACGGAATGCGGCGCTTCGAGCCATCAGTCACCCCCTCCTGGTTGATGGATGATGAGGGGCGTATAGTACAGAAGGGCGAGAGAAGCGAAAAGAGGCTTCATGAGGCACCCGTCTCCTCCGATCCGACTTCGAGGCCACACGCTCCTGTGTCTGCAGGGGTTTCGTGGGGAAGGGTACAGTTCTGAGTTTGTCTCGAACATGGCGGCGATCCACCGCGCGCTAAATGAGGATCCGGATCGTCAGATTGAAGTGATCGCGTCTTCCGATACGGTCTGCGCGGCTTGTCCTCATCGACGATCCACCGGTTGCACGCTCAATGGCACGCCGTCGGAAGCAGAGATGGTGGAGCAGGATCACGACGTCATGCGAAGGCTCGGCCTCGCGGCAGGAGATCGTCTTCGGTACGGTGACCTGCTGGAGCGGATTCGGAAGTCGGTGCGCGGCGACGACCTGCCTTCTATCTGCGGCAATTGCCGATGGTTGCCGCTAGGCTACTGCCGCGATGCCATAGACCAACTGCGCAATCAGGGTCCTCCATCGTGCCTCTCCGATGATGACATGAACGGCAAGCGATAAGGCTCAATCTTTTCTTTCCTTTTTTGGCCTTCGTGTCGCAATCCCACGCTCTTTGGCTTGATTGCCTGCTATTCAGCTGATGAAATGAACACAGAGGTGCCGCATGAGACTGATTCCTGTCCACTCCTCCGGTGTTCGAGCGGTCGGCTCTGAAGAGGAACGAAAAAGTCTTTATGTACAGTATGTCGATGGAGACCTCTATGAATACGTTGAAGTTCCAGCGGCTGAAGTGATCGATTTGTTCCAAGCGGATTCCATCGGTTGGTTCGTGAACAAACGCATCAAGCCCTATTACGATTACCGAAAACTCGAGACCGCATCGTGATCCACGTCAGTCACAGAGAACCATTTGCGCGGTGACGTAATTTCTTAGGGAGGGATCATCCGTCGATGACGCCAGAGGTGATGGCGTAACAGAGGATCCCGAGTTGACATTCCGGCCTGTCATGACCTGATATACGAGAGAGAATAGGGTCTGGATGTCATGCGGAGACAGTGCCAGGAGCCGAAAGACAAGCCATAACGCCTCTTGACTTTCCTTCGCAGCGCGCCTGGGAAGGCCGTCACTCTCCTCGCGCGAAAGAAGCTTTCTCAGAAGCAAAGATATTCTCCGCGTGGTCAGAGAGAAGGAAAGGATTGGAGATGGCGAGTAAGAAGAGACCTCCCGCACATTTGACCGCCTTCATCAGTCACTCATCTCACGAGGCGGCCCTTGCCGAGCATGTCGAACAAGTACTCGAAGCTCGAGGCTTGCAGGTGTGGCTGGACCGGTCGGGAATTCGGCCCGGGCATCTCCTGCGCGCGGAACTCCATGAATCGATCCGCAAAAGCCGCGCCCTCATCCTCCTGTGGTCGAAGGCGGCGGCCAAATCCCGCTGGGTTGCTGCCGAGATTCTGACGGCATTTCACCTCGGTCGCTTCATCATCGCCTGTGCATGCGATAAGGCACCGTTGCCGTATTTTTTGCAAAGTACGATTTATGTGAATCTTCAGCCGAGGAAGATGGACTGGAGCGAGCAGTTACATCGCGCGATCCTGAATGCCCCCGATGCTGCGAACAAGGTTCTTCCCAAGATGGCGAGCCGGACCCCGACCTTAGCTGATACGATTACAGTCCTCGCACAAGGACAACTGGCCGTGACCGATTGCCTGGAGAAAAACGATCTCAAGGGGGCTAAAGAGCACCAGACTGTCTTGGATTCCAAGATGAACGCAGCTGAAAAACAATGGCGCATGGAATCGGCCATCCTCAACCTGGCCGGTTATCATCGCAAGAACGCCTATATGATGAAGCACTGGGCTGCTATTCAAGCCGGTCGACCACCGAAGGACGCACTCCTGCAGCGTTCCGAGCGCTGCTTTTTTGAAGCACTGTTCCTGGATCCGTACGATTTCGAGGCGCTGAACGGTCTTGGAAGCATTCTCATTTTAGAGCGTGACCTTGATGCAGCGGAATTCTTCATTCGTCGCGCCCTGTTTCTGGCCAAGCAAGCAGGCGTAAACTATCCGGCGGCGCAACAGGATCTGCGACTGGTCATGGCATTCAAGGGGAGCGATCGCGGCAGATAATTCGCTGGAGCTCGTTCGCTTTGTGGGCTCCGCACGATAGTGGCTGAACTGCGCCGTCGATGTTGACGAACTAGAGGGAGGCTGTGCGGAACATGCATTGAGGCGATACAGATATCGCTAACGCTATTGTCGGAGGGCAAACGGGAGTTCGGCACGAGGGAGCGTCAGCTCCCTCGTTCACTTTCTATCAGAACGGGCCGTGATGGGCTGAGCCGCGGCGAGAATTCCGAGAGGATCATGGTCGATTGTTGGAGTTCATCGACCACCGGATGGGAACCCATGTCGATTGAACCCTTAAAGAACGCGCCTTCTTCCAGTGAAAACGACGGGGAGGAAATGTCGCCGAGCAGAACCGCCGGCTTCAGCAGTTGGATCTTGCCGCTTGCGGTCACGTTTCCTTGGATCTTCCCTCTGCAGACGACAGTCTCGGCGACGATCGAGCCTCGGATGACCGCATTTTCGCCGATGACCAACATGCCCTTGGCGTGGATTTCTCCTTCAATGGAGCTATCGAGTTGAACGGTGCTATGAAAATGGACGATGCCCTTGAATGTGACGTCTTTCCCTAGAACCGTAAAGTTTGAATTGTCAGACTCTAGTTCTCGTTTCTTGTCCCACATGATGGTCCTCTTTCGGTGTGGTTTCAAAAAATAAGCGCCAACCATACAGGAATCGGGAGAAAGAATCAAAGACTGATTTGAGAGGTCTGGTTCGGTGGAGGAGGGACGCTACTTCTTGTCGGATGGAGGATTCTGAGATCGTGTCTTTTCCGAACTATTTCCTGCGATGGATTTGACCGTCTTGCCGATGGCCGGCCCGATCTTGGGGATCTCCTTTTCAATGTTCTGCGCGGCGCTCCGTAATCCCCGTGTCAACTCTTCTACAGTGATGCCCTTATTACCATCCGTTTGCTGGGTTGCAGGAGCCCCCAACGCACTTCCCGCTATAAGAAAAGAAGTGAACAAGCCACACATGCATCCGATTGGCCATCGTCGGTCCATGCGTCAACTATAGCATGCAAGGAGAACCATACCAACTTCGCGCGTAGGTAGATGGTGTATTGAGTTGGGATCGCGTATGATTCGACGGTTCTTCAACCGGCACTTCAAAGGAGCCAGATGTGCAGATGGATAGGAATGCATCATTTCGGTGGTTGGTCCTGATCGGGTGTATCTGTGCCGGACTCGGCGTGGCAGCCGGCGCATTCGGAGCCCATCTGCTCAAAGGCGTGCTGGACCAGCCGATGTTGGCCGTCTACGATACGGCGACCCGCTACCAGATGTACCACGCCTTCGGTATGATCGTGGCCGGGTTTGCCGTACGTATCGGTCGCGATGCAGGAGCGGCCAAAGCCGGGTGGATGTTTTTGGCAGGGATGCTTTTATTTTCCGGTAGCCTGTACGGCGTGTCCTTATTGGGAGTGCGCTGGCTCGGAGCGGTGACGCCGGTCGGAGGAGCGCTGTTCATCGTGGGGTGGGCGGTGTTGGCCTGGCGAGCCTGGCGTTGGACAGGATCTTGAGGAAGAAGACGAGCGAGGTGTTCAAAAAGGCTGTCGTTCTTACCCTCTCACCCTGGCCCGCCGAGATGCGCCTTTCACCGAGCGAGGCGGCAGCGATGCGAGAACGAAGCTGGAGGACTTTTTCAACATTCTGCCTAAGGCTGACAGGGGGCTATACGCTTCCCGCTGATGGGTCCCCATCCGCCGGTATTGTTCACAAACGACCCTTCTATCTTCGCATCGTCTTTGATGAACAACAGGCTGTCTTCTTGGATGTGGCCGTTCTGTTCCCAGCGCAAGTAAATGGCATCTCCCAGGACGATGGTTTCCGCCGGTGTCGCGGCATTGGCCGATACTTTTCCGGGTGGAGGGAAGATAACGGTGGATTTCTGTTCTCCGTGGGCTTGGTGATTATGAATGATCCACTGCCAGGTTCCGCACAGGCGAGCTTGGCCTTTTGCTTGCCGGATCCGCGCCTTCCACCCATACATGTCCCACCAAGCCGCAGTCGCTCGTTGGCTGGATTCAAACACCGTACGCTCGGCAGCCAATAGGAGCTCGGTGTTTCGTGGGGATGTTACCTGAGCTGTCTGACGCGCCTGATTTTCCTGTACGAGACGGAGCAGGTCGGAGAGCGATGCAGTTCGGTCGCGGCCTCGCAACCAATCCTGTCGCGCGACAGAAAGTGAGGGCAGGGCGGAGGACGCGTCTGCATCACGACGAATTGAATCGGCGAACTGCCATGTGGCCAGCGCTGCCATCAACTCAGAGGCGGACTGGGATAAGTCCGCCAAACCCAGTTCTTTGACAGTTTTACTCGGGAGTCTGGCCCCCAATGCTCCGGCTGCATCCTTCAGTCCGAGCGCGGGCCCGACCGCCGTTGTGAACAGCTTCTGCGCTCTCTCGTCCGAGTCAATCGCCGCCAGTTGATCGGCCCGTTGACTGATTACATCAGCCAGCAACATCGGAGACACCTGTTCCTCTGCCATGGCAAAGGACGTGGTGAGTATCGAGAACAGCGCGATCAGGAGAACGTCGGCCTTGGGACGGCGACGTACGCGGTGATCCGGATTCCGGACGATCCTCCTCACGACACAGGCTGGTGTGCGAGGTTGAGCATGACGTGGAAAGCAACGTCGGGTCATGTTCCTTGGAAGCAAGACTTCAGGAAACTCGCGGTTCGTTCCCAGGCGAGGGCCGAACTGTCAGGATCATAGGTCTGCGGCTTCATATCATTGCAGAAGGCATGGGATGCTTCAGGGTAGAGATGAATCTCGACTCGCTTAGCATATTCGGCAGCGGCGCTGCGCAACTGTTCGGCGTCATCCCGGGTCGCCCAGGTATCCTTTCCCGCTTGGTGATACAGCACCGGCGAAAAGAGGTCTTTCATCAACTCTTTAGGAGAGACCATCTTGCCGTAGTACGAGACGGCCGCGCGCAGCCTTTTGCGATGGCAGGCGAAACGCAGCGCATAGGATCCCCCCATGCCATAGCCGACGACTCCATGAATGTTCCTTTTCGCGAAGTGGCGTGTATTGAGGTATTCACAGCAGGAATTGATATCCGTCATGATGTGTGCGTCGTTCTGACGTTCCAGTAAGGCGGCGGCGACGTCATCGTTGGCGGTCACCATTCCTCCCAACCGCCCATAGAGATTGGGGATGATCACCGCATAGCCTTCACAGGCCAGCCGGGCACCCACGTCTTTCATTTGTCCGGTCAGTCCCCACCAATCGTGCAGCAGGACAAGCCCCGGATAGGTCCCTGCTTGTTGCGGCCAGAAGAGGAGACAGTCGATGTGATGCTCCTTCGGCATCTTACTCTTGAAGTAGGGGTCCACCATCTGATCGGTATGTGTGGGAATCGGCACACCGCTGGGGAAACGGGCTGTTCCCGTCCCGATTTGTGCGAGTGTAAAAGGAGCCGTCTGTGTCGTGGGCATAACGGAAATGCTCTACCGGAGAGAGCTTTCAGCCGGGCATGACTTTACTTTACTATATGGAGCCGCGTGCGGGAATGTCAAATGGGGTGCACGGCGCGATGAATAAAGAGCGCCAGGTTTGTGCGCGCCGGCGAGTTGGTGAGCCGGCAGTGTCCGAGCTGTTTAAGTTTGCGGACGGGCGGGAGGCGGTGAGTGGGCCGTGTCTTGTGAGCGCCCAGTGTCTTTTGGTGAGGCGACCGTGTTTGGGGGGGGGGGAAAGCCGGTGAATTTTTTCAACACCCGCGGAGTGAGGTTGTGAACAAGGACTGTATCGGTGTGGGGTTGATCGGGGTGGGCCGGCATGGGCTTCGGTATGCCCAACATCTTCTTCATGACCTGCCAACGGCCGCCCTCAGGGCCGTGTGCCGACGACATCCCGAAGAGGGTTTTCATGTGCCGGGTGCCGAGGCCGTCAAGGTCTACGGCGACACCCAAGCCCTCATCGCCGATCCGTCGGTCGACGTGATCGTCGCGGTCACTCCTCCCATTTACTCTTCTGAAATCTGTCGACTGGCCGCCCAAGCTCGTAAACCTCTGTTGATCGAGAAACCGTTAGCGGCAACGGCCACCGATGCCCGTACGATGGTGGCTCAGGCTCGCGAAGCCGGGGTGCCCTTGATGACGGCGCAGACTCTCCGGTTCGACAATACGATCCAACAAATGAAGAGGTTCCAACCTTGTATAGGGGTATCCGCGCGACTGGACTTGGTCAGTCAGATTGAGTTCAAAAAGACGGCTCCTGACCATGCCGACGGCTATGGCAAACGAGGAGCCCTGCTGGAAATCGGTGTGCATATGCTCGATCTGGTTCGGTTCCTAACTGGGGAAGAAGTACAAGAGGTGCGGTGTACGATGGACCGGCATCCACCGAGTGCGCCGGAAGCCAAGGCCAGCGTCCATCTGACTACGGTCGGTGGAACATGCTGCCAGATAGAAATCGCACGAGTTGTGGAATCACGTGTCGGTCGAGCGCTATGGGTCGGTTCAGAGGGGCGGGTGGAAGCCGACTGGATGCAACGTCGAATTAGCTGTGTGGATAGTGCCGGTATCGAAACCATGAATGCCAATCCTCTTCCGTCTCAGACCGTCCTGCAAGCCCTCTCGGCCTTCTTACAGGCCGTGAACGATCGCACCTCCATGCCCATCACGGGAGAAGACGGGTGCCAAGCGGTGGAAATCGCCGAAGCCTGTTATCAGTCCGCGCGACTCGGTGGAGCGACCGTCACCCTGCCTGTCACGCCCTAGGTTTCGGCCACGATGTGGGTATCGGTCTCTTCGACGCCGTCGATCGCATGGATCTTCGTGATGACGACATCGGAGAGCGCCCGTTCATCCTGCACGCTGATGAAGACGAAAATGTCCGGACGGCCGAAGCAGGAGTGAGCTTGTTCCACGCCGGGGATGCGCTTCAATGCACCGACCACGTCCTTCGTCTTTCCCGCTTTCACTTTGATGAGTATGTAGGCTCTTGTTGCCACGTGCTCCTCCTTCTAGCAGGATGTTGAAAAAGTCTGCCAGCGGCGTTCTCGCATCGCTCAGAGGCTCAACGTACCGAAGCGTACGCCTCGCCCCCCTCGCTCGCTGCGGTCTTGCTGGACAGCCTTTTTGAGCATCCTGCAGTTATTCTTACATTAGCGCCATAAGTAATTACTGCCGTGTTTTTGCGCCACTGCATGTTTTCACAGCTTTCTAGGTTTCGTCGTTCGTGAAACGTGAAGTGTAAGATGGAGCACCTTCACGTTCTTTGCGTTGTGAGATGCAATACGCTTCACGAGATACATGTTTCACCGTCCAGCCGCTCCCGGCATCGCGTTTCGATGGTGGGCATACACCTCTGCAAAACTTTGCCCCCGTGCGGCAAGCGCCGATCGGCCGTCTCGTACGAGCTGCATGAACCGCTTGAAATCACTGAGAGATACGTTGAACGTCCTAAAACCGGCTGTCAACCGCTCCAACTCTTCTTGAGGAGTCAGCAGGTCCGCTTCAGAGAGCGCTTCTAATACTTCTGCAATCCATCCGTCGGCATGGAATTGTTCGAGAACGGCTATGGCCTTCTCGCCCTGTTTCGCAGCAACGGCATGGCGTGCAAAATCCTGCAGGGAGCGATCCGTGCCCTTCGCGAAGGCGGATTGGAATTGGATCACGGACTGAATGACCCGATCGGCTTCTCGGCTGCCTTCCGGTGGAAGCACCTGTGCTTGTTCAAGAGTCGCGAGAACCGCCATGGCGGACCTGACATAGGGCGATGCAGTCCTGGATTGTTGTGCCGGCATCGTCGTCCCCAAGTTCGCCGCGAATGAGAGGGACACATGTACCGGGGCGGGAAAAAGGAGGGCGCACAGACTGACGGCCACGATTGGGCAAGCTTTCCAGTTGGATCGTACTCGGAACGAAGGGACCGTTCCCTCTGGAGGATACCAGAGGCACATGGGCGAATTATACAGAGTCGGTGGCAGCGGTGCTAGAGAGGATCCGGCACCCGGTCGCTCTATTGAAACCACCTTAGAGACTTCTTATAATCGGCGAGTTTGGCCGCGCGTGGTCCGGAACAGAAAGGCAGTATTTCCATGCTTGCCAAAGTGACGAGCGCGGCACTTGTCGGTCTCGACGCCCACTTGGTGGATGTCGAGGTCGATATTTCCGGTGGTCTTCCTCAATTTTCCATCGTCGGCCTGCCTGATGCCACCGTCAAGGAAAGCCGCGACCGAGTGCGATCCGCGCTGAAGAACACGGGATTTCACTTTCCCGCCAAACGAATTACGGTCAATCTTGCGCCAGCCGGGGTCAAAAAAGAAGGATCGGGGTTGGATCTTGCGATTGCCGTCGGAATCCTTATCGCTGAAGAAGTCATCCCGCAATCGATGTTGGACAAGCGAGTGTTGGTCGGAGAATTGTCGTTAGACGGCCGGGTGAAGCCGATCATGGGCGCCCTATCGTTTGCGCTCGTTTGCCGAATCGGATACGACCTATTGCTTCCGGCCGACAATGGTGCTGAAGCGGCGCTGGTGGACGGTGTCAGCGCGTATCCGCTCCATAGCCTCCCGGAAGCCGTGGAGTTTCTGAAGGGAAACCAAACCATCGCACCGAGCCGGTCGAACCGCGACGTGTTGGAGGCAACCAGGACGGCGGACGAAGAAGACTATAGCGACGTCCGTGGGCAGGACCATGCCAAGCGGGCACTCGAAGTGGCCGCGTCGGGTGGACACAATGTGCTGATGGTCGGCCCGCCTGGTTCCGGCAAGACGATGTTGGCGCGCCGGCTGCCTTCCATTCTTCCGTTGCTGGAATCAGATGAGGCGATTGAAACGACCCGTATCCACAGCGTCGCCGGGCAACTCGCTCCCGACCGACCCTTGCTCACGGTGCGACCTTTCCGCGCTCCTCATCACAGCATCTCCGATGCCGGTCTTGTCGGAGGCGGTACCGTTCCGAAGCCCGGGGAAGTCTCACTGGCCCATAACGGCGTGTTGTTTCTGGATGAGTCTCCGGAGTTCAAACGGGGTGTACTTGAGGGATTGCGGCAACCGCTGGAAGATGGACATGTCATCCTGACCAGAGCCAGCGGTACGCTGAAATATCCGGCCTGCTTCATGTTGATTGCCGCGATGAATCCTTGTCCCTGCGGTTACTATGGAGATCGGACGCGCCCGTGCATTTGTACCGGCACACAGATTCGTCGGTATCGCGCGAAACTTTCCGGGCCGCTGCTGGATCGACTGGATATCCATCTGGATGTGCCGCCCGTTCCCGTCCGAGAGCTCCGCACCGAACTGCCTGCACCGGAAGGATCAGCCGCGATCCGATCGCGTGTCGTCGCGGCTCGGGAACGTCAACGGCGGCGATACCAACAAGACGGGATCTACACGAATGCGCAGTTGAAGCCGCGGATGGTAAAGCGGTATTGTGGACTTGATCAGACTGCGCAGGAGTTGCTCGAGCATGCCATGGCCAGGTTGCGACTGTCGGCCCGAGCACATGGGCGGATCCTTCGTGTTGCGCGTACCATCGCCGATTTGGCCGACTCTGATAAGATTGATGCCGTGCATATCGCGGAGGCCATTCAATACCGCTCGTTTGACCGCAATCCCGACGTGTGAGGCTTCGGTGGCATCGGTGAAAGTCTTTCTGTGGTGGTTTGTTGTGGGAGCGACGATGGCGCTGGCCGTCATCATGGTGCAAGGCGGCATCAGAGAAGTGATGCAGGCCCAAGGGTCGGTCTGGGAGCTGAAGCTGGTCGAACTGCTGACGACCATCATGGGCGGAGGATTGTTGGGCGGCTGCATCGCGTTGATTCTGGATCGGATCAAGAAATCGTAAATTGTAATCCTTCCTCGGGAGCCTCTTTCTGATCAGATGTCGTATCGGCCGCACCAGAAGCCTCTCCGGCCCCATCACCGTTTACTTTCAAGCAGTCCATTCCGGCCAACCAATATAATCCCTGACGTGTCCTTCGCGCCGCGGGATGGGCCGCGCCCTCACCGCTGCAGGCCATATGGACGAGCAGGCGAGGACAGCGAGCCGGGGCGAAACGAGTAGGACAGAAATAGTTCGGGGATCATCGACCCATGCCGGCTGCGTGGAGCACGTAGTCCAGTTCACCGTGAAGGCCGAGCTTGTCCGCCCAGTTCCAGAGGTACGCCAGGTCGAGATTGAGACGAGGGTTCTTCACGATGCCCAGCGCATCTTCAAAATCATGAGGGCGGCCGGCCTTGAGCTTAAGCAGGATCAGGTCATCCGGACTGCAGACGTACAGGGAGACGCCGAAGAGCTGAAGTGAATGTCTGCGAGTCAGTGCCGATTGAGACTGAACGTCGTTCGCGAAGAGAAGGTCTAGAGGAATCGTAGGGTAAGAAGGATGAGCCAGACGCATCACGACATCCTTGGCCATTGGATCGTGTTCCAGCCAGGTTTCGTCGATCTGAAACTCGTGGGCACGCAACGCATCGATCAGGTCGGTGCGAGCGGGCAGGTCGGCGAATACGAGCAGATCAATATTTTTAGTGGCGCGAAGACGGCCTCATGCATTGACGGCCAGCGCGCCGACGAGACAATACGAGGTCGATTCTGGAAGTGCCGTGACGATGGTGTGTAGGTAATCGGCGAGAGAGTCGGGGTTAGCGGGCGACATCTCGTGATACTGACGGGGCTTGATCGATCAGTGAAATGCGGTGGAATGGGTTGTCAAATGGAGGAGGGGAGGTGAACGGAACAAGCCCCAGCGCTTCAGTGCAAACCTTCGACCATCGTCGTATGGCATCGGAGAGACGACAGCACTCTAAGATGCCTTCTTCAGGCGTGACCGCGTAGGCATGAGAACTGATTTGTGCCGCGCTCACGTGGAGCTTGCGCAGCCAAATCGGGGGATTCGCGGGATCGAACGCCATGGAGCGATTGTACAGGAAGCGCGTGGAAGGGCAAAGCCGGCGAACGAGTAATCCACTGCCGCGTCACAGCTGTCAGGTGGCGTCTACCCCCGCGCGCTCCCATGGGCATCTTCATTCTCATCCAGCCCTATCTCTTTCGAGCATCCGGTGACGGCCATAAGCCTTACGTCACGCCATCAGCTCTTGGTCATGAAGGGGCGTGATTTCTTAAATGGAAAGGGGTAAGCTTCCGGCCAATTAACGTATCGTTGTCAACAAACAAAAATCCCCGCGTCCTCGCCGCCGTGCGTGACACGCTCTACTAAAGCGCATCGCTGGCGAGCTGGGGGTGAAGGATCTGCACGTAGACTGGCGGCAGGTGCCAGACCGACATTGGATCTCCCCATAATGAAAATTTCCAGATTGCTGGTACAGAATTTTCGCGGGATAAAGGAAGCTACACCGTTCTTTCCCAATTACGTTATCTCGGTCGGCGATAACAACGTCGGAAAATCGACTTTCCTTGAGGCGCTCGATATTGTGCTCGGGCCTGACCGGCTTAATCGCCACCCGAAGATCGACGAGCACGACTTCTATCTCGGCAGTTACGGAAGCGCCGAGGACAAGCCGCGGAAGGAAGTCCGAGTCGAAGCCCACTGTAATGCGGCTCAATGAGGAGCAGCAGACTCGCTTCGAGGACTACATTGAATGGTGGAACACGACGACCAAGATATTTCACACCGCGTCGGTGGAGGGCGTCGATCATCCTGACGTTCACGCGGCTATCAGAGTCACGTTCGTAGGTTTTTATGATCCCGAAGATGATGATTTCAAGGGCGAGACGTACTTCTCGCGCAGCCTAGAAGACGGTGAATCGCCTCAAGTCTTCTACAAGAAGGACAAACAGTTATGCAGCTTTTTGTACCTGCGCGCACTGCGCACGGCTACGAGAGCGCTCAGCTTAGAGCACGGAAGCCTACTCGACATTATTCTGCGTATCAAAGAAATCCGTCCACAAATGTGGGAAAAAACCATTGGCGAGCTAAGCAGACTCACAGTCGCAAGCGACCCGCGGCTCGGCATATCCGGCGTACTCAAGAGTATCGAGGCGGCGATCAAGAGGTACGTGCCCCGCGAGTGGGGCGTGGCGCGGCATCTGAAAGTCTCGAACCTGACGCGTGAAAGCCTGCGCAAAGTCATTACCGCCTTCATCGCAACCGGCAGCGGTGATCACGCCGCCCCGTTATAGCGGTAGGAGACGGGCACTATCAACATGCTCGTCCTGGTCATGCTGACGCAGATCGCGCAAAACAAGCAGAACCTTATCTTCGCGATGGAGGAACCGGAAACCGCGATCCCGCCTTACGCGCAAAAGCGGATCATCCATGAGATCCGCAAGCGGTCATCGCAGTTTCTCTTCACCTCGCATTCGCCCTACGTCCTTGAAGAATTCGATGTCGGTGAAGTCTCGGTTCTCACTCGCGCATCGGACGGCATGCTCAAGCAATCGGCCGTAGAACTGCCGCGGAGCATCAAGCACAAACGCCATCGGCAGGAGTTCCGCACGCACTTTTGTGAGGGGTTGCTTGCGCGCCGTATCCTGCTCGCCGAAGGCTCGACTGAGGCGGCCTCGATGCCAGCGGCGGCGCGTCGTCTCGCTGAGATTGACCCAGACCCATATGTCGCGGACCTCGGCAAACTCTACAGTGGTCTCGGCAAGACGGTCTATGCCATTTGCGACAAGCATGATGCGTCGAGTCAGGCTTCCATCGAGGCACAAGTCGCAAAGCTGTTCATGCACGAGGAGACAGGTATCGAAAAGCTCGTGCTCAAGAACACGACAAAGCTCGCCCTGGAACGATTCATGGGAGTGATCGAGCTACCGCCTCATCCTAATGGAGAAGTATCCTGACCCGAAGGCGCGTATATCTGAAGTGGTAGCCGATTTCTTGGATTGAGCGAAGGGTAATTGGGGACTCGCGGAGTTTCTCTCTCAGTGCAACGAGTCAGAAATTCCCGAGTGGATTCGCAACACCTGCTTATTCCACCAGCCGTCCTGCCACGTGGAGGAGGGTCATATGGAAGCCGTAAAGGTTTTCGAAAGAAAGGATGTTCCGCTGGACTGGGAGTACGATGACGATGCCGATACGTTGTATCTCAGTTTCGGCAAGCCGAAAGCCGCTTTGGGTCTCGATATTGGGGAAGGC
Organism: Nitrospira sp.; assembly: GCA_037445435.1. Lineage (GTDB taxonomy): Bacteria > Nitrospirota > Nitrospiria > Nitrospirales > Nitrospiraceae > Nitrospira_D. The sequence continues at coordinate 11,206 of JBBIKN010000032.1, read as the reverse complement.
GTCGTCGTTCGATATGACGAGCAAGCTCATGAGGTGGTGGGTCTCACTATTGTCGGCGTGGGGCGACGATTGGAAGAATATGTGAAGAACAAGTCGTGAAGATCTGCTGCCAACAAGACTTACTGCCGGCTGATCGTCTTGCCTACGGGAGCAAATCCGCGACGGCTACTGTGGATCCGGAAGCGGCGAGCGGAGTGAGCCTCTCTGAAGGGCTGAGTTTCTGGGATGAACGGTACAAGGCGGCTTGGCCGGGAGGAGCCACCGGGTCCCGGTACACCTCCAAACAACGCTCGGTGAGGTTGACGATCCAGTATTCTCGGATGCCGGCGCGGGCGTAAATTCTGGTTTTGTATGTGCGGTCTTTGGCGATGGTGCTGTCTGCCACCTCGACAACTAATACAGCCGTGCGAGGATGGTCATGAACATAATCCCGTGGAGAACCAGGCACCACGGCAAGGTCCGGCTCCGGTTCTGAATCCGGGTCCACAATGAGCGGTAATTGGATCCGGATCCAGTATGACGGACCAAAGGCTTGCCGCAACACCCCATCGATCAATCCGATACAAGCCGAGTGCGGGCTTTGCTGAAGTGTTACGGTGATGATTTCTCCTTCAAGCAATTCCTCACGCTCGTCGGGCCTGAATAGGCTGGCCTTGGCCATACGGTCGTACTCCCTACGGGTCCAGCGCTTTACCTGTACGGGGGGGCAGCCATCGTTGCCTCGCATTGACTTGCGCCGAGTCTAGCAAACCGGTCTGATCACAAGCGATCGACCGTAGCGAGAGAATCGAGATAAAGTCGTGGTGAGGATTGAAAAAGTATGAGTGGCGGGGATACAAGGGAGTGCTGATATGGATTCAACCAAGGCGTAAGGAATATGGATATCGAAATCGGCTCCAATCTGTACCGCAATTCGAATGGCATCATTGAAATCGAGGGTGTGCCGCAAATACAAGTCGCCAGACATCCATCTACGGGGGCCATCCTGGTGAACTTTGCGTTGTTCGATTCGAACGGCCGGATGTTGGCAAAGGTGGTGGACAGCACCATGATGTTCAACGACCGGCGGGCCTATGAGTTAACGAAGACGAACAAGAGTGTGGCGATGAAGGAAGCCGAGTCCGGTAAGATTCTTCTCCATGTCGAAGTGAAAGACTCCGACGTGGTGTCTGTTTCACGAGGAGAGTTCCACACGATGAAAGGCCGCCTGCTGCACGTGTCGCCGACGGAGTGGAAGATCGACAAACAACAGAAGCGTGGACTGACACAAGACGCCAAAGGGGGCGCGGTGTCTATCGGCTAGGCGTCTGTTGTTCGGTTATCGTCGGAACCAGAATCAGGCTTCCATTCTTGAGGTCGATCGACACGGTTTCTCCGTCCCGCAGTTCTCCTTTCACGAGCATCCGTGCAATCGGTGTCTCCAATTCCTGTTGAATGAGGCGCTTGAGCGGCCGTGCCCCATAGACCGGATCGTAACCACGCTCTCCCAGATGCTTGAGCGCGGAAGGGCTCAGCGCCAGGCTAATTCGCCGCTCGGTCAATCGATTGCGGAGCCGTTCCAGCTGAATTTCCACGATCTTGATCAAATGTTCGGTACCGAGTGGATGGAACACGACGAGTTCATCGACTCGATTCAAAAACTCTGGACGAAAATGTTGACGCAGTTCACCCATCACGACCGTCCTGACTTGCTCATACGACGCGCCCCGTTGTTGCGCTTCGAGAATGTGTGGGCTGCCGATGTTGGAAGTCATGATCAAGACGGTGTTCTTGAAATCGACCGTGCGGCCTTGTGAATCGGTCAGGCGTCCGTCATCCAGCACTTGCAACAAGATATTGAAGACATCGTGGTGCGCTTTCTCGATTTCATCGAACAGGATCACGGAGAACGGGCGCCGTCGAACGGCTTCAGTGAGCTGTCCCCCTTCTTCGTACCCGATGTATCCGGGGGGTGCCCCGATGAGGCGGGCGACCGTGTGCTTTTCCATGTATTCGGACATGTCGATTCTGATCAGATTGCCTTCGTCATCGAACAAAATTGCGGCCAGTGCTCGCGCGAGTTCGGTTTTCCCCACCCCGGTAGGGCCGAGGAACAGAAATGAACCGATGGGGCGATTGGGATCCTTGATACCAGACCGTGCGCGAAGCACGGCGTCTGCAACCGCTCGGACGCCTTCATCCTGTCCCACGACACGTTGATGCAGGAGTTCCTCGAGTTTCAATAGTTTGTCGGTTTCCCCTTCCAGTAAACGAGAGACCGGAATGCCCGTCCACCGGCTGACCACGGCGGCAATCTCGTCCTCATCAACCTCCTCTTTCAGAAGCTTGTTTTCATCTTGCTTCTTTCCCAAGTGTTGTTGTTCGAGTTCCAATTCTCGCTCAAGCCGCGGCAATTCTCCGTACCGTAGCTCCGCCACCCGATTGAGGTCATACGCCCGCTCGGCTTGGTCGATCTTCAGCTTGACGTGTTCGATCGCCTCACGGATTTTACGGAGGCGGGAGACGGACGTCTTTTCCGATTCCCATCTCGTTTTCAAGGCCTGCAAGTCACGTTGTTTTTCGTTCAGCTCCGTTTCGAGGGCGGCCAGCCGGGCGGCGCTGGCAGGATCGGTTTCTTTTTTCAAGGCCTCTCGCTCGATTTCCAGCTGGAGGACCTTGCGTGAGACCTCATCGAGCTCAGCCGGAAGACTGTCGATTTCGGTCCTGAGCCGCGCGGCGGCTTCATCGACCAAGTCGATGGCTTTGTCGGGAAGAAACCGATCTGAGATGTATCGATGCGAGAGCTTCGCCGCAGCGACCAACGCACTATCCTTGATCCGCACGCCGTGGTGCACTTCGTACCGCTCTTTGAGGCCCCGTAAAATAGATACCGTGTTTTCTACGGACGGCTGGTCGACGAGGACCGTCTGGAAGCGGCGTTCCAAGGCGGCATCCTTTTCGATGTGTTTCCGGTATTCGTCGAGCGTTGTGGCGCCGATGAGGTGCAATTCGCCCCTTGCCAACATCGGCTTCAACAAATTGGCTGCGTCCATCGCGCCTTCAGCCGCCCCGGCTCCGACCACCGTATGCAATTCGTCGATGAACAATAGAATTTGACCTTGAGAGGATTGAATCTCCTTGAGCACCGCTTTGAGCCGTTCCTCGAACTCACCGCGAAACTTGGCACCCGCGACGAGCGATCCCATGTCCAACGCGAAGAGCTTCTTGTGTTTGAGACTTTCAGGCACATCCCCTTTGACGATACGGATCGCCAGCCCTTCCACGATCGCGGTTTTTCCGACTCCAGGTTCGCCGATGAGTACGGGGTTGTTCTTCGTCCGACGGGACAGGATCTGAATGACACGCCTGATTTCATCGTCTCGGCCGATGACGGGGTCGAGCTTGCCTTGTCCGGCCAATTGAGTCAGATCGCGCCCATATTTCACCAATGACTGATAAGTGCTTTCAGGGTCCTGACTGGTGACACGTTGATTGCCGCGCACCTGTTGCAAGCTGGATAAGAGGCGGTCTCTCGTGAGTCCCAGTCTCTTGAGCACCCCTCCTTCCTGAACCATGGCCAACAGGACGTGTTCGACGCTGAGAAAATCGTCCTTCAGAGATTTCTGTTCTTCTTCCGCTCGGTTCAAGACTTGACTGAGGCGCATGGTCACATGCATCTGCTCAGGGGAGGCGCCGGAGCCTTGTACCTGGGGCAGCTTTGCCAGGGCTTGTTCAACTGTTTGCCGAACTGCTGGTATGGCCAGCCCCGCCCCTTCCAGGAGGGCCGGGGTCGCTCCGCCTTCCTGGTCCAACAGCGCCAACAGCACATGCTCCACATCGATACCCTGATGGCTTCGGCGCTGAGCGTGCCCGGAGGCAGACTGTAGAGCCTCCTGCAGTTTGATCGTCATTCGGTTCATGTCCATGGTTCATCACCTGTATGAAGAAAAAGATCTTATCGATAATCACGTGATAATCATGAGAGGGACTAAGTCAACCAGCAATTGATTTTTCTGTCGGTGACGCGACTAGTTCTTGACCTCTGAGACAATCCCGATTAGGGTACGCACCGGCATGGGCAACCTCGTGTCAGCCACGCTTCAGCTCTATCGACAAGCCTTGTACTCGACGGGACGGTCACTCGCCCGAAGTTGGGTGACGATGGCGGCGCTCATTGTTTTCGCCGTGCTGTTTCTGGGCGTTTCGAGAATCGCCGCGCCGTTGGGAATAGCCGGCGGATTGGTCTTGGGCATTGTGAACGCCTTGTTGGTCGGTGCGACTCTCCGGCTGATTGAACAGTCGCTCAGTGCCTCGAGGACCCTTCAACTCACGGATGTGACCCAAAGCTTCGGGCATTACTTCTGGGATGTGATCGGTGTCGGATTTGTGCTGTGGTTGCCGACGATGTTGCTCGATATGGGCCTGCAAGCCAATCCAGCCTATGGCCAATTTCTTCTGTCGGCGTTTTTGCTCCTGGTCTTCATCCTGTTGAACCCGGCGCCCGAAGTGATTTATCAAGTCCGACACGAGTCAGCGCTTGACGTGTTCAAAACTTCCTATGAATTCGTATTGGAGCATTGGATTGAGTGGTTTCTTCCCTTCGCTGTCCTTATCTTGCCCGTAGTGCTGTCTCCAAGCGGGCTGCAGGAGTTTTTTACGCTGTCCGGGCGAGTCGGTCGGGGAGCCGGGCTCGATTTCTTTCAGATTCTTCTGCTTCCATTCACCGTGATCGGGGGGTGGTTGTCCTATATCGGTTTTGATTCAGAACTACAAGGAGTTGCGCTGTTCCTCCTCACGCCGCCGCTGGCCATGACAATTTTGTTGTTCCGCGGCCATCTTTTTGCTTTACTTCATGGGTCTTCCAGACGACAACGTCTGTTTTCTCACCAGGTTGGCGCCAGGTAGTAGGGAATGAATCGCAATAGGTAGTCACTAAGTGGCGGCTCATGACACTTATACCGGTTGGGCGCGAGACACTTTCGAGACACTGTATTGAGCCGTTGATGGATCTTGGCTTGTGATCGGAACTGAAATAGTGTATGGGTTAGCCTACACCTAAAGTTTTTTCCCTTCCCGATGTAGTCCGGACAGGATGCGGACTCATGCAACTTTCTATTTTTTGGCGGTTGGTGATGACCTCTCTCGTCATTATTACAGTCATGGGAGGAGTCAATATTTACGCCCTTTTTCAGCTTCGACAATTGACGGCCATGAGTACCCAGATGGCGTCCTACCATTACCCGGCTGCTGAATCCGCGAAGAGGCTGTTGGGTTCGCTTTATGCGCAATTGAACAGCGAAAAGAAATACCTTGCGACCAGGGATCATAGCTTCCTCACGAATCTGACTGAAGAGGCGGACGAGTTCCAGCGCAGTCTCCAACTGTTACGGAGCCAGGAAGGCTCCGCTCAGGGATTGACCCTGCTCCAAGAGACGGACGAATTGCTTCAGGAGCGGCTAAAGCTTTTTCAGGATGAACTCCAGATGGTGAAGGGGAAGGTTCGTCAGGCGACTCCAGAGTATGAGAATCGGCGCGATGGCCTTATGGATCGGATGTCCTCCTCGATTCAAAGTTATATCGATCTACACGAAGCTCGAGTGAACGTCGGAGTGACTGAATCACGAGCAAGCGCTGCACAGGCTGAGGCCGTCACGGAGCAACTCGTCCTGGTGGCGTTGGTGTTCGGATTAGGGCTTGCAGGCATCGCCAGCTATACGATTTTGCGTCCGCTCAGACAGTTACAAGGGCATATTAAGCAGATCGGGCAAGGAAATTTCGGGGCATCCCTTCAGGTCAAAGCTCCTGCGGAGTTACGGGAGTTAGTCGATACCGTGAATTGGATGGGGAGAAAGCTGCAAGACATCGACGATATGAAAACGGAGTTCTTAGCGCACGTATCTCATGAATTGCGTACTCCGATGGCTTCAATTCAAGAAGGCACGCATCTCCTCCTTGACGAGATTCCGGGTCCGCTCGTACAGGAGCAGCGAACCATATTAAAGATCATGGCCGACAGCAGTCGGCGGCTGATCCATCTGATCTCGACGATTCTGGATTTATCAAAAATGGAAGCCGGGATGATGGAGTACCGCATTGTTCCCGTGGATCTCCAACGAATCGGCGAAATCTCCATCAACAAGGTTCGCCTGTTGGCGGATTCCAAACATGTGCAGCTCGTGCTGGAAAGTATCGGAGAGCGGGCGTGGGTCAAGGCCGATGCGTCGCGCCTGGAACAGGTGCTCGACAATTTACTATCCAACGCTCTGAAGTTCAGCCCTGAGGGAGGTGTGGTAAAGGTTCAGATGAAACCTGACCCACAAGCCGGAGTCCTTGAGGTGGCGGTTTCGGATACGGGACCCGGGATCGCTCCCGAGGACCTTCCACATATTTTCGAACGTTTTTATCAAGGTCGCACGAAGTTGAAGCAAACGGCGGGGAGTGGATTGGGCCTGGCATTGGTTAAGAAGGTTGTTGAAGCCCACGGTGGAAGAATTTGGATCGAAAGCGAGAAAGGCAAGGGGGCGACTGTACGGTTTATCCTACGGTTGGCAAAACCTGAAAAGGTAGGACAAGCGTGACAAGAAAAGTATGGTCTCTGACAAGAAGCCCCATGATCCTCAGTTCAATTTTAGTCTTAGTAGCAGGGTGCGCGGCTTGGACAACGTCAACCCCCGCTTCGCGCCCATATTTTACGGCGGACCAACAAGATATCAAGTCCTTTCAATCACTTGCAAAGAAACAAGAGAATCTAAGCTTGACATGTCGTGAATCGAACTCCTGCGATCAGGTGTACTTTACTCGTGCGACGCTCGGATTATATGAAAGTCGCGAAGTTGCTGAACAATACTTCGAAAAAGTCATCTCGGTCGCTCCGAAGAGCCAACTTGCTGCATCGAGCAAGACATGGCTTGAATTACTGCGAAAGCCGGCGGGTCCGGGACCGAAATCTTGGTCGGAGGCTGTTCTGACTGCACCAGCCATTGCAGACGCTAACACGTCGTTGGTACACACCCTAGATCGTCTGGTGCGGGATTTGCTTGTGAAGGAAACGGTTGTTCAGCAACTTCGCGAGTCCAAGGACGAGGATGCCGAAACCGTTGAGGCCTTGCAACGTGAATTAGCCGCGCGTGATCACAAGATTGAATCGCTGCAGTCGAAGAAAGACTCACCGAAGTCGTCAGCCGATCCAGCGTCCGTTCAAAATATGCAAAAGCAGCTGGCCGAGCGGGACAGAAAGATTGAGGAGCTTTCTGCGCAACTCGAAGCATTGAAACGAATCGATCAAGAGATGCGGGAAAAGGTGCGGCCGATACGTCCGCCCCTGACCACCGTTCCGGTGCCCGGCCCCGAGACGACACCCTAGGCAGACGGTGGAAAACAGATTAATACCAACCATAGAGGCTAGAGTGTCCGTGGAGTGCCGACACCAGAATCATTTCAGGTTTTTCAGCATCCTGCCAACGAAACATCAGAAGGGATTGTGATGATGGAACAAGAAAACATTCTTGTAGTCGACGATGATGAAGGACTGTTGCATTTGCTGAAAATGCGGTTGTCCGCGATGGGTTTTTCGGTCACACCCTGTACGACGGGACAGGATGCGGTCGGAGAGGCCAAGAAAACGATGTTTAACTTAGCGATCACCGACCTGCGCCTTCGCGGAGAAGATGGGTTGGACGTGACTGAAGAATTACTCAGGAGTCATCCGGGACTTCCGGTCATCATCCTGACGGCCCATGGGAGTATTCCCAATGCCGTGGAGGCGATGCAACGAGGAGCGTTCGGGTACCTGACGAAACCCTTTGATGATAAGGAGCTCAAAGCCACGATCGAGAAGGCGCTCGCGCAACAGCGGATGAGTCGAGAGATTCAGCGGCTCAAGTCGCTGGTCAAAGAACTGTATGGACTCGAAAACGTCGTGGCGCGGAGTCCGGCGATGCAACGGCTTTTCCAACAGATCGCGCAGGTGGCCGATTCGGATGCGACCATTTTGCTGTTTGGAGAAACCGGAACCGGCAAAGAGGTGATGGCTCGCGTCATCCATACGAACAGTCGGCGTGGGAAAGGTCCGTTCGTTGCGCTCAATTGCGCTGCGATCCCGGAAACGCTGTTTGAGAGCGAGCTGTTCGGACATGTAAAGGGGGCCTTCACGAGCGCGCATGGCGCGAAGCGAGGATTGTTCCAAATGGCGAATGGTGGGACGCTGTTCCTCGACGAGATCGGCGAGATGCCGCTGTCCATGCAAGTGAAATTATTGCGCGCCGTGCAGGAACGTGAGATTCGAGAGGTTGGATCGGAGACGTCAATCAAAGTTGACGTTCGCATCATCGCCGCGACCAATAAAGACCTCGGTGAAGCGGTCAAGAATGGGACGTTCCGCAACGACCTGTACTATCGAATCTCGGTGGTTCCTCTGTTCATCCCGCCGTTGCGGGATCGACGCGATGATATCCCGCTGTTGGCGCAACATTTCCTGAAGCTCAGTGTAAAACGGGCCAACAAGGAGGTGAAGGGGTTTACAGCCGCGGCGCTTCATCGATTGATGATCAATCCGTGGCCGGGCAATGTGCGTGAGCTGGAAAACGCCGTCGAAAAAGCCGTGGTGATGACACGACAAGATATGATCACACCGGATCTGCTACCGGCGGTCAGCGTGTCGGCCGATTCACCGCTCAAGCCGCTGACGGAGGCCAAAGAAGAATTCGAGCGAACCTATTTGAAGAATGTCCTCCAGTTGACGGGGGGAAATATTTCGCGCGCCGCTCAGTTTGCTGGTCGGTACCGAGCCGACTTTTATAAGATGCTGAGAAAGTACGGGCTTCACCCGTCGACCACGAAGGGAAGATCCGATTCCGAGATGGAAGAGCTCGAAGCCGAAGCGAATTTAACCGAGGCGGAGCGATAGATCTCGGCCCTTCCACAGCTGATTCTTGCATGGACTCCAAAAGGCCGCGTCACTCGTGACGCGGCCTTTGTATTTGAAGAAGCCTTCGACCACGTGCATCGTGCCAAACCTTTTTCATTGCAGTCCGAATATTCGAGCGCATAGGATATTCACGGCAGTTGCCGCCATTGTAGAGAAAGGAGAGAGCGATGATGCGATATAAGATATCCGTGATTGCGACGGCCGGAGTGTTGATCGTGGCCGTGACCGCAGCACTCTCACCGTCGTGGGTCTTCGGCGAAGGAGGGGCGCGCCGTGACGTGGTCCGTCAGGCAGCCGAACTGGCGGCTGCAGAAAATGCTGCGCCGGCGTCGCTCTCGAAGAATGCCACCATTCTTGACCGCGACGGACAAGTGGTTCGTATCGGGACCAATGGGTGGATGTGCTTGCCGGATGATCCTAATACGGCAGGGACAGACTCCATCTGTATGAACGAATCGTGGCGTAATTTTATGGATGCGTTGAAGAACAAGAAGAAGCCCACGTATACCCAAGTCGGGATCGCCTATATGCTCCAGGGTGACCGCCCGGTGAGCAATACCGATCCGTATGCGACCGAACCGAAGCCGGGCGATGATTGGGTCGAGAAGCTCGGTGCCCATATCATGGTCCTCGTCCCTGATGTGGACACGTTGAAAAGTTTGCCGACGAACTCGAAAAACGGCGGCCCCTGGGTCATGTGGGCGGGAACTCCCTATGCCCATTTAATGATTCCGATCGAGAGTTATCCGTCACCGTAGTCGGCTGGTAATGAAAGAGTGCATTCGAGGTACGTAGAGCTGGCGAGCGTAGGAAGGAATGCCGAAGTTCAGAAAGACAATGTTCAGACCACTTGCGGTGATTATCCGGTAGCGCAAGGACGATAATGCAACTAAACAGTCACCGGCTCAACCGAGATAAAGCGGGAGTTATTTATCCACTTCCTTTACAACGATACTACGAAAATGAGGCTTGCGGTCAGGGCAAGCCAAGCAAGGTATGGAGCTGGCGAGAGGAATCGAACCTCCAACCTGCGGTTTACAAAACCGCTGCTCTGCCGATTGAGCTACGCCAGCCCCCCTTTTGTTCGGCGGATTTACAGTTCTACAGACTCTCGGCTTTTGGGTCAAGTGTTCCGGGTGTGTTCTCCTGGAGATATTTCCCGAACTTACTTCCAGCTTGTGTGAGGTCCCGGACGGTGTCACGCGTGCAGTCGTGCGTCGCCACAGTCACGGAGATTCTGTTGCGCCACGGCGTGGAACGTCTATCGGCGAAGTGCGGCGCGTTATTCTTAACACCAACCTCTACATCGACTAGTTCAACAATGGTGCGCACGCGCCACTCGTCAAAAAAGGAAAACCCTGACAGAACCTTGAACCGGTGATGCTTACAGTTTCGTGCCGATAAATATAGAGCTGTCGGTCCTGGCACTGTTGATGGCCGCACTGTATAGCCGGTTTGCCGCTGCATCGTAAAAGGCCACCCCAGTGACCGTATCTGTTCCATTGCTACAGGCGTCACCTTTGAATGTCACAGAGGTATGAAACACATCTCCCTTTGCACGAGGAGACAAGGTACCAGCAAAGGTGCATCCATCTGTTGAATGACCTGAAAACGTACCGGCTGAATCCACCGTCACCATGACCGTGTGATGGTCGGCACGGAGGCCAGCATAGTTCCCGGCCACAAGATTCATATTAGGGGCCGACTCATAGTTCGTATCGTACGTACTCGTAAAGCTCCCTGTGTCTCCATTGAAGTAGGCGATCGTCCCGTGAAAGCTCTTTTTCTGCACATAGGTGCCGTTCATCGTCGCCCCGCGAATTCCTGCGCCTTCCAAATTGAAATCCCTGGTGTTCGAGGAACCGAAGGAGCCGGCGTGCGATGTGCCAGTTCCCTGAATCAGTCCGGCCAGGACGTTGGGATTGTCTATTGCGGTATAGAACACCCAATAGGAGCCGTCATTGAGTACAAGTCCAGTGACTGTGCGACTTGTGGAAGTCGCGCCCACCCAGCGACCTTCAGCCGATGTGGCCGTGAGCTGCGGCAGTGAAGAAAAGTCTCGATTGCCATACCCACCGCCGCAGGCGACGGAAACGAACCCGCTATTGAAGCAATTTGCCAGGCTGCCACAGGCGACCAGCCCAGTCATCAAACAGATTGCCAGCAGGTCTCTCATCGTGTTCGTCCATGTCAGGCGCAGGGTTGTCTCTGTGTCACAGTATAACAAGAAGGCGGGACCATCAGGGCGGAAGTCCTGTCAATCGGTGTGTAAATAGAATCAGGCGGCGACCTCCTGGTGGA
>JBBIKN010000031.1:0-29859 GCA_037445435.1 Nitrospira sp. | reverse complement strand
GAAGGAAGGATTGGTGGAGAAACATCAGCTGGAAGGCGTCGATCCGAGTGATCGATATTTCAATCGCACGATCCTGGTCAATCGGGTCCAATCAGGATACACAGCCAAAATCACGTACGAAGCCTTCGTGGTTGAGAGTCGGTCACATTCGACGATTGCAGCGGCGGTGAAGGAATTAGTGGAGAGACTTCAAGAAGCGGGATTCACTCGCATGAGAACACGGCTCAATTTCAAGGGGACACGCTATCTTGCCGAAAAAGAAACATGGCTCGACTACCCAGATCGGTCTTAGATCGTGCCGATGAATTCCTGATACACCAAATCATGAATCACAGGGCGGAATTCACGAATCGCTTCATTCCTGCTCGAAGGATGCACGCGATTCGAGAGCAGCACGACCTCCAATTCGTGTACTGGATCAATCCAGATGGAAGTCCCCGTGTAGCCGAGGTGACCAAATGATCGGGCTGCGAAATAGCGTCCTGCAGAGGATGGCCCTGAAGGCGTATCCCACCCGAGCGCCCAGCTGGAAGGTCCTTCCGGTGTCTGTCGTCTGGTAAATTCCTGAACCATTGCCCGTTCGAGGATGGTCGCTTGGCCATGATAGGCCCGCAACCACTCGCCTGAGATCGCCAGCACCGCGTCGGCAGTCCCGAATAACCCGGCGTGACCGGCTTCGCCACCGAGAGCGGCGGCGTTCTGATCGTGCACTTCTCCGCGCAAAAAACGCCCTCGCCATTGATCAAACTCTGTCGGGGCCACACCACTCACATCGCCCTCTACATCAGCGAAAAATGCTGGGTTTCGGTCCGGCAGGATGAATCCGATTTTAGGCTCCCCAAGAGGACGCACAATATGATCAAGGAAGTAGTCGTTGAGCGATTGGCGGCTGCTTCGCTCGACAATAAGACCGAGTAAGATGAAGCCAAGATCACTGTAGAGGCTGCGTGTATCCCGTTCATACACCGGTGCCTCAGACCGAATGAAGCCGAGTATAGCTTGTTTGGCCTTCTCTCGCCCTTCGGCCGACGAAGGAGTTGTTCCATCCGGACTTAACCGTTCATAGAACCCACGCCAACCGGGCAATCCGGAGGAGTGCGTCAATAAATGACGAATTGTCGCGGAGCCGATAGAAGCGTCGGCACATTCCACAAGATGGTCCGCCACACGGTCATCAAGCCGACAACTGTCTTTCTGCATCAATAGAACAAGCGACGTGACAGTCGCCAACGGTTTGGTCAGCGACGCCAGATCATAGATCGTGGATGCGCTGACGACCGATCCTCGAGGGACGGTCGAAAGGAGACCGGCATGAAATCGAGCAACCGGCCTGTCTCCGCACCGCACCGCCAAGACCGCGCCTGGGAACACCCCATCGGTAACGGCTCTATTAAGTGCTGATTGGATAACTGTGAGATTAGGCATCAGGATGATGATCGAAGGGAGACACGCAGGAGAACCGATCGAGCGCTACAGAGCGACGGCTCCATCAACCGGAGACGGTCAACGGGTAGGGCTCGATTCCCCTTCGAGCTTTTCGTCCGGCATGACACCATGATCCTGATATACTTCGCTTGCTTCCACATCCAACATCCGCTCGAAGGTATGAAGTGTTGCCCGCATCCGCTCAACCATGAGCAACCGCTGCTTCTGCAGCACAGCCAGGTCTCGCTGTGTGTTTCCTAGCTCGATTCTCGCTTGTCGAATCAGTTCACTGGCTTTCAATTCCGCTTCTTTCACGATCAACTCGGCATCGCGTTGCGCGCTTCGCTTGACATCCTCGGCTAAGGACTGCGCCGAGACCAACGTGGTCGACAAGGTCGCCTCTGTCCGCTTCAACTCGGAGACCTGCTGCTCAAGCGACAGAATCCGGTCACGCAACATGGCATTGTCACGGTTGAGGAATTCCACGGTGTGTGCGATCTCTTCTAAAAAGCGGTGGACCTCTTCACGGTCATAGCCACGAAGCTTGACTTGAAAGACCATCTGTTGAATGTCGAGCGGTGTGATCTTCATGGCATCCCCCATTGGTTGAATCAATTCATCCGTATCGCGAAATCCTTAATCGACTGGACGACGGCGATCTGTAAAAACCAGATGACCACGATGACAACCAACGGCGACAAATCAATACCCATACTCCAGCCCAAACGCCGTCGGATCGGTGCCAAGACCGGTTCAGTGGCACGAGTGAGGAATTGAACGATCGGATTCCACGGATCTGGATTCACCCAAGAAATCAGCGCCCGAGCAATGACGATCCAGGTATAGACCGTCAACGCATAATCAAGTACCGTGGCGACTCCTAATAACGTATTGCCTACCACAAACATCAGTTTCCAAGCTCCTGAGAACGCTTCGTCGCAGCCTCAACGGCGTCCATCAACATGCCCCGGAGCCCTCCCTGCTCCAGTCGATGCAAACCCACAATCGTCGTTCCGCCAGGGGACGCTACCTGATCCTTGAGCCGCGCCGGATGCTGCCCGGTTTCTATGACCATCCGTGCCGCGCCCAAAACGGTCTGCGCTGCGAGGAGATTGGCCGTCTCCCGCGGCAAACCCATCTTGACGCCGCCGTCGGCCATCGCTTCGATCATGAGAAAGACGTAGGCCGGTCCACTTCCGCTCAACCCGGTCACGGCATCCATGAATCGTTCGTCGACGGACACAACCCTGCCGACCGATTCAAAGATCCGCCGCGCACATGCCACTTCCTTTTCCTCTATCCCGGGACCGATCGCCATGGCGGTCATCCCCTCGCCCACCATCGCGGGCGTATTCGGCATCGCCCGAATGACACGAGCCTGCGGAGCACAAGCCTCAAGGATTTTCCTGAGCTGTACTCCTGCAATCACCGAGATCACGAGCCGTTTCGCCAACACATCCCCGATCTCTGTGAGGACGTCGGCCGCGACCTGAGGTTTCACGGCCAGTACGGCGACATCTCCGGAAACGACCGCGTCACGATTCGTGGCGCCAATCTGCACGCCATACCGTCTCTTGAGATGATCCAGCCGGGTCATATCCGGATCAGCTACACGGATCTGCTGAGCTTTGCAGGCTCCTGAGGAGAGCATCCCACTGATTATCGCCTCCGCCATTCGACCACCACCCACAAACGAAATGTTTTGTGTGAGCGTTGAATCAGCCATGACGCGCTCCAAAGATAGCGGTGCCGACACGAACCAGCGTCGCCCCTTCCTCTATGGCCACTTCATAATCGTTTGACATTCCCATCGACAGTTCATCCATCTTCACGCCCGGCAAGTCCAACGCCGCAATTTGCCGCGCGAGATCGTACAGTCGGCGAAAATACGGTCTGGCCGAATCCGGATCAACGGTCGGCGGAGGAATCGCCATCAAGCCTTTGATACGGATATGAGGGAACTGCGCCATCATCGGTACCAATCGCACCAGGTCATCGGGATGAAACCCTGCCTTTGTCGGTTCTCTCCCGATGTTCACTTCCAGCAGAATATCCTGCTGACGACCAGATTCTCCAGCACGGCGATCGATTTCTTTTGCCAAATCGGGACTATCCACCGAATGAATCATATCGAATAGACCGATTATGGACCGTACCTTCCTTCGTTGCAGCTGTCCGATAAAATGCCAGTGAACCGGCGTCCGGGTGAAAGCGGCTATCTTAGGAAGCGCTTCCTGTACACGATTTTCACCTAAGATGGACAGACCGGCACGCACACCTTCCGCAATGCGTTCAACCGACACCGTCTTCGTCGCAGCCACGAGCCGCACGGTACCGGCAGGGCGCCCGGATTGTTCTTCCGCCGACCGAATCTTCGTCAAAACGGATTGGACGCGGTTCGTTATGGCTTCTGGGATGAGCAGGTCCATCGTCCTCTCACATGAGTCGCGGCCGCTCATTCGGCGAACCGTCCTTGTTTCGTATTCTAGCGGAAGAACCACAGAATTGGCAGAGTTTGGCTCATCCTCGCCTCATCGGTAATCCGATGGCACTGACCATGGTCCCGTTGACTTTTCCCTCTCGCCGATAAGAAAAAAAGAGGTCTTTGTAGCAAATCGTACACAGGTTGACGGTCGTAATGGACTTCGGATCTACCCCACGTGCCTGCGCCTGTTCTTTGACGAGCGCTTTCAAATCAAGATGTGTCTTCCCGTTTTCTCTCGTTCGGACCACCTTACTCCATTCCGGAAATCCTTGACCCAGACGGTCAAGAACCGGCTCATCCACTTCATAGCAACACACCCCGGCAGATGGGCCGATACTGATCCGTACATGCTCCGGACACGAACCAAAGCGCGACTTCAACAGCGTTAACGTCTTGGGAACAATTCCGGCAACGGCTCCTCGCCAGCCAGCATGGACGGCGGCCACGACCCGACGTTTGGGATCATGCATCAGGATGGGAACACAATCGGCCGTCCGTACCGCCACCATAATCCCGGGTTGATCAGTCACCAAGGCATCCCAGCCGCCTACAAATTGGTCCGTCGGACCCAATGTACGGTCCAGCACCAGCGCATCTGTTCCATGAACTTGCTTCACCAAGAGCGTCCACGAGGATGATGCCACACCTGCTATTCCCTTCCGTGGAATCCCCACCTCAAGATCAAGGCCTATGGCATGCCGTCGGGTCCCAAAAAAATGGCGAACCTGACTCCCGGCATCCGCAAACGCCGGCACGGTGATGACCGATGCACTTGCCATAGTCAAGTTCAATACCTCATCACGTCAAGACAGACACGAACTCAGTCGGTTTGTTTGCGAAGAAATGTCGGCACGTCCCATTCGTCTTCGGCGGTCAACACCGCCCGGTCCACCGACTCCCGCACGTCGTTCATTCGTCTCAAAAAGGCAGGACGATCGAGGTCTTTCATCGGACGATCGACCGCCAGAGACGCACCCATGCCTCCCAACACTGATGAGCCTGGTTTGGCCGGTCGACTCGTTCCCCTATCAGCAGCGGCCGTGACGGGCGCGGGGTCCTCTTCTCGTTCAAACCCGGTTGCGATCACCGTAATGATAAGTTCCTCGCCCATGTCAGGGTTGATGACCTGACCGACAATGATATTGGCTTCGGGATCTGCCGTCTGTTGGATGATCGAGGCGGCTTCTTCGATCTCGTGCAGCGACATGCTGGGACCGCCCGTAATGTTGAGGAGGACACCGCGGGCTCCCTCGACACTTCCTTCCTCGAGGAGAGGACTGCACATGGCTTTTTGGGCCGCTTCGATCGCCCGATTCGGGCCATAGGAAACACCCATGCCCATGACCGCTCGTCCGGTGTGGGACATCACAGTACGGACATCGGCAAAATCGACGTTCACATGTCCCGTGGTCGTAATAACGTCGGCGATGCCTTGGATCGCTTGGCGCAACACGTCATCCGCGACTTTGAACGCTTCGAGCAGCGGGGTCGATTTATCGACAATCCCCAGCAGCCGTTGGTTCGGAATCACGAGTAAGGTATCGACGTGGCGGCGCAAATCGCGGATTCCTTCTTCGGCGTGCTTGTGTCGCCGCTGGCCTTCATACTGAAACGGCTTCGTGACCACACCGACCGTGAGGATGCCCATTTCACGAGCGATGCTGGCCACAATAGGGGCGGCTCCAGTACCGGTCCCTCCTCCCATGCCGGCCGTGACGAAGACCATGTCGGCCCCTTCGAGGCATTCTCGGATGTGTTCTTTACTCTCAAGCGCGGCATCTCTGCCGATCTCCGGCTTTGCCCCTGCACCAAGCCCCCTCGTTCGTTCCGGCCCGAGTTGGATCTTATACGGTGCCAACGACCGATCGAGCGCCTGTAGGTCGGTGTTACTTGCGATAAAATCAACGCGCGCGAGTCCGGAGGTGATCATCGTGTTGATCGCGTTACACCCGGCACCGCCGATTCCGATCACCTTGATGCGGACCGGCGACAGTATATCTTCCTGGAATGAAAACATTGGGGCACCTCCTCTCATGCCTCGCACGACGACCCGCCTGCCGCCCGCAAGGGTTTTATGGGTTAAAAAACCTCCAACACTCGCTTTGTCCACCTACGCATTCTGTCCCAGGTTCCCCCATTGCGAAGCCCAGCTGTCTCTAATTCATCGACATGTCGCCTGGCGTGTAACAATAGGCCGACCCCCGTCGAATGACTGGGATGGCCGACGATATCGCGTAACCCTCCGACACCGGAAGGGATGCCTCGCCGTGCCGGCAAGTTCAAGACCCTCTCAGCGGCATCCAGCATGCCGTCCAATAAGGACGTACCGCCCGTGATCACGACCCCGGCTCCCAGCATCCCTTCATACCCGGCGCGCACGATTTCTCTTCTGACGAGCTCAAACATCTCATCGACACGCGGCTCCAGGATCTCGGCGATATCCCGTCTTGAAAATGTGCGAGCCGGTCGATCTCCAACCGACGGCACTTCGACGATCTGATGGCCGGTCACCAACTCAGTCCGCGCCACGCCATGCTGAGTCTTGATTTTCTCAGCCTCGGTCTGTGAGGTGAGCAGGCCGATGGCCAAATCCTTCGTCAAATTTTGTCCGCCGATAGGAAGGACCGCTGAGTGCCGGATGCTGCCGTCCAGGAAAATGGCGAGATCCGTCGTTCCTCCTCCCAAGTCCACCATCGCCACGCCCAGCTCACGCTCCTCTTGACTCAACACCGCCTCGCTGGACGCCAGCGGTTGCAGGATAATGTCTACGACGTCGAGCCCCGCTCGATTCACACTCTTCACGATGTTCTGAGCGGAGGTCACTGCGCCGGTGATGACATGGACGTTGACTTCCAAACGATTACCCGACAGGCCCAATGGTTCACGGACCCCCTCCTGCCCATCCACCATGAACTCCCGCGGTAGCACGTGAAGAATCCTGCGTTCGTGCGGAATCACGGCGAGCGTGCGAGCGCTCTCGATGGCTCGTTGGATATCTTCGCGAGTCACCTCGGCCCGTTTCAGCGCCACGACACCCTTGCAATTTTCAGCGGAAATGTGGCTGCCCGCAATGCCGGTGTAGACCGAGTTGATTTGGACGGCCGCCATCAGCTCCGCTTCTTCGACCGCTTTCTTGATGGACTCGACGGTGCTTTCGATATCAACGACGACTCCTTTGCGTAAGCCGCGGGATGGACTTGAGCCGACACCGATAATGCTGAGGCCTCCGGCGTCGGTCATTTCCGCCACGATCGCACAAATCTTCGTGGTTCCGATGTCGAGTCCGACCAGAATTTGATCCCGTTTCGGCACCGCGATCACCCCCCTTCCCGTACGACGATTCGATTCTCGTACCGGAGGTCCACTTCATTCGCTCCGCGTCCGCGACCGTCAAAATTCAGAGTTTTGAGCGTCGGTTTGACGCGTTGGAACCGTTCCCACTGCTCTCCGAGCGCTTCTTCCCCGAACTGAAATCGCACTCCCTGTACGAGTGCGACGAGATTGGATGGATTTTCGGCGTTCACTTGCAGCCGGCCTTCGAATGTTTGACCGACCAATTTGGCAAGCGCGATGCCAGACGCAATGACGCGCCTCACCGATTCGGTTCCTTCCAACAGGCCTTTGGAATCGATCCCCGTCACCAGAGGCAAGGCGTCGTCATCGGTCTGACCGAGCCTGGTAAGCACATGTCCCTCCGCATCAGCCAGAAAGTTCTGGGAACCGGCACGGATGACGGCGGCCGGTATTCGTTCGACCAGGGATATGCGTAACTCATGAAACGGAACACGGGTCACTTCGGCCTCTTTGACCCATGGATGAGATTCCACCTGCTCCTTAACCGCTCTCGTGACAATATGGTGGAGTCCGATACCAGGTTTCACTTTTGCAAGCTCCAGCACGTTCTGTTTATCGATGTGCTGAACCCCTTCAACCGTGATGGTCTTGAGTTCCAGCAACGAGTGGAGGACGGGGCCGGAATATTTCACGCCCAGTACGGCAAGCCATACCACGAGCCCCATACCGGTCGTCAGTCCGATCCATCGGGCGAGAGCCTTTCGTCTGGCTGTGCTTGCCCGGCTGGCTTCCTTCGCCGCCCTTTCTCCTTGCGGATCCTTCCACTGATTCTTTCGTGGCCCCACTGGAGTCGCGTGCCGCTTTCTTCCTAAGATTCCCATTGCACTTACTCCTTTGAGACTCCCCGTGCCAGGCGACTCGCTCGATCGAGCGCCGACTGCAAAATCTGTTCGACTAAGTCGTCATACGCAATTCCCGCTTGAGCCGCGGCCATCGGCAGGAGACTCGTTTCCGTCATGCCTGGGACTGTGTTGATTTCGAGGACATACGGTCGACCTCTGGGAGTGATACGAAAATCCACACGAGCCGCTCCCTCGCATCCCAACACCTCATAGGTTCGTTTGGCCAACTCACTGATGTGGCGCATCACCTTAAGAGGAAATGGAGCGGGACAGAGGTATCGGGTCTTGCCCTTCTGATATTTGGCCGAGAAGTCGTAAAAACCATCAGGCGCAACGATCTCAATAGCCGGAAGTACTGTTGGGCCTTCCGCCGTGGTTCCCAGAATGGAAACGGTGGCTTCATGTCCGGGAATATAGCGCTCCACCATCACCTCTGGATCATAGCGATGGGCCAGATCGAGGGCCTCCTTCCATTGGCCGGCTCGACGCACGACGGTGACTCCGATCGTGGACCCTTGCGAAACCGGTTTGACGATAATGGGCAATTTTAATTTTGTCTGCCTCAAGACCTTCGCCAATGACGGCCGGTCACATTCCCGCACCACAGTCCCGGAAGGGAGCGGAATACCATGAGCGGCCAATAAGGTTTTTGTGGCCGCCTTGTGCATCCCCACAGCACTCGCACGGACACCGGACCCGGTGTAAGGAATTCCCAATGTCTCCAGAAAACCCTGAACGGTCCCATCTTCACCACCCGGTCCATGCAGCGAGAGAAACGCAACGGCGACTTTGTGTTCCTCCAAATCTCGATGCAGGTGATCGGTGACATCGATGGCCACCGCATCGTATCCTCGACGAATCAGCGCCTGATAGACGGCCTGGCCGGTCTTGAGTGAAATATCCCGCTCTGACGATTGTCCTCCCATGAGCACGCCGATCCGGGCATTTGTCAGTCGACCCATTGCTATTGATATCCCCTCATTCGCTACGCTTCACCCACGACTTTCAATTCGAGCTCCAATTTGATTCCCATCTTTCGGGCGATTCGTGCCCGCACTTTCTTGATCAGCGAGAGCACGTCGGCGGCGCTGGCCTGTCCCTGATTCACGATAAAATTGGCGTGTTTGGTCGATACCTGTGCATCACCGACCGATGTTCCTTTGAGCCCTGCCGCTTCAACGACTCGCCCCGCTGAATCGTTCAGCGGATTCTTGAACACGCAGCCAGCGCTCGGTTGCCTAAGCGGCTGGGTATCGCGGCGGTAATGGAGATAGTCTTTCACGACCTTTTCAATATCCGTCCGCACTCCCGGTCTTAGCTGCAGCCAGACTCCGACCACGATACCCGGCGGCAATGTCGCCCGACGATAACGAAATTCGATGGCTTCTGCCGGACAGTTGATCAGGGCGCCTTTCGGCGACACAATTCGAACGGCTTTCACCGAGTCCTTCATCTCACCAAGTCGCGTTCCTGCGTTCATCACGACACACCCGGCGACAGTGCCGGGAATACCGGCCGCCCACTCCAATCCAGCCAAAGACCGCCGGATAGCATGGGCGATGAGCGTCGGCATGCCGACGCCTCCTTCGGCATACAAAACGGAACCTGACTCTTCCTTGATCGCGCGTAATTTTGCCAAACTGACCACCACCCCTCGAATGCCTTTGTCCCGAATGAGGAGGTTGGTGCCGCCCAACACGAAGATCGGCAGTTTCTGTTCATGCGTCTGCATGGCAAGGCGGACGACATCCTCCACGTCCGCCGGCTCCACCAATACATCGGCCGGACCACCGATGTGGAACGACGTGTATTCTTTAAGCGGCGCATCGAAGCGAACCCTCCCTCGAACGCCGACCACGGCCGCCTCCAATCTGCGCTGTACCCGCATTGATCGTCCCTTCGTTTCATCCGTTTGCCCTCGATGCTTCATGGGCCATCACGCAGACTCAAGTCGTGCAAGAATCCCGGTTCCAGCCTTCCAGATATCACCGGCGCCCAACGTCAGCACGAAGTCCCCGGGTCTGAGATGAGGCAGTACCTGATCCGGTAGCGTTTCCTTGTGCTCGATAAAGGTCACGGATGGATGGCCCGCCGACTTGATCGTTTCAGCGAGGGCGGATCCGGACACTCCCGGAATCGGCGATTCGCCGGCAGGATAAATTTCCGTCGTGAACAGGACGTCGGCATGATCAAAGGCATGCGCGAACTCTCCGATGCAATCCCTCGTCCGGCTGTATCGATGCGGCTGGAAAAGAACCACCAATCGACGGTCCCAGCCTTGCTTGGCGGCGGCAAGAGTCGCTTTCACCTCGGTGGGATGGTGGCCATAGTCGTCGACCACCATGATCCCGCCGGCTTCGCCTCGCAAATGAAACCGCCGTTCGACTCCTGTGAAGGCCGCTAACCCTTTGCGGATCAGGTCTACGGGAATCTCCAATTCGTGGCCGATGGCAATGGCTACCAATGCATTGGAAACGTTGTGGATGCCCGGCACGGCCAATCGGAATGGGCCAAGATTTTTCCCACGGAAATACGTCCTGAACTCGGCACCCCACTGTCTTAGACTGATGTCGGTTGCCTTGAAATCCGGTGCCACTCCGTCCCGATCCCGAAGCCCATAGGTGTGATACCGCTTGACCAGATGAGGGAACAGCGCGGCTAGCTGATCGTCATCGGCACACAAGACCGCCAACCCATAAAATGGGATTTTGTTGATGAACTCCAGGAAGCTTTCGCCGATGCGTTCCATCGATCCGTAGTGATCCAGATGCTCGCGGTCCAGATTGGTCACCGCAACGATGGTCGGAGAGAGACGAAGAAACGATCCATCACTTTCGTCCGCCTCCGCCACGAGCAAGTCGCCTCGCCCGAGTCGTGCGTGGCTGCCTAAGGCGTTGACCTTGCCCCCGATCACCATCGTGGGGTCGAGGCCACCCTGCGCCAACACGTTCGCGACCATCGACGTGGTGGTGGTTTTTCCATGAGCTCCGGCGATGGCCACCCCAAACTTCAGACGCATCAGTTCCGCCAACATCTCCGCCCTCGGAATCACCGGAATCTGCTTGGCCTTCGCCGTCACAACTTCGGGGTTACTCGCCGCCACGGCGGAAGAGATGACCACCACTTGCGCCTCCCCCACATTGGATTCCTGATGGCCGATGAACACTTTCCCACCGAGTTCTTCCAGCCGCTTCGTCGTCTCGGACGCATGCAGATCTGAGCCGGTCACTTTGTACCCCATCGTGAGAAGGACTTCTGCGATGCCGCTCATACCGGCCCCTCCGATCCCGACGAGATGAATCTGCTGTGTCTTACGAAAGAGCGTCATACGGTTGAGCCTTTGTCGTTCCGCAGAGATCTGTGATCGAATCTTCCGTTCCCCAGCAACGTTAACCTCCGGTCGCTCGAGTACATTGGTTGTTGTCATGTGTCACTCCCATGAGCGCGTAACATTCACCGACGATCACTTCGCCGGCATCGATTCGTCTCATTTCCAAACTCTTCCGTTGCATCTTCGCCAGCCGCTGCGGGTCCGATAAGACGGCTTCGATTATCTCACCCAGTTTCACTCCGGTAAGATCCGCCTGCGGAAGAACAATGGCACCTCCTGCCGCTTCCATCGCTCGGGCATTCTTCATCTGGTGGTCATAGATGGCCGTCGGTAACGGAATCAGAATCGCCGCCTTCCCACAGACCGTCAGTTCTGCGATCGTCATGGCTCCGGCACGAGCCACGACCAGATCGGCTGTCCGCAGCACGGCGGGCATGTCGTAGAGAAACGGGACAACCGTCGCTTCTATCCCTCGAGTTCGGTACGCTTGGCTCACCCGTTCAAAATCCCCTTCACCGGTCTGATGCGTGATGGTCAGCCCGGGAAGGCGTCGGCCCAGGAAGGGCACGCCCTCCAGCACCGCGCTATTAATGGCCCTGGCTCCCTGGCTGCCGCCGAAAATCAGCAGGTGCCGGCCATCCTGCTTGGTTGCCACGCCGTTGTCCGGTTGGGCCAAGAACTCTCGTCGGATCGGTGTCCCGACGACACGCACCTTTCGCCGGTCAAAAAAAGTCCCGGCCGACTCAAATGCCAAAAAAACCCGCTGGGCAAGTGGAGCGACGACTTTGTTGGCCAAGCCAGGATAGGCATTCGGCTCAAGAATCACCCGGGCGATTCCTTTCAAGGCAGCGGCAGCCAACATGGTCGGGCTCGTATACCCCCCCACTCCGATCACTAAATCAGCCTGTCGGCGCTTCAGAATTTTCAGTGATTGCCAGATCCCAATCGGCACAGAAAGCACTCCCTTTATGATATCCAGCGGTCCTTTTCCCATGACGGGCTTCGCGGTGATCATGGCCAACTCGAATCCCTCATGAGCGAGCACCTTGGACTCGATCCCGCGCACCGTTCCGACAAAGAGAATGTTCGTGGAAGGATCGCGGCGCAGAAACTCTCGTGCCAGGGCGACGGCCGGATAGAGATGTCCACCGGTACCTCCCGCCGCAATCACGATCGTCATGGTCGACCTGCCCCTCCACGTCCGCTCTGCTGCCTCATCTCTTCCCGTCCAGCCTGCCGATCCCGTGAGATGTTGAGCAAAATCCCTACTCCGACGAGGCTGACCACCAAGGAAGAGCCGCCATAACTGACGAACGGCAAGGTGAGACCTTTGGTCGGCAACAACCCTGTCACAACACAGGCATTGATCAGCGCCTGGATACCGATGAGCGACGTGATGCCGATTCCCAGGTAGCGGCCGAATGGAACTCGCGCTCTGGTGGAGATCTGAAAGCCTCGGATCACGAAAAGCGCGAAGGAAAGAACGATGATCCCTGTTCCAATGAACCCGAGCTCTTCGCCGACGAGCGCCAGCACAAAATCGGTATGGGCTTCCGGGAGAAAGAAGAGTTTTTGCTTGCCTTCTCCCAACCCGACCCCGAAGAGTCCTCCACTGCCGAAGGCCAAGAAGGATTGCGTAATCTGGAATCCCGTATCCGACGCATCTCTCCACGGCTCTAGAAACGCCATGAATCGCTGGCGCCGGTAACTGGATGTCAAGACAAGGGCGAGCCCGATCGGTATGGCACATAACGTCAGGGTCGAAAGGTGCGACAAGCGCGCACCGCCGACGAACAAGAGCCCTCCTGTCACCAGACCCAGCACCACCACGGTCCCCAAATCTGGCTCCAAAAGGACCAACCCGCTGATGATCCCAATGACAAGCAGTACCGGCAGCAGCCCGGTTGAGAACTGCTGAAGCCGATCTTCTTTTTTGGCGAGGTACGCCGCCAGGTAAATCACCCCAATCAACTTCGCCATCTCGGCCGGCTGAATCGAAATGGGTCCCAGCCGTAACCAACGCCGAGCCCCATTGGCGGCGACACCGATCGATGGTATGAGGACTGCCACCAGCAACATGACGATGAGGCCGAGGAGAGGAAGCGCCAGACGCTTCCACCATAGGTAATCGAACCGGGACGCCGCATGCAGAAGCACCAACCCAAACGCCAGCCATGCCAGTTGCCGCTTCAGGTAGTACCAGGAGTCGTGGAATCGATTGCCTGCCACCACGGCACTCGCGCTGAAGACCATCACCAGGCCGACCAGCGCCAACATGATGGTCACAAACAGCAAGATATGATCCATCCCCACCCGCTTCGGAGCGCGCGGGCTGGCGGTGGACCATGGCAAGGCCAAGGTCCCTGCAGATCTCTGTGGCATCTTCCAGCGTCAATGCTCCTCTGCCTAGCAGGCTTGTTGAAAAAGTCCGCCGGCGTCGTTCTCGCGCCGCTTAGAGGCGCAGCGTACGGCCCAAAGTACGCTTTCGCCTCCCCGGTTGCTGCGGCCTTGCCGGAAGGCCTTTTTGAACAGCCTGTAGGCCGTCGTTATTCCGGCAAAGATTGCACCAGAGCTGTAAACTGCCGCCCTCGGTCCTGATAATCCGCAAACATGTCGAAACTCGCGCAGGCCGGCGACAATAGCACGACGTCGCCTGCGTCCGCTCTCGCCGATGCCGACTCAACGGCCTGCTTCAAAGTGTCGGCCCGTTCGATTGCCTGGTACCCTTCCATCGCCTTTGCGATCAACGGCGCCGCCTCACCGATCAAGATGAGTCGCTTCACTCTGCGACGAATGGCCGAAGCCAATCGAGAGAAATCCCCTCCCTTGTCGCGTCCACCGGCGATCAGCCAAATCGGTTGATCGATGCTCTCCAACGCTTTGAGTGTTGCATCGACATTGGTTCCCTTGGAGTCATTGATGAACCGTATACCCCGCCGCTCACGAACGACTTCCAACGCATGTTCCAAGCCAGGAAACTCTCTGAGGACCTGACGAATAATATCGAAAGAACAGCCGCTCAAGAGCGCATAGGTTGCAGCCACCATAGCGTTTTCGATATTGTGATTGCCGATGATCTTGACCTCGCTTCTCGCACAGATCTCCTGAGTCTGGCCTCCTACAGTCGTCATGATGCGATCGTGATCGAGATAGGTCCCTCCTGCCAGATCGGAAGGCAACGTCTTGGTCCTCGTGAAACCCAGTGCGCGAGCCTTGGCGTTTTGCCTCAGAGGAGCCACCCTCGGATCGTCCAGATTGAAGAGGGCATAGTCGGACGGAGTTTGGTTCTCGAATATTCTGTTCTTGGCCGCAATGTATTCATCGATCGACTCATAGCGATCCTGATGATCCACCGTCACGTTGAGAATCGCGGCAATCCATGGATGAAACTGCTCGATGGTCTCCAACTGGAAGCTGGATACTTCCACCACCAACGCGTCATACGGGCATGGCCTGCGCATCTTCACAGCTTGCAGCGACTGTACGGCGGCCTCACTGATCGCCGTGCCCAGATTACCTCCGACAAATATTCGTTTTCCGCTCGCATGCAACATCTTTCCGATCAGCGTGACCGTCGTACTCTTCCCATTGGTACCGGTCACGGCCAGGATCGGGGCGGAAAGAAACCGCGATGCCAGATCAAGTTCACTGATGACCTTCACACCCCGGCGACGAACACGTTCAAGAGCCTCCAACCGATAGGGAACTCCAGGACTTATGACGACAAGATCGACTTCTTCGAAAGCCGATTCATAGTCGCTGCCCAGCACAAAGTGGGTTGCCGCTTGATCCAGAGAGCCGAGCACATTGAGCAATTCTTTTCGATCCTTCCGGTCGGCTACCGTCACCAACGCGCCCGCTTCCTGCAATAACCGGACGGCGGCGACGCCGCTCCGGGCCAACCCGACGACGGTGACGCGAGCGCCTGTCAACTGCGTGGCGTCTGCTCCCACCATCTCCATTACCTCAACTTGAGCGTGCTCAAGCTCAATAGCGCCAGCAAAATGGCGATAATCCAGAGGCGCACGACCACTTTCGGCTCTTCCCAGCCTTTCATCTCAAAATGATGGTGAATCGGCGCCATCAGGAAGATCCGCTTTCCCCGAGATTTGTATGAGGCGACTTGAAAAATGACCGAGGCGGCCTCAATCACAAAAACACCGCCCACCATCAGCAACAACAACTCATGCTTGCTGATGACCGCAACCGTCCCAAGAGCCGCTCCAAGCGGGAGCGACCCGACATCTCCCATAAAGACCGAAGCGGGGTAGGTGTTGTACCAAAGAAACCCAAGACTTGAACCCAGGATGGCCGCTGTAAAGACCGCCAACTCTCCGGCTCCGTCGATGTGCTGGATCAAGAGATATTCCGACATCAAACGGTGACCGGTGACATAGGCCACCACGGTATACGCCAATGCGGCAATCATCACTGGGCCGATCGCCAACCCATCGAGACCGTCAGTGAGATTCACGGCATTGGAACTTCCGACGATCACCAGGACGGCAAAGACGACATAAAACCACCCCAGATCAGGCATGAAATTCTTAAAAAAGGGCACGCTCAGCTTCGTGTTGTAGCCTGGTAACGAGTACAAAATCAGCGCAACAATGAGCGCGACAGCTATTTGAGCCGTGAACTTTTGCCAAGCCGACAGCCCTTTCGATCGAGCCTTGATGAATTTGAGATAGTCGTCCGCAAACCCGATGGCACAAAATCCCAGCGTTGCAGCAAGCACCAGCCAGATATGGGGACGCGAAATGTCCGCCCAGAGCAGCGTGGACAGCGTGACCGCGAAGATAATGAGGATGCCGCCCATCGTAGGCGTTCCGCTCTTGGCGAGATGACGCTTTGGTCCATCGTCACGTATCTGTTGACCCAACTTGATTTCTTGGAGCTTTCGGATCACCCACGGCGCAAGCACAAATGCGATCAGGAACGCGGTGACAGCGGCGTAAATGATGCGAAAGCTCTGATAACGAAACACGTTCAGAAACGAGAATTCTTTATGGAGCGGATAGAGCCAGATATACAGCATAGCTTTGGCGACCGTTACGGGACTTTCTTCGTCGTGTGTTGGGCGCGTTGGAGTGCGTCAGCAACCAGCTCCAATTTCATGCCACGCGACGCTTTGATCAGCACGGTATCACCTGGCTTTACGACTTTTTTCGCGGCGGCAGCGGCGGCGCGGGCATCCGGCACTTCAAGAATACAGGACGGATCGAGTCCTGCCTGCCTCGCCCCCCTAGCAAGACTTCGCCCTAATACGCCGCAAGCTACGAGTTGATCGATACCTTGACGTGCCAAGAATTCTCCAACTTCCTCGTGCAACTGATCGGCATTCGGGCCGAGTTCCAGCATGGCTCCAAGAACGGCAATTTTCTTTCGTTTCGCCCCCGTTTGTGCAAGCAATTGCACCGCCGCCTTCATAGAAGCAGGATTGGCATTGTAACAGTCGATGATCAACTTCACGCCTTGATTGACCCGCACCTGCGATCGCATGGCAGCAGGCCGGAAACGGGACAGCCCCTGAGCGATCACCCCTCCGGACAAGCCTAAGATCGAACCGACCGCGCCGGCGGCCAAGGCATTAGTGACGTTGTGCTCCCCCTGGACACGAATTTGGACCAGGGTGTGGCGTACGGCTCCTGGAAGCAGGAGACGAAAGAGCGTGCCATTGCGCCCGTCTGATTTTACGTCCATCGCCCGGACGTCCGCTTTTGATGAAAACCCAAACGACACCACACGACATCGAGCTCGT
Source organism: Nitrospira sp. (assembly GCA_037445435.1). GTDB lineage: Bacteria > Nitrospirota > Nitrospiria > Nitrospirales > Nitrospiraceae > Nitrospira_D. The sequence goes on along the minus strand of JBBIKN010000031.1, from coordinate 12,661 downwards.
GCCGCAAGATAGTCGTAATATGGATCATCTGCGTTCAGGACGGCGGTCCCGTCACGAGGAAGAAGCTCGAGCAACTCCGCCTTTGCCTGAGCCGATACGTCCATACTTCCGAAAAATTCCAGATGGTCGGGGCCGATATTGGTAATGATCCCGATCGTGGGTCTGGTTATTTCACATAGCCTGGTGGTCTGACCAAGATTATCGACTCCCATCTCGATGACCGCTCCCTTGTGTCGATCGTTGAGGCGGAGCAGTGTCTGCGGAACTCCCACGCGGTTATTCAGGTTGCCTTCGGTCTTGAGGATTTTCCAACGGCTGGCCAAGACACTGGCTACCATTTCCTTCGTCGTCGTCTTGCCGTTGCTTCCTGTGACTGCCACGACAGGGATTCGGAATCGGCTTCGGTGGTATGCGGCCAGCTGCTGGTAGGCATAGAGTGGATCGGTGACGCCGAGGATACACGGCTGGGTCCGCTTCGAGCCCCCCTTCAAGACCAGCCTCGACACATTGAAGGAATCGAGCACAATCGCCCCCACCGCCCCGCGCGACAGCGCCGTGGCCACAAAATTGTGGCCGTCGAATCGGTCTCCACGCAACGCTATAAAGAGATCACCGGGTCGGAGAGACCTCGTATCGAGGCTGATTCGTCGAATACGATGCTTTGTCCAACCGATCCCTTCACCGGCCAATACTCTCGCGCCGATCACTTCTCGCACTTCATCGACGGTAAACAGCGTCATGTGGATGCTTCCGTGCACCGACCGGCCCCTGCTCTTATGGGCTAGACACGGGTTCCGAGTCGTTCGATGGCGTTGCGCACCACCTCGCGATCGTCGAAATGAACCTTCTTCGTGCCGATGATCTGATAGTCTTCGTGTCCTTTGCCGGCGATCAACACCATATCTGCACTCTGAGCCTCCCGCACCGCCTCTTCGATGGCTTGCCGCCGATCAGGCACTTTTCGGTACTGTACCTGTGGCCGTTGCCGCAGCGCCTCAATCACTCCGACTTCTACTTGCTCCAAAATTGAGAGAGGATCTTCGGTTCTGGGATTGTCCGAGGTCAATATCACAACGTCGCTGTAGCGCACGGCCGCCGCTCCCATCTTCGGCCTCTTGTCTCGATCACGATCTCCACCGCACCCAAAGACCGTGATGATGCGACCGGTTTTCAGCGCTTGTGCCGCCGTCAACAATCGCACTAGCGCGTCTTCGGTGTGAGCGTAATCTACGGCGACCGTAAAGGGCTGGCCCGCGATCACACGCTCGAACCGTCCCGGCACGTTCATGACCCTCGCCACCGCTTGTCGGATTTGCTCGGGTGTGGCCCCTTCGTGAAGCGCGACCCCGATGGCAGCAAGTAAGTTATAAACATTATGCTCGCCCACGAGATGACTCTCGATAGGGAAGCTTCCGGCGGGAGTCACGGCGGTAAAGGTGGTCCCCTGAAGAGACAACCGCACCGCTTCGGCACGAAGATCCGCCTTGGTTTTCAAGGCATAGGCCCAAACCGGGGCAAGACAACGCTCGACAATACGATTTCCATAGGGGTCATCAATGTTGATGATCGCCCGTTTATTCGTCTTGAGCCCTTCCTTCAATCCTGTAAAAAGCCTCAGTTTCGCTTGAAAGTACTCCTCCATGGTCTTGTGAAAATCGAGATGATCCTGAGTCAGATTTGAAAAGACCGCCACGTCATATTCGCATCCGCTCGTACGATCCTGTGCCAGAGCGTGAGAAGACACTTCCATGACTGCAGTGGTGCACCCGCCGACAACCATCTTGGCAAGCAGCTGTTGGAGTTCAAGAGAACCAGGTGTCGTGTGCGTTGCCGGGATCGTGCGCTCACCGATCTGATAGGCGACGGTTCCGATCATCCCGACCGGGTGGCCAAGGGCTTCGAGCAGCGCTTTACAGACATAGGTGGTCGTAGTTTTCCCGTTCGTCCCTGTCACACCGATCAACCGAATGTGCGACGATGGGTCCCCATAAAAGCGACTCCCCAATAGACCGAGTGCTTTTCTGGAATCATCCACGCGGACGGATGGAAGAGACATCTCCTTCACCGGCTGCTGCGACACTAATGCGACCACGCCTCCTCTCACGGCCGCCGGAATAAATTCATGTCCATCGACCCGCTCGCCTTTCACAGCGACAAAAAGACTGTGAGATGAGACGGCTCGAGAATCATCGGTAATCGCGGTTACAGGCACGTCCAAATTCCCATGACGCTCGAAAATCTTCACCTGTCCTTCTAGCGCCTGAAGCAGAGTTGCCAAGGTCATCGGCATCATCCAATTACGCTTACGATCTCCGGGAAGCCATTGCCAACGTGACCGGCTGACTGGATGGCACACCTAAATAACTTAACACCTGTTCCCCCACACGACTAAACACAGGAGCGGCCACAGCCCCGCCCCACACATCACCTTGAGGTTCGTCGATCACCACGATCATGGCAAGCTGAGGATTGTCTGCAGGCACATACCCTGCGAAAGACGCAACAAATCGAGAGACTGAATAGGTGCCGGTGCGGGGGTCGATCTTTTGAGCTGTACCCGTTTTTCCCGCTACCCGGAACCCCGGAATAGCGGCCTTCGTCCCTGTACCGTCCGTGATAACACCTTCAAGAATCTTCGTCACGCTTCGGGCTGTTTCCGGAGAAATGACCCGTCGCTTGGCTTGAGGAGGTACCTGTCGAAGCATATGGCCTTCCGCATCTCGTATTTCTGAAACCACGTAAGGTTTCATCAATACACCTCCGTTGGCGATGGCCGCAATCGCAACTACCATTTGAAGCGGGGTCACACCGATCTCTTGCCCCATGGAAATGGACGCAACCGAACGACGCCCCCAATTTTTTTGATTTCTTACCAAACCGGCCCCCTCGCCGGGGAGATCGATTTCCGTGCGCTGTCCGAAACCGAATGCCTGGAGATATCGATGGAGCCGCTGCTCCCCCAACGCCATACCGATCTTCGCCGCCCCGATATTGCTGGACTTCTGAATCACCTGAGCAAAGGAGACCCACCCCAGTCGCTCATGATCATGAATCACGGTGTTCGCGACCGTCATATGACCACGCTCCGCGAATACCATCGTATTCGACCTTACCACCCGTTCCTCAATGGCGGCGGCAGCCATCATGGCTTTCATGGTCGACCCCGGCTCATAGGCATCCGTCAACGCCCTGTTTCGCCAACGATCCGGGCTGAGAGCCGATACGGCATTGGGGTCGAATCGTGGGCTGACCGCCATAGCCATCACCGCTCCGGTCTTTGGATCAAGCACAATCATTGTTCCCGACTTGGCCTGCGCCCGGCCCACCGCGTCTTCAAGCTCTCTCTCAGCGATATACTGAATCACTTCATCAATCGTAAGTGTAAGGCTATGGCCTGGCGTTGGGCTCCGTTCCGTCATTCCCTTGGGAAAAACCGTACGCCCCAAGGCATCGCGCTGCAGCACCATCATCCGCTTCTCACCACGCAAGTACGATTCGTAGCGATGCTCTAAGCCTTCCAAACCTTCCCCGTCCATTCCCGAGAACCCCAACACATGAGCTAAGAGCGGTCCTTTCGGATAGAAGCGCCTCCCTTCCATCACAACCCCGATTCCATCCAGCGACAGGAGGTCGAGCCGACGCCCCTGTTCCGGATCGAGCTTTCGAGCCAACCACACGAAGCTCCGATCCTGCCGAAGTTTCCGCTCCAACTCATCGGTCCGCACATGAAGAATCGGCGACAACTGCCGAGCCGTCTTGAGTGGGCTCTCTAATGTGTTTGGGACTCCGAATACGGACGGCACTTCCACATTCATAGCCAGGATCTTGCCATGTCGGTCGACAATCGTGCCGCGTGCTCCTTCAAGCGATACCGTTTTTTGATGCTGCCGATCCGCCCTGACTGAAAGTTCAGCCGCTTGCAGCACTTGCAACGTGACCAGCCGGAATAGAACTAATCCAAAGCCACAGAGGAACAGCAGCAACAAGACATACCGACGACCGCGCGAAAAAGAGCCGGCCACTAGAACCTCCCGCTGGGAAGATAGTTCTTGGCGACTTTCAGCTCAACCGGTGCAACTTCTGATAAGGGATGGGCATCACTTGGCCTGGTCTGAACCACAATGACCTGCCCTTGCTGAGGCGGACTCATGCCCAGTTTTTCAGTCGCTAATTTTGCGATCCGGTCAGAGGCGCTCAATGCAGAAACCTTGACGCGGAGCTCATCCCGTTGGCGTTCAAGCACCGCCTTGTCGCGCTTCAACCGCTCGATGTGGTAGCCGACTCGAACCACGTCTACGCGCTCCCAAACAAACACAAACACGAGACAGAGTCCCACAAAAACGGTGACGGTCTTCATAATATGAGCCCCATCCTCGGTTGACGTTCAGCGACTCGTAATTTAGCGCTACGCGATCGGGGATTCGCTTCACACTCGGCCTTAGAAGGAAGCACCGGCTTCTTAGTGAGGAGCGACAGGGGGGCTGCCGGTCCTTGTGAAAGAGACCGCAAGGTATGCTTGACAATACGGTCTTCAAGAGAATGAAAGGAGATCGCGCAAATCCTTCCCCCCGAGGTCAGCACTTCGGCGGCATCTCGAAGCGAAGGCTCCAAGAAGTCCAGTTCATGATTGACCGCAATGCGAAGCGCTTGAAATGTCCGAGTCGCACAATGAATCCGTCCGTGACGATAGACAGGAGGTACCGACCGAGCAATGATGGAAACTAGGGCTCCTGTGGTCTCAATGGGGCGACGTGGCCTTTCCTGTACGATTGCTCGAGCAATCCGCCTGGCATATCGCTCTTCTCCATACTGAAAGATGATGTCCGCGAGCTTGTGTTCGGAGCTACGATTCACCAGATCGGCAGCAGTTTCCCCGATCCTTTGGTCCATGCGCATATCCAGAGGACCTTCCTGCTGAAAGCTGAAGCCTCGCGAGGGATCGTCTAACTGTGGAGACGAAACTCCCAAATCGAAAAGTACACCGTCGACCGCTGCGATGCCTGTTTCAGTAAGGTGCGATTTCAAGTCCCGATAATTTCCTTGTCGCAACACAATGCGGTCTCCAAATCGATTCAAGCGCCTCCTGCAGAAATCAATGGCTTGAGAATCTTGATCTAGCCCTATGATCCTCGTCCTTGCTGGGCTCGATGCTAGAAGCATTTCAGCGTGCCCACCATATCCCACCGTACAATCCAAAATGGTGGTAGATCGGTCAGAAATAAGCCAAAAACACACTTCCTGCCCAAGCACAGGGACATGCAATTTTTCATTAGTAAGATTTTCACCCACTAGCTTCCACTTTTACCCACGCCAGCCCGAAGTATACTCTCGCATTTTTGGTTGTCAACAGCCTTTCAATAACTTAGCGTGAATATCCAGGAGTAGAAGAAGAGATACATTGCCACGTGTGAACACCCCGTACGACCAATTTGTTCTTCAATTGCAATAAGCTATGCTACCTAGTCCAGATGGCGAATATCGACTTTTCTCTCCCCATCACGCTCGTAGACTTTCGTTGACTTCAGGGGGCTTCAATAAGAGAATGGTTTTATGTCTAAATGCTATTCGGTTTCCTCATACGCAAGCCCGCTTCTGTTCCTTGTTGTCCCATTCCTCGGCTTAGAGCCGGCCGGTGCCAAGGATTTCAATCCTGATAATCCTCTCAACCAACCGGCACCGGTCTACTGGTGCTCGAGCAAGACACCCGACCAGCAAATTTCGACGAAAAAGAACTCTGGTTGTGAGCCGCTCTACGATCAACATGCGGCAGAATCCTTTAGAGAAACCGCACGCCAGCAGGGATTTGACCTCCCCGACCGCGACCCCATCAAGATCGTCGAGTTGCAGAACGCAGCCTCCAAATTTTCAGATCGCTATCGAAGGTTCTTGTCATGCTGCTTGACCGACAACGACGCACCCACGGATATCGTTGATCTGATCGATGAGGCCAACCACATACTCAAAGCCGTCCAACAAAAAGGTATTTTTAATTCTGCTGGATTTGGCGTTGGGTCTGGAAACAGCGGTTTGGGTGGTGGTCCTGCACGAGGTCCAAAGCTCGGCACGTTTGCTCGACAATTCACGCTCAGTGAAATCGTGGGAACAGTCGCACATGCGCGTGCAGATCTGTTTCGACTCAAAGACCGGCTAGATAAATTGAATGAGGCGCAGCAACACCTCGGCAACGTCGACTATGAAACCAGTGGGCGAGCTAAAGCGCAGATCCAAGAGGAAGAAGAGGCGATCCGGAAAGAATTCAAAGCCAAGAGACCACCATCATCAGCACCAACCGGGATGGATATTCAAGATACGAGCTTACGCTCGCGAATTGGAGGAGACATTGAGGACACCAAACTTAATTCCTATTTTGGTGCGGACATCGGAGCTTCTGTGTCTCCCTACAGCAACGTGGGAGAATCACTTCGCCCGCGGAGAGGGGATGATGTCCACGACAGTCAGCTCCCACATAGACCGGGAACAGACATACAAGATACCACCATGCCCAGCAGCACCGGGTTCGAAGTCGACAGCGCGCAAAATCGTGAAGGCACTTCCGCACTTCCACGACGCGGAGTCGGTGCCTCTATCGGAGATTCCGACCTGAACAGCTCGAGAAGATAGTTCAATCTTTCTTTACGGCTTGCCACCAACCGCAGGCATCGGCTCCCAAGTCTCCCCCGCATCCTTGCTGCGATACAAACCGCTGCCGTTCGTTCCCGCATAGAACAGTTTCGGGTCTATAGCGCTTTGTGCGATCGTTCTGATATTGGTCGTGGTAAAGCCATTGTTGATCAGCTTCCACGTTGCGCCGGCATCTTCGCTTCGATGCACTCCATCTCTCCCAGCAATGTAGATCACGCCCTGACGTGTTCGATCAAGCACCATGGCAACGATCATTTGGTCCGCGAGCGACTCTCCAATCCGTTTCCAGGACTTGGCGGCATCCGTTGATTTATACATCCCCGCCAGTGTAGCAGCATAGACAGTGTCGGGTTCGTACGGATCAACAAGAATCGAGGTGACGTTCAGTGCACGCGATGTTTTCAGCATGTCCGGCGGCACTAGCCCATTGTTCACTTTGTCCCAATGACCCGCTTGATCAATCGATTTGTACACACCGCCGCTAGTTCCGGCGTACAGAAGGGAAGGTCTGGTCGGATCCATGCCCAGCGTGACGACCATCAGGACTTCTTTCATCCCCTCCATCTTTTTCGTCCATTGTTCGCCACCGTTCTTGGTTTCAAACACCCCCATGGTGGTCGCGATAAAGATGTGCTGAGCGTCGGCAGGATCAAAGAGGAACTGATTCACCACAGAGGTTATTGTCGCATCATCAAGCCCGGCCCGCATCGAGGCCCAACGCTGTCCACCATCATGGCTCTTGTAGACCGCATCGCCTTTCGTACCGGCATACACCGTCGCCGGATAAACAGGGTCGATGGCCATCGAGATCACGCGCGAATGGCTCATTCCTTGAGAGAGATTCGTCCACGTCCGGCCGCCATCGCGGGTCTTATAGATGTAGTCATTCGTCGCCACATACAGGATATCTGGATTGTTAGGGTGGAGTTGAATGACGACGATCGGATCACTGCGATTGCAGCCGAAGAGGGAGGCGGCAAGTACGAGGAGGAGCAGAATCTTCATGAGGTCAAGAAAGCACGAACCACCTATTACCTATAATTCGTAAACTGCAGATCGATCCCGAAATCCTTGCTTTTCAAGAATGCAATTGCTGACTGCAGGTCATCCTTACTCTTGCTCAGCACGCGTACCTGCTCTCCCTGAATCTGTGCTTGGACTTTCAATTTTGAATCCTTGATCGCCCTCGTAATCTCCTTCGTCTTGTCCGACGCAAGTCCGCTCTGAATCTTGGCCACCTGACGCACAGTCCCGCTCAACGCCGGCTCAATCGCACCCTGAGTGAACGCTTTCAGCGATACCCCGCGCTTCACACATTTTGCTTTGATGATCTCCTGCACCGCCTTGAGCTTGTACTCATCGTCCGACACGACTACCAACTCCTTCTCTTTCTCCTTCAACGTAATCTCTGTCTTCGAGTCCTTGAAGTCGAACCGCTGCTTGATCTCCTTCGTCGCTTGATCCAGCGCATTTTTCAGTTCCTGCATGTTCACTTCCGAAACCACGTCGAATGAAAACTGATCAGCCACAATATCCTCCTTCTTTCCTTAACCTAGAAAGAGCAGCATGGTTGATCTTTCACTGCGCGCATGCACCGAGCACCGCCCATAATTTTGTAAACTCGACAGATCGAGCTTGCGCGGGGCGTGAGCAAGAGAGATGAACCGTGCCGCCCTCAACAACACCTCGTTCCATCCGGCAGCCTAAAACACTTTTCATCATCGCAATGAACCGCCGTCCGCATACGTCCCGCCGACCCGCCGCCCCCCGCCATCACGACGACTTCACTTGACGTGAACGGCTTCTTCAAGACCACGTAGCCATACCACTGCCTGATGCTGTCGCTCAAGACGATCACGCCCAGCACTGCCACCAGTGCCACCAGCACCGCGTCCAGATACAGGGTGAATGCCTCTCCTGCCGCCAATGTTCCCGCTTTCCTCAAGAACATCCAAAACATCTCATAGGAGCCGGTCAGCGTGATCATTCCTACAAACAGCATCGGCAGCGCCGTCACCCAGAGATAGGGGGATTTCCACATTTTAATCAATATCGTCGTCCCGATGCAGAGCGCCAACATACCGAGCAGCTGATTGGCAGCACCGAACATGGGCCAAATCGTCGAAATACTCCCTGTGCCGATTAAATAAGCCCAAGCTCCCACGACCAGACCGCTGCTTAGCATGACGCCCGGCACCCAGTTCATCCGCCGAAAAGGTTTATAGACCCGCCCGGCCATTTCTTGAATGAGATACCGCGCCACACGCGTTCCCGTATCGATCGTCGTCAATATGAACAACGCCTCGAACACCAATGCGAACTGATACCAATAGGCCATCAAGCCCGACATACCGGGCAACGCCGAAAAGATCGATGCCATCCCGACCGCCAAGGAGACGGCCCCACCAGGCCGCCCTGCGACATCCACCTCGACCAATTGCGACAGCTCGACAATTCGCGACGGTGCAAAACCCATGGCCGCCAGCGCATCCGCTCCTAATGTCGTATTGATTGCCAAATAGTCCCCAGGAATGAGCACCGATGCCGCAATCAAGGCCATCACGCCGACGAAACTTTCCAGCAGCATCGCCGCGTACCCCACCACCGCTTGAGACTCCTGCTCGATCATCTTCGGCGTCGTCCCGGACGAGACCAGCGAATGGAACCCCGAGATGGCTCCGCAGGCAATCGTGATGAAAAGGAATGGGAAGAGCGTGCCGGGGATAATCGGCCCGCCGCCGTTGGCAAATGTCGTCACGCGCGGCATCTCGATCGTCGGCGCCATGAGGATGACGCCGAACCCGAGTAAAAAGACGACCCCCAGCTTCATAAACGTGGACAAATAGCCGCGCGGCACCAGCAACATCCACCCCGGTAACACCGAAGCGAGTAAACCATAGCCGGCCAGGAGCCAGACCAGCGCCGGCTTGTCGAACTCGAAGAGCCACGCATAGGAGGACTGTGCCACCACACGACCGAACAGCACCGCGGCAATCAGTAGGACAACGCCAAGTATCGAAACCTCAGCAACCGCACCGGGACGAAACTGCTGCAGATAGAAGCCCATGAGGAAACCGATCGGAATCGTCATCGCAATCGTAAATGTGCCCCAGGCATTGTGGTAGAGCGCGTTCACGACCGCGAATCCCAACCCCGCCAACGCGACCACGACAATAAAGAGCACCGCCACCGCCGTCGCCGTCCCGGTAATGGAGCCGAGTTCGTCATGGGCGATCTCAGGGAGCGAGCGGCCGTTGCGCCTCATGGAGGCCACCAGAATGATGAAATCCTGCACCGCCCCGGCCAGCACCGCCCCAATCACCAGCCAGAGGAATCCCGGTATAAATCCGAACTGTGCCGCCAAGACAGGACCCAACAAGGGCCCAGCTCCGGCGATGGCCGCAAAGTGATGGCCGAAGAGCACGACTTTGTTGGTGGGATGGAAATTCACGCCGTCGTTCAACCGCACGGCCGGGGTCACATGCTGGTTATTGAGTTCAACGACTCGCTTACCAATCCATCGGCCATAGAACCGATAGGCCAGCACATAGATGCAGGCCGCCGCCACGACCAGCCAGAGCCCATTCACCTTTTCATCGGGATTGATCGCCCCGACGACATGGGCCAAAGCCAGGGCGCCGAGCAATGAGAGCAAGACCCACAGCCCATTCACCGCCGCTTTCATGTGCGGCATAGTACCACAATCACCCAGACCGTACTCTCATCCCGCACATGCAGTTGCCAAGGACGGCATCACTGGGTATGGTGACAAGATGTCTGCCTTCGCTAATTATTCGGACACGTAGCCTATGACTCCACTGGAAGCCTCCCAATCAGACGCCGCTGCCCTCCGTCGCACACACAACGAGCAATACGGGATCCGTGAGGGCGCCTGTACGGCCGTGATGCAGGGCGCCGGAGAGAACTTTTTCACGGCCTTCGCACTGACGTTCAATGCCACCACTTCCCAAATCGGCCTCTTGAACGCGTTACCGGCCTTCCTCGGGACGTTTGCTCAGTTGGCGTCGGTGATATGGTTGCGGTGGTTCAATCACCGGCATGCCATCGTCGTCACCGGTGCCGCCGCACAAGCGGCTCTCTGGCTGCCGCTTCTCCTCCTTCCATTTTTATTTCCGGAACATGGTGCGGCTCTCATCATCGCCTGCGCCGTGCCGCTTGTTGTCGTCGGCCATTTTTCCATTCCGGCCTGGAACAGTTTGATTACCGACCTCCTCGATCCAAATACCCGAGGCGCCTATTTTGCCAAACGGGCCCGCATCATGTCGGCCATAAGCTTTACCGCCTTGATTGGGGGAGGCATGCTCTTGAGTTGGACAACGCACCATCAAGCGGCCTGGGTAGGATTTACCATCCTGTTCCTGCTTGCTGCGGTGGCCCGTGGTTTTGCAGCCCATTATCTCCAGCGACTCGATGAATCCGATGCACCGGTCACTGAGCATCTGAGCCTCCGCCTGAAGGACTTTGTCGGGACGGGGCGACATGAAGCCTTCTTGCGTTTTTTGTTGTTTTCCGGCTTCATGCATGTATCCGCTCTGCTTGCCGGCCCGTATTTCGCCGTCTACCTTCTTCGGGATTTGCATCTGTCCTACATGGAGTATTCGTTCTGGGCCGCGGCCTCGGTCATCGGCGGATTTCTGGCCATCAATGGGTGGGGTCGCATCGGCGATCTGTATGGGAATCGAAAACTGCTGTTGGCAACCGGCTTTGGATTGCCGGTCCTGCCGTTTCTTTACCTCATGACAGAAGAGGTATGGTGGCTCATCATGATCAACGGCTTGGCAGGCATGCTCTGGTCAGGCTTCAACCTCGGACTTCAAAACATCGTCTATGATCTTGTGAAGAGCGAGGAACGGGCCGGTGCCGTCGCCGTGAGCAATGGTGTCATCGCGACCAGCGCGTTCATCGGAACCATGATCGGAGGGCGGCTCAGTACCGTCCTCACACCTGAGATCATCATCGGAGAATTCGAGGTGCAGTTCGCGTCGAACCTCCCGGTGATCTTTTTCGTCTCGGCCCTCCTGCGCCTCGCCGTGGCGATCTTGTTCATCAAACCGCTCAAGGAAGTGCGGGACGTGGAACCGATTTCCCACCACGAGCTCTTCCTCGAACTTCCGCTCATCAAACCGATGATGGACGTCATCGGTCGTCGCGTGGGGCATCAGCCGTAGAATCCCAACGCTCGCTGACATTGCTTGGCCTGTTTGCTTCCTCTCCAGCATGTGATTACAATGTAGCCTCACAAGGAGATCACGATGAAAGCTCACATCGTTCGTATCGGGAACTCCCGAGGGATTCGACTCCCGAAAACCTTGCTTCAGGAAGCCCAGCTTGAAGACGAGGTCGAACTCCAAGCTGAGCCTGGCCGAATTCTGATTTCGAAATCAACAAAACCTCGTGCCGGTTGGGCCGAAGCCGCCCGCCGTATGCGCGAGCGCAATGAAGATCACCTACTCGATCCGTCGATATCCACACGCTTCGACAAGGACGAGTGGAAGTGGCGGTAGAACAAGTGCCTCTTCGCGGTGATGTCTATCCGATTGGGCTTGATCCCACCCGAGGCAGTGAAATCCGAAAAACACGTCCCTGTCTCGTTGTCTCCCCCGATGAACTCAATCAGTATTTGCGGACGGTGATCGTTGCACCGATGACCACTGGAGGGCAAGCCTGTCCTTGGCGCGTTCGGTGTCGCTTTCGGAACCGAGCAAGTTTTGTCGCGATCGACCAGTTACGCACTGTTGATAGCGAGCGCCTTGTCAGGGAGCTTGGCCGGATTTCCCCAGGAACTCTCGCCACCGTTCTCTCTGTTTTGCAGGAAATGTTCACACCATAGGCATTTGAAGCTTCACGACGGACTTCGCAGCTCATGCCATTTGGCGACAGACTCGACGCTTGTTATACAGCCGAGAAAGGCTCCTACTGACGCTGAGCCGCCATGAATATTGCGGGCTAGGAGCCTGTCCGACATTAGGCCCAACGCACTTGTGTGCAGGCACTGACT
>JBBIKN010000030.1:4125-31603 GCA_037445435.1 Nitrospira sp. | reverse complement strand
TTTGGATGTCCCGTAACTTGTGAATGTCCATTCAATTTCAACTGCGGAATCCGGGCTTATTGCAAGTCGGTCACAATGGCCGCCGGTCTCCAGCACCGGTTAACGTTTTTACGGCCTCGTCAACGGAGACTGGCTGAAGCCGATCGTCAAACCGTCCATGCGGTCCGGAATGATGGTCACTCGCTTGTCCTCTGTTGGAACGAGCCATCGCTTTTCAATAAGTTTCTGAGCGGTCGCTTCGAGGTCGATACAGGAAAACTCTATACCGAGCAATCGATTCCTCCATCCAGAGTGAAATCGAAGCGGTGGTCCCATGCTGAAAGAATGGATGGAATTCGCGTTTAAGTCCAGACGATCCAAGAGTCTCCCCCACACAGCAATGTTGGTCGCCACCTCAATATCGACGGCGGCAATCCCGGTGATTCCATACAACCCATTCTGTCGCGTCCTGTGCCAGGTGGCCTTCAATTTGGCGAGCCGTTCGTGACGACGATCGATTTGGTTGTCGCACAAGAAGATCGCAGAGTTGCCCAGCAGTCTCGAAAACGTTTTGGAGCCGGCTTCTGTGCCGACCATCCAGGTGCTGAGGGCTGACAGCGATCGACCGATCCGAGTATCCCCACCCAAACGCCGACCGAGCCAAAACGGTGTGTTCGGTTCGTCATCCAGGAGGTCGCGCAAGAAGGTGAGCGTAGACCTAGTTGCCAGCGGCTCTTCGTAGCACAGTGTCACAGGAGGCGCGTGCCGCACTTTTCGAGACGCTAACCCGTTTACCGTTTCCCATGTCGACTGCGATGGGGCAAGGCCGAGTCCGTAGAACCAGGTTCCAGGGAGCCCACATCCTGCGAACCGACCGATTTCAATATTCATATTGCCCGCGTGGAGACCACCCGACACGAGCAAGCCACAGTCGGTGATCGGCCAAGCGACCGGCAGGCCGAACTCGTGACGAAGACGTGCGAAGACGCGCTCGACATCCTGCGTGTGGATCAGGACTCGATCGATCCCACGAATCAGCGACTGCGTGATATCAGGCGTCAACATATAGGGCCGCTTACTCTAAGGGAGAGGGGAAGGAAAAAGGAAGCCACCAATAGTGGCACAGTGGTTCTGAAGACAAGGTGAGGTAGCGGATTCCTAAATGCCTCCAGTAGATAGTCCGTAACGAACGAGATATCCAACTCTTCATTATCGTTGGACAATTCGCCGATGAATCCCGCACGGTACCTATCGCTTCCGCGTTCGACGAGGCTGTGAGCCGTGTGGGTGTTGATGGCCAATTCTGAATAGTAGATACTGGACTATGTCCTTTATTCATCGTGCCGTTCAGGATATAAGATCCTAAGTCTGTTCAAAGGGCGTCGATGCGCGTCGTTTGCCTCCAACATGTTCCCTTCGAGGGTGCGGGGGTTTTTGCAAAGGCTTTGGCTAGGCGGGGTGTGCGTCTTGAATATTCGCTTGTCCCGAAAGAAGGCGTACCTAAAGATGCGGGGGATTTGTTGATCGTGATGGGCGGACCCATGTCGGTGAACGATTCTGACAAGTGGATTGCCGAGGAAACCGCCTTCATCAGATCCGTCCTGCTCGCCGGCAAGCCGATGATCGGGGTCTGTTTGGGCAGTCAATTCATGGCAAGGGCGCTCGGCGCCACCGTACGTTCAGGCCAGGCATTGGAAATCGGCATGACTTCTGTGCGCCTCACTAATGCGGGGAAACAAGACCCTGTGTTTGGAGCCTGTCCTGAGTCTTTCGCAGTCTTTGAATGGCATGGGGAAGTCTTTGACTTGCCGAGAGAATGCGTGTCGCTGGCCGGTTCTGACATAGCGCCGCTGCAAGCGTTTCGGTATGGCGATCGGGCCTATGGCCTTCTCTTCCATGTGGAAATGGAGGAAGATGGGATCGACTCGCTCTGCCGAGAATGTGCGCCCGATTTAATGAAAGCTCGCCTGACCGGACATCAAGTAAAATCAGCCGCTCTGCCTCAGCTTCCGCAGCTCCATCAAACGGCTGATCGCTTGATCGGCCATCTGCTTCAATCCAGTCGTTGATTACCGGCTCATTCCTGAAGTAGTCTTCTCCATCTGTTGGCCTGTCGGCACGGCTGTAAACCCTCAAGCCAATCGACCGATTCATGAAAGGAGCGAGATCGACCATGGGCGGTTTCCCAATCGAAGTTGCCACACGCATTAAGACACTGCCTCCCTATTTGTTCGCCGCGATCGATAAAATGAAGCAAGAGGCCATCGCACGGGGAGTGGACATAATCAATCTCGGCATCGGCGACCCCGATTTGCCGACGCCGATGCCGATCATCGAGAGTCTGGCGCAGGCGGCCAAGGACCCGAAGCATCACCAGTATCCCTCCTATGAAGGCATGTTGTCCTTCAGGAAAGCCGTGGCCGGTTGGTATAAACGGCGCTTCAATGTGACGCTAGATCCGGCGAACGAGGTCCTTACGCTGATCGGTTCAAAAGAGGGCATTGGGCATATTCATCTTGCTTTTGTCGATCCTGGCGATGTCGTCCTGGTTCCGAGTCCCGGGTACCCGGTGTATCCCGTCGGTACCAGTTTTTGCGGTGGTACCTCTCATATCATGCCGCTGACGAAAGCCAACGGCTTCGTGCCTGACCTCGGTGCGATCCCGAACGAGGTGGCCAAGAAGGCCAAGCTGATGTGGCTAAATTCGCCGAACAATCCCACCTCGGTCATCATGACGAAGGACTACTTCAAGCGCGTGGTCGAATTTGCCAAGGAGAATCAAGTTATTGTGTGTCACGATGCTGCTTATTCAGAGATTTACTATGATGGGCGTCGGCCTGTGAGCTTCATGGAAGTTGATGGAGCAAAAGATGTGGGAGTCGAATTCCATTCACTCTCCAAGACCTACAACATGACCGGCTGGCGTATCGGCTTTGCCGTCGGCCACAAGGATGTCTTAGCCGGACTCGGTAAGGTAAAAAGCAACCTAGACTCCGGCTGTTTCGAGGCAGTTCAAGAGGCGGGCATTACGGCTCTGAACCTGGACGACTCCGTCACAGACAGCTTGAGAAAAACCTACCAAGATCGTCGAGATACCCTGATCCCTGGCCTCACGAAACTCGGCTTAGAAGTCGATCCTCCACCGGCGGCCTTTTATGTGTGGGTGACAGTGCCGAAGGGCTACACATCAACGTCGTTCACCGCGCATTTGTTGGAGAAGGCTGGCATTGTGACGACACCCGGCAATGGGTTCGGCGCGCCGGGGGAAGGGTACATCCGTATGACGCTCTGTACCTCCAAAGAGCGGCTGGCTGAGGCTGTAGAACGGATCAAGAAAACAGGATTTTGAAACTCAGGGGATGAAGGATAAGGTGTCACGGGTGACAGCAGGACCGAATTTCCCGTATTAGCGAATTACGCCTCACCTCTAACGGTATTGTGATGGAGACCGTCTTCATCGGATTTGGGTCGAATGTCGGCGATCGGGTGGATTATTGCGATCGGGCGGCGACGTTGCTCAGTCTCCTCCCACATTCGCGGCTCAAAAGGGTCTCGCTGCTGTATGAGACGGAACCAGTTCGCGATCCGACCGATCCAGGGGAAGGATGGTTCCTGAACGGGGTGGTGCAGCTTGAAACAGACATCGCGCCACGCAGCCTCTTAATGACCCTTCGGGAGATTGAACGATCCTTGGATCGGGATGAGGACAACCGATCCGGTCCTCGTACGATCGACTTAGACATTCTCTTCTACGGCGAGCGCGTGATCACAGAACCAGGGTTGACCATTCCGCATCCTCGTCTCCATCAGCGACGATTCGTCCTCATGCCGATGAATGAACTGGATCCTCTCTGGATCCATCCCACGCTCAAACAATCGATGGCGCAGTTATTGAAGGAAACACCGGACCAGTCCCAAGTACGTCTTCTTTTCCCTCAACCTTCCACGAGATACGGTTCACGTCCTGCCTGTAGTCCATCACCCGGCTCATGAAGATCATTCGTTCTCCCCTGGCCATGACAGCCTGGAGTGAAAATCTCAGGCGCCAGGGTGTGAAGATCGGGTTCGTTCCGACAATGGGCGCATTGCATGATGGCCATCGAGCGCTGATTCGGGAAACGCGTCTGCAATGCGACGCGCTCGTGGTCAGCATTTTCGTGAACCCAACTCAATTTGGACCGCATGAAGACCTTGCCCGGTATCCACGTCCCATCTCACGCGACCGAGCGTTATGTCGGCAACAAGGAGTCGATGTCTGCTTTGAGCCGACCGTGGAGGGGATGTACCCGAACGGATTCCAAACCATGGTGACACTTCCGACGATTGCACGCCGGTGGGAAGGGGAAGTGCGTCCGCATCATTTTACTGGGGTCGCGACCGTCGTGACGAAGCTCTTCGGAATCGTCCGCCCTCAGCTCGCACTCTTTGGACAGAAAGACTTCCAACAATCGGCACTCGTCCGGCAGTTGGTGATGGATCTGAACCTCGGTGTGGAGATCGTTGTGCATCCGACCGTGCGCGAAGCGGATGGGCTGGCCATGAGCTCACGCAATGTTTATTTATCGCAGGAGGAACGAACACGAGCCGTCACGCTGTACAAGAGTCTGCAAGCAGGAGCCGAGGCGATTCGAAGAGGCGTGACTGATGGAACGGCAATTCAGGAGGCGATGGTTCGGGTCATCAAAGGCGAACCAGCTATTGCGATCGACTATCTGGCAGTCTGTGATCCGGTAACCTTGGAACCGCTTGCCACTGTGGCCTCGCGGGTGGTGCTTCTTGGCGCGGTGCGGATGGGATCCGTTCGGCTTATCGACAACCTTCTGACCACTCCGCCACGGCGGTCTTCCTAATGTATGGAGTGTTTTTAAGAAAAGAGATTTGAGTGGAGGCTTTGTCCCACCAGCAAGCTGAGGATCACCTGACTGAGGCGGTTCTTATCATCTCCCACCATTTCGAGAAATCGGATGCCCATCGATTCAGGCCGTGAGGAACAGACCATGGCCGTCTCGATCTTGATGGGTTCTTCGTCGGAGGCCGGCTTGATGACCAGTTCGATAAACGTCCCCTGAGGCAAGGTGGTCGTCGTCTCAAGCGTACAGCCACCCATGGAGATATCCGTCACACGATTGTCGAATCGCATGGCGCTCTCTGTAAGAAGGTTGGCCCGGAACGACACGGGCAATCGTTTGTATTGTCGGCGATCCACGATTGAGGCCTGGCTTGGAAGCTGATTCCGATAGGCACGAAAGCGTGTGGTGCAGAGCTGACACCGGAATGAAAATAGCCTCAAGCGATTCAAGATTCGCTCCATCGTTCCCTCGTCATAGACGATTCGGACGAAGGGTGTTCCACAACTTGGGCAGTGTGGGTCTCTCATGAATTCCGGGGCACGCTGGCGGCGGCATCATGCATAGATAGCCGCTTCGCCAACAGGTGTTCCCGCTGGGCCTCCAAAATCGATTCAATATCGGCCGGTGAGTACGTGAGCGGCTTCACCCATTTCCCATCCGCTCGCTTGTAGCCGCCGGTCTTACTCAAATTCGATCGGTGCACCTCCTGAAATACCGGTTCCAGGTCGATCCCGTAGGAAACCGCGGTCCCATAGATGACATACAACAGGTCCGCCATTTCTTTGGCGACCGCAGCGAGATTCCCCGTGCCCATGGCCTCTTTTAATTCATCGAATTCTTCCTGAATGAGTCGAACGCGAAGTTGTTTCGTCTCCTCATTCAAATCTGCCGGAGTAGTCTGTACCAAAATCTCAAACTTGGTGTGAAACGCTTCGACCATGGCTTGTTCATCGGTCATGTCCGCTCCTTCATTCGATATCGACCGTCAAAGCCTTGCGTGGAACAACCTCCGTCGGTTCCAGCACCGGAATGTCTCGACCCGACGAGACTCCTAATTCTTTGAAGCGCCGTGCTGCAGGAAGAATGCGTGTCTCAAGAGAACCGACGGCCCGGTTATACGCAGACACGCTCTTACCGAGGGCCTGCCCGACGTCATTCATGTGTTCAGCCAGCACCGCCGTGCGCTCATACAGTTCTTTACCCAGCCGACCGGCTTCTTCTGCATGGACGGTCATCCGTTCTTGACGCCAGCCGTAGGCGACAGCCCGGAGCAACGCAATGAGCGTCGCGGGGGTCGCCAATACGATCCCGTTCGCAAACCCCTCTTCAATAAGACGGGGGTTCTGGTCCAGCGCCGCTCCGAGGAATTGCTCACCTGGGAGAAACAGCACGACAAACTCCGGCGTACGGTCGAACTGACTCCAGTACGCTTTCAGTGACAATTCATCCATGCGGTTTTTGACCTGGGAGGCGTGGCGACGCAAAGCCTCCGCCTGTTGCGTCTCATTCTGGGCTTCATGGGCATCGAGGTAGGCCGAGAGCACGGTCTTTGCGTCGACGATAATTTGGCGTCCTCCAGGCAACTGCACGACCATATCTGGACGAAAACGCCCGTCGTCGTCGGCCACGGAGTGCTGCTCGACGAAATCGCAGTGATCGACCATCCCCGCGAGTTCGGCGACTCGCTTCAACGTCAACTCACCCCATTGACCCCGTACGGTGGGAGCCCGTAAGGCTTTCACCAGGTTCCCGGTCTCCTGCTGCAACCGTTGTTGCGATTCCGCTAACGATCGTAGATGTTGGTCCAATCCCCCATAGGCGGATTGGCGAGATTGTTCCAGCAGACGAAGCTGTTCATCATAGCGTTGAAGCGACTCGTGGAGTGGCCGAACGAGTGCATCGATGGCCTGCTGCCGCTGCACCAAGTCACTATCCGCTTTGACATGCAGGGCCTCAAATGAAACGGCGGCCAGCTTCAAGAAGGCTTCGTTATTTTGTTTTAATGCTTCACCGGAAAGGGCCTGGAACGATCCCATCAGTTCCTGGCGTGTGTGGTCGATCAGGGCTTTTTGCTCCAAAAGCTGTCGAGCTGTCTCTTCCATACGAGTTTCAGCCGTCACTCGAGCCTGTTGAGCCTCGGCCCATGCCTGGCGAGCGGACACGAGCGCATCCCGTTCTCTTTCTAGTTGCCTTCGTAGTTCGTCCACGGTCGCTTCGGCTCGTTGAGCCTGAGGTCGCAAGCGACTGGTGATCCACAGGCCCGCCAGTAGACCGCCTAGGAACAGTCCTACCCCAAAGGTCACGAGAAGGGGGAGTATGTCAGTCATCGTCTGATTCATTTACGTCCGACGTTACAAACCCCTGCATATAGTGTGGAAAAATGATAATTTGAAGGAGGGTACGCAAGGTATTGAAAAAGGTCAAGGAGCAGAAGGCCCCACTCAAACAGCTCTATCTGTCCTCGCTTGGTAGTGATGGCTCGATACGAATGGTCCCTGAACCGGCATCTACCGTAACGTGCTGTCCATCAACAAGTCGTGTCATGGCGCCTTCAACGTTGGCGATGGTTGGCAGTCCGTATTCACGAGCGATGATGGCACCATGAGAGAGTGTGCCGCCCAGTTCCGCGATCAAGCCTCCGGCAAGACCGAAGAGGGGAGCTATGCCGGGGTCGATGACCGAGACCACCAGAATCTCTCGCGGCATCAGTTTGTTCCAATCTGCCACCGAGCGGATCACTCGAACCGGACCTGTCACGGTTCCGACGCTGATCGGCGTGCCCGACAAGATACCGTTTAATTCAGATTTTTCTGATCCCAGGGTTTGTTCACTTGCAGTTTCCCAGTCACGGATCGTGTCGGGTACCTCGACTGCTGCATTGTGTTCTCGCTCGGCTCTCCGGGCTTTGATCACGGCCTTCCAATTCCGTGGACTTCCGGCCAACAGGTCGGTCCGATCGTTGATCGTCAGAAAAAAAATGTCGTCTGCCTTATCGAGCAGACCCTGCTCGACCAGAAGTTCTCCAAGACGAATCAAGAGAGTACGGATGGCCGTCGAGTAATACATCAAGTGGTGCCGATTGGCTTCACGCAGCGCGAAGAAACGGCAGAGCCTCCGGTAACACCACAGAAAGATGATCCATCTATAGAAGCGCCAGCCGATGCGTCGTTTGATTTCCGCCAATGCAGCGGTTCTCGCATGACCTTGGCGCGAGAGGATGCTTTCCTGTGAAGGAGAGGCGGAAATGAGCTGGATACGTACAATACTCAGAATCGATTCTGGATTATCGGCGAGGCGCGGGGACATGACGTCAGATTCGCCAACTGCGCGATGCCCATAGTCCTCCAGGTAACGATCGAAGGCTCGTAGGAATTTCGTGCCGTCGAGAGCCTCACGGAACCGTGAAGGTTCCCATGGTTCCAATGAGAGAAACGTGCTGGCCACCGTTTCTTCTCGGGCGATGTCCGTCAACTCAGCGAGGCGGAGAATCTGTTGTGCGCTGATGACGGTCCCTTGTCCTTGGAGGGCGGCATTCAGCAAACTCCTCCAGTCTGATCCGAGCCAACGTGGAAGGAATCGGTTGAAAAGCTGCAGGCATTGCCCGACTCCTCCGGCTATCCCGAACGTGACTTCACGGCCCTCTAGCCAGGGACCGAGCTTGTCGAGCTCGGGCACGAGTTCTTCCACCGACAGGTGCAGAATACGCTCACGACGATAGGTCGTCGCCAGATTCTTCATGTCCTGAAACACTCGTGGGCCGGACCGCTCAACCCGTCGCATCTCCGTCCACATCATCCACAAGGCTCGAAAGAACGCCACGCCGTAGAGCGGTTCTACGGTCGGGAAGGTTTGTAGTGGTTCGCCGCCCATCTGCTCGGCGTTCAGCGATGGATCTCCGCGAAGTTGTGCGATCAAGATATGGAACAGGGTCACGTTCAGGTAAGGGCGTCCTCTCAGGACACGAACCGAAGTAAGCCCATTGGGAATACGGCATCCAAGTCTTCGGTAATGAGAAAGGATGTGGCGGTCCATGAACCGTTCAAGAAATGAGAGACTCAACAGGCTCGGCAGTTCGGGGAGCGTCTCTTTGAAGTTCGTACGCGACCACTCGCAATCATCATTGGTGAGGCCGGTCGAAGGACGGACAGCGGTAATCGGCCGGGCCTGGACGAGCCAGAGTTGCTCGGCGTCGAACGCCCATTCGAGATCCATGGGGTGTCCGAAGACCTGCTCGACTTCTTTGGTCGTCCGTGCGAGTGAAAAGACTTGATCATTCGTCAGCGACGAACGGTCTTGGCTCGCTTCGTCAAGCGGATCGGTGCGCAGCCCTTCCTTCGAAATCATGAGACGTTCAGACTTACGAGCGAGATTTCGTTTGCGAATGCGAATAGGTGTCCCCTTCTCGGTCACTTCCACGACATACTGATCCGGCTTGACTGTACCATCGACCAGCGGCGCAGCGAGACCAGGTACGGCGTTGATCGTGACCTGATTCGATCGTCCGGTCACAGGATGTATGGAATAGGCGACTCCTGCCGATCGGGCATCGACCATCGGTTGGATAATCACCGCCATTTTCGGAGCGGCCTTGTCGCTCCGGTGAACTGTGTAGCTCATCACGCGTTCTTCCCATAGTGAGGTCCAGAGCTCCTTGATCGCGACCTCAATTCCTGAAAGAACCACGCCCAGGTGAGTGCGATAGAGTCCGGCGAAACTAGTGTGAGCCGTATCCTCGTTCGTGGCCGATGATCGAACGGCCCAGCGTTCACTCGGTGGCTGACTGAGCGTGTGGAGTGCCGCCCTCCATTGAACGGCAAGGTGGGAAGTCTCTGCCTGTCTGATGCGATCTCGGCAGTCGGCCAACGCCGACGCCCGCTCGTTTCCTGACAAGGTACAGGCCTTCTGCCACTCCTCATCCGCACGAAATCCTGATTCGTGCAGACACTGTGTATATGCTTCCGCCGTGATGCAGAATCCTTGAGGGACAGGGAAGTCAGCCGCGATGAGCTGAGCGAGCCAGACGGCCTTTCCCCCCGTGAGATCGGCATCGCAACACTGAGACAGCGGAAGGATCAAGGGGCGGAGCATAAAGGGGCATAGTAGCTAGAGCAGGAGGGCGAGGTAAAGGTCATTGACGTTCGTTCCAGTAGGGCCGGTATGGATATGACATCGAAGAGCTTTCAAGGCAGGGTAGGTATCGTGTCGATTTAAGAATGAACGGAAGTCCATGCCAAGCTTTTTCGCTCGCGCGATGGTGCTTCCGCTGACAATCGCTCCGGCTGCATCGGTAGGTCCGTCGGTGCCGTCGGTGCCCAGTGCCACGACCCATGTGTTGGGGATGCCGGCAATCTCGAACGCCGCAGCGGCTGCGAACTCCTGGGCCCGTCCACCCTTTCCACGGCCCGTGACCGTCACCGTAGTCTCACCTCCCGCGACCACGCAACATGGGCGTTTCAAAGTCCCATGTCCCTCCGTAATCGCTTTGGTAAGGTCAGTCAACTGCTTCGCAGCGACACGCGCCTCTCCTGTGACGGGGCGCAATATAGACTTGGTATGGAGGTGAGCCTGTCGTGCGGCACGTGCGACGGCTTCCAGCATGATCCGGTTGTTACCGATGATGTGATGCTGCACGTAGCGCAATCGTCGTGAACCCGGCTTCAAAGTCTCGGGTGCTTCTCCTCTTCGGCCCCGCTCCAAGTAGCGGCGTACGGACGCAGGTACGGCATGCCAGTTTCTATACCGTTGCAACACGTCCACTGCGTCTGCAAAGGTCGACGGATCTCCTGCGGTCGGCCCAGAGCCGATGGAACCGAGATCATCGCCAATGACGTCCGAAAGTAGAAGCGTAACAATCCTCGACCGAGTGGATGTGGCGAGTCCACCTCCTTTAATCAATGAGAGATGCTTCCGAACAATGTTGATCTCGTTGATGGTTGCACCGCTGCGGAGCAGCAGGCGCGTCGTGCGTTGCTTATCGGCCAGTGTCACACCAGGGACCGGAGCCGGTAGCAGGCTCGATGCACCTCCGGACAAGAGAACGATCAGTAGATCTCGAGGCGTCAGTCGTTGCGTCAGACCCAGAAGCCGTTGGGTAGCGTGAAGACCTGCACGATCGGGAATCGGATGGCCGGCCTCAAGCACGGTGATCCGTTCGGAGGTGAGAGTATGACCTGTCTTGACGATGACCAATCCCTCTTCCAACCTTGTCCCCAGTACTGCCTCTAGTGCCTGCGCCATCCTTGCCGACGCCTTGCCGGCACCGACTGCCACCACACGGTCGACATGTGAAACGTCATAGGTCCTACGCCCCACCCTCAAGGACCGTCCATCGAGGGAGACGCTCTTGAGTAGAGCTTGGTAGGGATCGGCAGCCTCCAGCCCTGCGGCAATCAGCTTTCGGAGAAGCGATTGCGCACGAGAAGAGTGGAAATGAAGCGTCATTGGCCGGCTTCTAGTTGGTCGTCTCTTGCCTGAAACACCGGTTGGGACAGGTCTGACGAGGGACTCGGATCTGATAGGTTCCACGAGGGAGGACATCCTTTTTGAATTCAGGGTTCAGCATCTTGAGCTCGAGCAGATAGGTGCCGAATTCTTCGGCGATCGAGGTCAGCGCGCGCTGGGATTCCTTGACGTTCACCGTGATAGTTTCAGTCTCGAGCGGCACATAGAGGTCCTTTTTGGTCAGCCCGAGGTACTTTTCCGGCTGGGAGTAGATTTCTTTCGCCGCGATGATACGAGGGACATACCGCATGGTCTCACGTGGGCCATGCATCTTCCAATAGTCGGAAATTTTCTGATCCTTGAGCAATTTTCGGATCCGTTCTTCACCGGCGTTGTAGGAGGCCATGGCTAAGAACCAATCGTTGTCCTGAAAATCCTTGAGGTACTTGAGGTATTTCACTGCCGCCTCGGTCGACATTTCAAGATTGCGACGTTCATCTCGGACGGCATCGCTCTTCAGTCGGTACCGGCGTCCAGTGGAGGGGATGAACTGCCAGGGACCGGACGCCTTCGCTTTCGAATAGGCGGCCGAGATGCACTTGCTCTCGACCAGCAACATATACTTGAGATCATCCGGCAAACCGGCTTCGGCCAATTGTTTTTCCGCAGGAGGGAAACAACGCCCTGTACGTTTGGCGAGAATGATACTTTCACCTTGATCTTCCAAGAATTGATAGAACTCATATTCGATCCGTTCTCTCACTTGCCAGTTATCCAGAGGAACCGGCATTCCGGCAAAGGTGATCTTGTCGGGAAGTTTGAATGAGCTCAAAAAGAACCGTTCCCCTTCGCGTTTGATTTCCGGCAAAATGACCAGACGGTCTTCCGGTTCGGACTGAGAATCCAGTAGGTCGGGTATGAGGAGATCCTTCTCCACCTCTGATTTTTGACCGCCATTATCCCCTGGTTCGGACGTGGCGAGGGCTGAAGGACACATTGACAGGATGAAAAAACCGATTCCGACCATAGGAAACAAGAACTGCCGACCACGGAAGATCATGCGTAGACTCCTCTATTGCATCCAATACAAGCCGTCATAAAAACGCGGGGTTATGCTAACAGCTCACTCACTCACCAGCAAGCAGAATAGGGATCTTGTTCGTGCTACACTGCCGCCTATATGCACGCCCTGGCAGTACTGAACAAGACTATCACCAACTGCACGGCCTGTCCTCGGTTAGTCATCTATCGACAGGCGATTGCACGGCAAAAACGGAAGCAATATCGAGATTGGGCATACTGGGGGCGGCCGGTTCCCGGCTTCGGAGATCGCCAAGCTCGGCTCTATGTGCTTGGGCTGGCGCCTGCCGCGCATGGGGGAAATCGGACGGGCCGTGTCTTCACCGGTGATCGGAGTGGGGACTGGCTGTATGACGCTCTGTATCGGTATGGATTTGCCAATCAAGCTACCTCGCAACATAGAAACGACGGTCTATCGTTGACCGATTGTTATGTCGGAGCAACTGTGCGATGTGCCCCGCCGGGGAATAAACCTGCACCGGATGAGTTCGAGCGTTGTAGCCGATTCTTGCGGGAGGAAGTTTGTCTTCTGAATCACCATCGGGTGGTGATTACTTTGGGCAAGATTGCCTTCGATCATTACCTCAAGACCTGCCGGACACTGGGACGCCCCATTCCCGTGCCGGTGCCAAGGTTCGGACATGGTGTCGCCTATCGCTTGCCCTGGGGTGTGATGCTGCTTGGTTCCTATCACCCCAGTCAACAGAATACCTTTACAGGCAAGTTGACTCGGTCGATGTTTCACGCAGTATTTCGGATGGCCAGGAAAGAAATCGACCGAACGTAGCTTAGGAGAATGTCAGGAGAGATACTTGCCTTGTTGGCGAGTCTCCGCCCTCTTCTCCTGTTTGTTTGAGAGGAAGCATGTTTGACGGAGGGTGAACGCGCACCGAACACAGAGTTCACCCCTACTCGCTCACGAGCTACTGCTGTCCTTTGGACTTCCAGTCGTCCAAGAACTTCTTCAGCCCGGCATCGGTCAGCGGATGTTTGAAGAGCGCTTGGAACACGCTGTAGGGCATCGTGCAGATGTGACCACCGGCTAACGCCGCTTCGACGACGTGCTGCGGGTGACGGACGCTCGCCACTAAGACCAAGGTTTTGAGATCATAGTTCTTGTAGATCGTCAGAATCTGCCGAATGAGCTCCATGCCGTTCGAGCTAATATCATCGAGCCGTCCGATAAACGGCGAGACGCACCAGGCACCGGCTTTGGCTGCCAACAGAGCTTGTGTGGGTGAAAAGCAAAGGGTTACGTTCACTCTGATTCCTTCCGCCGCCAAGCGCTTCGTTGCCTTCAGCCCTTCTGGAATCAAGGGACACTTGACCACAATGTTCTTATGGATTTGAGCGAGCTCCTTACCTTCCTTCACCATGGCGTCCGCTTCCACGCTCACAACTTCGGCGCTGACCGGCCCATCCACGATCTTGCACACTTCTTGTAGCATTTCCCTGAAACTTCGACCTTCCTTGACGACCAGGGAGGGATTTGTGGTCACGCCGTCGAGCAACCCCAGACTTGCCGCTTCATGGATTTCCTTGACGTTGGCTGTATCAAGATAGATTTTCATGGTCGTTCCTTTCCTTGCGAAGAAATCGTGAGGCGATACAGTTGTTATCGGTCATTTTAGGGAGAACTCAACTTCACTGCAAGAAGTCAACACGAAAGTTTGACAGACTCTGGAATGGAAGATAGAATTTCGCGGTTGCTGAGACCATTGACTTTAGAGATATCACCGATGCAACGACTTGTTTGGGTGCTGTTCTTCTCCCTCATCCTTCCAGCCTGCTCGGGCAACAATCCGTACCTAGAAGCGTCTCTGAAGCCCGCCGAGCTTCAGGGAAAGGATAAGGGCTGGTTCGAAAAGAACTGGGGTGCTCCAGACGGCAAAGCATCCCGTTTTTTTGGTGGGGAGACCTGGACCTACTATCGTATTGCCGGAGGAAAATCGGGGGTCCCACTCTTTAATTTCTCTCCCAATCAATGTCAAATCACCCTCAAATTTGGTAAAGACGAGAAGCTTTCCGACTATACTTACTCCGGTTGCTAACCAGCTTGTTGCAAGAACGTACTGCATTCTCCTACCATGGCGATGATTTCATGGAGTTCCTGAATGCCTTGCTAGACGGGGTGCTCACTCCGAAACCGCACCGCACACTCCTGGCTGCAGAAACAGTACTCCTGTCCACCGATCGTTTCGACCACGGCGATTCGCTTCGGAACGAATATGTGACACACTGGATCCTCGATCATCTGATCTTGTTCTTCGTCTTGGACTTGTGAGGCCGGTTTTTCCCGACTGTCCCGAATCGGAGTCTTGAATCCACGAAACATCTGTCGGAGCAGGAAGTAGAGAACCACTAGAAGTAAAACTACTAGGATTAGTCTATACATAGTGGCCTACTGCGAGGAAACCACATCCTATGAGAGCAGCGGGAGCCTGTCAAGCCAACCATCAACGGATTGCCCATGAGATGCTGCTAGATTGCTGCTGCGGAGACATGCACAAACGGCCTATGATTTATAGGTCCGATTGGGACTCTTGTCAGTGCCATCCAGTACTTCAGGAGGATTGGCTTGCCCTGTCTTACGGTGCTAAAGTGCCTCGCATGAAAACCTGTGATAAATGCCATGGGGCGATGCTACCGGAACGAGCGGTGGATTTGGATGCCGGCTTGGCGATCACCGTGTTTGCCTGTTTAAACTGTGGTCGTCGGAAAGCAGCGGACCAGGAACCTCGGCCGATTACGGCTCGACACTAGTCCTTCTTGTCAGTCTCCAAACCACATCCTTCTGGCAAGCAGAAGGAGTGTGTAGTCACGCTTGACCGCAGCATCTTACAACCCGATGTGGGTCCCTCACGGCTCATTCTAGAGTGGGCTCATGACTGAGTTGTAGCTGGCCTACAAGCGCGATTCCCTGCTCGCTGGCCAATTGCTTCTCGAGGTATGACCCAGAAGCGATCCATGACTTATCTGAATATCCTCTGGACATTCAGCGATGGCATTCCATGCCTCGGTGGTACCGAGGCATTCATAGAAGTACGATGCAATCGGGTGATTCGACAAGAAGCGTAGCTGAGAGGATAGTCAACGAAGACTCAAGACATCCATCATATCGTACAAGCCAGGCGGCTGACGGACGACCCAGCGCGCGGCCCGCAGAGCTCCGCGGGCGAAGGTATCGCGGCTGCTGGCTCGGTGAGTGACCTCGATTCGTTCTCCCATGCCGCCGAACAGAATCGTATGATCGCCGACGATATCGCCGGCGCGAATCGTTTGTATTCCAATCTCTCCCTTGGTTCGCTCCCCGATCATCCCCTTGCGAGTGTAGACTCCGACTTGGTTCAAGTCACGGCTCACCGAACGGGCCAGGACTTCGGCGATCTTGAGCGCCGTGCCGCTCGGCGCGTCCTTCTTCAGTCTGTGGTGAGCTTCAATGACCTCGATGTCGTAATCGTCTCCAAGTGTTCTGGCCATTTCCCCGATGACCTTGCAGATCAGATTGATGCCGACACTCATGTTGGGAGAAAAGACACAGGGGATCTGCTGGGCCAGTGACCTCAACTCGTCGAGTTGAACAGCCGAAAATCCAGTGGTCCCGATCACCATAGCCCGCCGATGGTGAGCGACCGTACGCATATGCTCAAGCGTCGCCTCAGGTGCG
Source organism: Nitrospira sp. (assembly GCA_037445435.1). Lineage (GTDB taxonomy): Bacteria > Nitrospirota > Nitrospiria > Nitrospirales > Nitrospiraceae > Nitrospira_D. The sequence goes on along the minus strand of JBBIKN010000030.1, from coordinate 15,586 downwards.
GAAAAATCGATCACAACTTGTCCTCGCTCCATCAGAATGGAGAGGTCGTCCGTGATGAGAAGGCCCGCACGGCCCGATCCTGCGGTCTCACCCGCATCCTCTCCCAATGCCGGATGTCCTTTCCCTTCTAAGGCCCCTGCCAATATCAAAGCCGTAGAATCTCTGATCAGCGACACCAGTCGACAGCCCATTCGGCCGGCTGCACCCGCTACAATGACCTTGATCATCTTGTTGTGCCCTTAGATTGTAGAGTTAAATCAACGCCGCATCCTTCAGGACGCGGATTAATTTCTCGCGCGTGTCCATGGCCATTGGACAGAGCGGCAGGCGCAATTCCGGGTCAATCTTCCTCATGAGTCCCAACGCTTCTTTGACCGGAATGGGGTTGGTCTCATAGAACAACGCCGCAAAGAGAGGAGAGAGCTTAAAATGAATCTGTCGAGCGTCGGCGATGTTCCCTGCGGCGAATGCTTTTACAAGACCGGCCATTTCGGTCGGCATGATGTTCGCCGTGACAGTAATGACGCCCTTGCCTCCGACCGCCATCATCGGTAACGTGAGAGAGTCGTCTCCAGCCAGCACCGTGAGGCGGTCCCCGCACGTCTGCACGATATCCGAAGCTTGTTGGACGGAGCCGCTTCCCTCCTTAACCCCGACAATCGTGCTAATGGCTGAGAGCCGGGCAATCGTTGACGGTAGCATATTGACTCCCGTACGACCGGGGATGTTGTACAGGACCAAGGGCAGATCGACAGCCTCTGCAATCGCTTTATAGTGGCGATAGAGTCCTTCCTGGGTCGGCTTGTTGTAGTAGGGAGTAATGAGCAATGCACCGTCAGCCCCGGCTTGCTTCGCGTGTTTCGTGAGGGTGATGGCTTCTTCCGTGCTGTTTGAACCGGTTCCGGCAATAACCGGTACCCGCCGGCGGACCACCTCAACCGTCAATTCAATGACCCGATTGTGCTCGTTATGAGAAAGTGTGGCCGATTCCCCAGTGGTTCCGCAGGGAACAATGCCGTTGGTACCGCTGGCAATCTGCCATTCAATCAACTCAGCCAACGCGCGCTCGTCGACTTTGCCCTGCCGAAACGGTGTGACAATAGCGACAAGCGATCCGGTAAACATGCTCACTCCGTTTCGTTGAGGAACGATGGAATTCTCTCGCCTCGCACCAGGTCGTCGTATGTTTCCCGCTCACGAATGACGTGAAATTCTCCCCCCCTGACAAGGACTTCGGGCACACGAGGCCGAGAGTTGTAATTCGATGCCATCACAAAGCCATAGGCTCCCGCGCTCATGACCGCGAGTAACTCACCGGGTTTTACGTTGGGAAGCGATCGATCCTTCGCCAGAAAATCTCCAGATTCGCAGACAGGTCCGACGATATCCACCGTCTGTCTAGCCCGATGGGCTGCTTCCTCATTCACGGGGCGAATTTCGTGGTAGGCCCCATACAAGCTCGGTCGAATCAAATCGTTCATGGCGGCATCGACAATCACGAAGTGTTTCATCTCTCCGGCTTTCTCGTACAACGCCCTTGTGACCAAGATGCCGGCATTGCCGACGATGACACGGCCCGGCTCCATCACGAGCGTTAATCCCAAGTCCTTCACGAGCGGCGAAATCGCATCAGCAAGGTCCTGAGGCAAAGGCGGCTTCTCCTCGGAATAGGTAATACCAAGCCCGCCGCCAATATTCAGGTATCGGATGTTGATCCCTTGACCTTTCAGTGTATCGATAAGCGTCACGACCTTTTTCAGCGAATCGACGAACGGCGTCACGTCCGTCAACTGCGAGCCGATGTGGGCATGGACTCCCACGACGTCGGTATGGCTCAGCGAGGATGCCATTTTGTATTCTTCCAGCGCGCGATCCGAGGCGATGCCGAACTTGCTTTTCTTCATCCCCGTCGAGATGTAAGGATGAGTTTTCGGATCCACGTCAGGATTAATCCGCAACGCGATCCGGGCTTTTTTGCCGACTGAGGCCGCCACCTCGTTTATCGCATGGATCTCAGCCGGTGACTCGACATTGAACATCAGGATGTCGGCCTTCAGCGCATCGCGAATTTCATCCGGCGATTTGCCGACGCCGGCAAACACGATTTTGGAAGCCGGCACACCAGCTTTTAGAGCTCGAAACAGTTCGCCTCCCGACACGATGTCCGCGCCGCTGCCTTCCTTTGCCATCAATCGTAAGATGGCAAGGTTGGAGTTTGCCTTCATCGCATACGCGATGATATGCGGGATATTCTTGAAGGCACTGTCGTAGGCGTGGAAATGCCGGACGAGTGTCGCATGGCTATAGATATAACAGGGAGTGCCGAGCTCCTTCGCCACGCGGCTGACCGGTATCTGCTCGCAGTATAATTCACCGTGGTGATACTCGAAACTATGCATCTCGTGGTTCCCTTGTGTTCAACCGATTACCTCAGGTCTAAGACCTTTACCTTATTCCCACTGGCTGCGATGGAGGGAGATCCATGTCATGACTTCCGAGGGTAGGGTCCGGTTCAGCCGATTCTGCCGTTTTCCTCTCTACATCAAGGGCCTGTTGCCTTTTCTGCTTATTGATCGTGGGTGCTACTCCCACGAATTCAGGAGGAACAGGCGACCCCACCACTCCACAAGACATCAGGAGCCCTGCCGACGCTATAATGACAACAGCCCTCATGACAATAACTGTTCAAGTTCGTTAATTCGCTGCTCCACTCGTGCTCGTGCGGTTCCGCCGATTTGTCGCTTGTGGTTGATGGCCGCTGCGGTAGTCAGCCGAGAAAACACACTTTTGTCGATCCGTTCGCAAAACGCTTGTAACTCCTCAAGTGAAAAATCCGTGATGTCACGGCCCTGATCAAGTGCTGCGCGGACGATTCGTCCGGTGATTCCGTGGGCTTCGCGGAAAGGTACGCCTCTGATGACCAAGTAGTCGGCCAGTTCCGTGGCGAGAAGTCCGCCTCCTTGCAAGGCTCGCTTCAGGCACTCTTCGTTGACCTTGAGTCGGCGCATCAATTCCGTCATGACTCGAAGAGAGGCCGTTACGGTATCAAGCGCATCAAAGAGGGCCGGTTTGTCTTCCTGCAAGTCCCGATTATAACTTAACGGCAGAGCCTTGAGCAGGATCAGCAGATTGACAAGATGGCCGTATACGCGCCCGGTTCTTCCTCGGACCAGCTCGGGGACGTCGGGATTCTTCTTCTGCGGCATCATGCTGCTTCCCGTGCAGAATGCATCCGGCAGGTCGATGAACTGAAATTCCTGCGACGCCCACACGATCAATTCCTCGCTGAGTCGCGACAGATGCATCATCACGATCGAGAGGGCCGAGGCCACTTCGATCATGAAATCACGGTCCGAAACCGCATCCATGCTGTTCAGGGTGACGGTTGGAAAGCCCAGGAGTTCGGCCGTGTATCGCCGGTTCACCGGATAGTTCGTACCGGCCAAGGCCCCGGACCCGAGCGGCATGACATTGAGCCGGCCCCTGGCGTCACGTAGTCGACCTTTGTCACGCTCGAACATCTCCACATAGGCCAACACGTGATGGGCAAACAAGACCGGCTGAGCCCGTTGCAAGTGGGTATACCCCGGCATCATGAGTTTGCGATGTGCACTGGCTTTCGCGACCAGCACACGTTGAAATTCGGTTAATCGCTCTTGCAGCCCATCCAGCTGGGTACGCAAATACAGTCGGATATCCAAGGCCACTTGATCATTCCGACTCCGGCCGGTGTGCAATTTCCCTCCCAGCGGGCCGATCTTTTCAGTCAATCGCCGCTCGATGGCCATATGAATATCTTCGTCTTGAGGTGAGAAGACGAATTCTCCGCGATCCAACTCTCGTTTGACTGCTTCCAACCCACGGACGATGGCGCGCGTTTCGGCACGCGTGAGAATTCGAGCCTTTTCGAGCGTCTTACAATGGGCGATGCTTCCGGCGATGTCCTCGGCATAGAGCCGACAGTCGACCGTCACGGACCTAGTAAATGCTTCTACTAATCGATCGGTCTTCTCTCGAAACCGGCCTTCCCAGGCCTTCTCTCCGGTGCCGGCTGCCCTCGGGCGAAATCTCCTTTTGGCCATCAGGATGAGGCTTTCTTCCTCTGCGCACGAATCTTCAAGCGTAGTGCATTCAAGCGGATAAAGCCTTCCGCATCCTTCTGGTTATACACGTCATCTCCTTCGAAGGTCGCAATATCGAGTCGATAGAGCGACCGTTTCGACTTGCGTCCAGCCAACGTACAGCTTCCCTTATAGAGTTTGACCCGTGCCACGCCGCTGACATCTTGCTGGGCCTCATCGATTGCGGCTTGCAGCATTTCTCGTTCCGGGCTGAACCAAAAGCCGTTATAGATCAGACCGGCGAATCGAGGAATCAGACTGTCGCGGAAATGGAGAACCTCGCGGTCCATCGTTAATGATTCAACACCACGATGTGCAACGTGGAGAATTGTTCCCCCCGGCGTTTCGTATACCCCGCGTGATTTCATGCCGACATAGCGGTTTTCAACCAAATCGATTCGGCCGATTCCGTGTGCGCCACCCACCTTGTTGAGATGAGCCAGCAGTGCGGCAGGACTCATCTTCTTGCCGTCGACGGCGACAGGATTACCCGCCTGGTACTCGATCTCAACTTCTTGGGGCTTATCCGGCGCTTGTTCCGGCGAAACAGTCATTTGAAATATTTCGTCGGGTGGCGATTCCCAAGGATCTTCGAGAATGCCGCCTTCATAGCTGATGTGAAACAGATTCGGGTCCGTGCTGTATGGTTTGGCCTTGGTCGCGGTCACCGGAATACCGTGTTGATCGGCATATTCAATCAATTCACGCCGTGATCGCATGGTCCATTCACGCCAGGGTGCAATAACTTTTAAGTTTGGCGCGAGCGCCATGTACGTCAGCTCGAAACGCACCTGATCATTGCCCTTCCCGGTGGCGCCGTGCGACACCGCTTCGGCACCCTCCTTGACGGCGATTTCGGCCTGCCGGCGAGCGATCAGTGGGCGAGCGATCGATGTCCCGAGGAGATAGCAGCCCTCATACATCGCATTCCCGCGCAACATCGGGAATACATAGTCCTTGACAAAGGTCTCCCGGAGATCCTCGACATAGACCCTCTTGACGCCGAGCGCTTGAGCCTTGGCCTTCACGGCCTTCAGATCCTCCCCTTGGCCAAGGTCGGCGCAAAACGCGATGATCTCAGCCTGATAGGTTTCCTGCAGCCACTTAAGGATGACCGAGGTATCGAGTCCGCCTGAATAGGCCAGGACGATTTTCTTGATCGGTTTTGGTTTCATGGGAGATTCCTACCGCGCGCCTTTCTTTCGGCTGAGGAGTTGCGCCAAAATCGCTTTTTGCATGTGCAGGCGATTTTCTGCTTGGTCGATGACGACGGATTGTGGACCGTCCAGCACCTCAGCGGTAATCTCTTCACCCCGATGCGCCGGCAAACAATGCATGACGATGGCATCGGGTTTGGCCCGTTGCAGCAGCCGTTTGTTCAACTGATAAGGGGCCAGCGTCCGTAGTCGCCGTGCCTGCTCCCGCTCGCGACCCATACTGATCCACACGTCGGTGTACACCACATCCGCTTCCTTCACGGCGACAAGGGGATTCTCCAACACCTCGACGGACGCGCCGGTGATGTGTCCTTCCATTCTCGCACAATCGATCACCCGCTGATCCGGCTGGTAGCCGGACGGGCATCCGATCACGATGCGCATGCCCACCTTTGTTCCCGCTTCGATGAGCGAGTTGGCGACGTTGTTGCCATCGCCGATGTAGGCAAGAGTGAGCCCTTTGAGCCGGCCCTTGATTTCCTGTATCGTCATTAAATCGGACAAGGCCTGACAAGGATGGCTATGGTCGGTCAGCCCATTGATGACCGGCATGGTGGCCTCAGCCGCCCATTCTTCGACGATCGCATGGTCATAGGTTCGGATCACGATTCCGTCCAGGTAACGGGACAAGACGCGTGCTGTGTCGGCGACAGTCTCCCCGCGCGAGAGTTGAATGTCGCTCATGGGAAGAACCAATGCATGGCCGCCGAGCTGGTTCATCCCTGCTTCGAACGACACGCGGGTCCTTGTCGACGGCTTTTGAAACAGCAGGCCCAATGTCTTTCCGTGCAGCAATCGATGTGGAATGCCCTCGCGCTGCTTCTTCTTGAGAGACGTCGCTAAACGGAGCAAGTCGAGGACTTGTTGTCGCGGCATCGTCGCAACATCGAGCAAGTCCTTGGTATAGCGACCGTCGCTGTTCATCAGTCGGGTCGGTACGGTCATCAGTGGTGTGAATCTCTTCCCGTCGCCTGGCGGCGGTTAAACAGTGTGCCGAGAAGGTCGAGGAGCTTGTCCACCTCTGGCTGCGTGATCACCAAGGGCGGCACAAAGCGTAGCACTCGCTCGGTTGCGGCATTGATCAGCACGCCGAGCGCGAGGGCATCGGCCACCACCGCTCGTGCGTCGGCCTCTAATTCCATGCCTTGCAAGAGGCCAAGGCCCCGCACATCCTTCACGATGCGATGGCGGTCTTTGCAGTCGGCCAACCCCTTTGCCAAGTATTCGCCCATGCGCCGCGCTTGATCCAGCACTTTCCCTTCGAGAAGTACCCGGCAGACCGCCAGTGCCGCGGCACAAGCCAAGGGATTCCCACCGAACGTCGACGCATGAGAGCCGGGCGTAAATGCTGCGGCCACCGATTCTTTCGCCAGACAGGCTCCGATCGGCACTCCTCCGGCGAGGCCTTTGGCAAGGGTCATGATATCTGGCTTCACGCCGAGTTGCTCATGGGCGAAGAACGTGCCGGTTCGTCCCATGCCCGTTTGAATTTCATCGAAAATGAGCAAGATGTCTCGTTGTGTACAGAGCTCACGTAGGTTTTTCAGATAATCCCGGTCGGCGACGTACACGCCGCCTTCCGCCTGAATCGGTTCCAGCATGATTGCTGCGGTTCTCTCGTTGACCATGGATTCAATCGCCGCGAAATCATTGAACGGCGCATAGGCAAACCCGGGCATCAGCGGCTCGAACCCCTTCTGAACCTTCTCCTGTCCCGTGGCGGTGAGCGTGGCCAGCGTTCGGCCATGGAACGAATTCTTCATGGTGATGACTTCAAAGCGGTCCGGCCCATGCCGCTCATGTCCGTAGCGCCGCGCCAGCTTAATCGCCGCCTCATTGGCTTCGGCTCCACTGTTGCAGAAAAACACGCGGTCGGCGAACGAGTGGTCCACCAACAGGCGCGCCAGCTTCACTTGCGGCTCGGTATAATACAGGTTGGACGTGTGGATCAGTTGGGCGGCCTGGCGTTGGATGGCGTGAATCAGGTCAGGATGACCATGCCCCAGCACATTGACGGCAATCCCACCGACAAAATCGAGGTACTCTCGTCCCTCCAGATCGTAGACCTTCGCCCCTCGCCCCCGTACGATTGAAATCGGTTGGCGACTGTAGGTCTGCATCAAGTATTTGGCGGCATCATCTTTCAGTTCTTCGGTCGGCATGTTGACGTATCCCATTAAGATAAAAAGAAAAGTTAGCACAGGGGCAGTGGGAAGAGCAATAAGTCAAGCACCGGGAAATTGCTTGCAGAGTGCCGCAATGAGCCATACGCGATAGGTCGTTTTCTTCTATTCCGAGTGTGGTAAGCTGCGTCGCCATGATGATGTGTGCTCAGTGCAATCAACAGAACCCCGATGAGGCCCGTTTCTGTCATCAGTGCGGAGCCAAACTGACTGAAGCCACGGCTGCTACGGAGGCCTCCTCTGAGGCTCCCTCAGCCTGGCCGGTCCAGGATGATGAGACGCTGTGGCGCCAATTCATCGGTCCCAACGCCGACCACTACCTGACCGTGTTCAGGAAATTTTCGTCGAACGGCCAGCCAAAGTTCGCGCTCTCGTGGAACTGGCCGGCGTTTCTCTACATCTCGTTCCTATGGTTTCTGTACCGTAAAATGTACCTGCACGCATTCGTCTATGCGGTCGGTCCGATGATATCGACCTACCTCACTGGTGATTTTTCCGCCGGCATTGTCTGGAGCATCATGGCGGGAGCGACCGCGAACTATCTCTATTATTGGCATTGCCGAGAGCACATCGGTGACATCAAGAAGTCCGGCCGGATGGATCGTGCTGCGCAAGAGACCACGCTGAAAGAATCTGGCGGAGTGCAGCCTTATGTCATCTGGGTCGGTGTGTTTTTCTACATCATTTTCCTGGCGACACTGATGCAGATGATTCAAGAAGGTCCGCCCGATCCGGATAAATCTCCCGGCCGGCCGGCCAAGCAAGCGATCCTGCTGTCATAGGCTTGACTTGGTACGACAATTCAGTATGCTCTGAGGTCTGATTGAATGGTTACGTTGATGATAAAGGATGCGCGATGGCTCGATTAGTCTTACTTCGCCATGGGGAATCACAATGGAACCTGGAAAATCGTTTCACCGGGTGGGTCGATGTGCCGTTATCTCCTAAAGGCATCGAGGAGGCAAGGCAAGCCGGCGTAAAGCTCCGTGGGTACACGTTTGACCGGGCTTTCACCTCGGTCCTCTCCCGCGCCAATGACACGTTGAGGATTGTGCTGGAAGTTCTGGGGCAAACGACCATTCCCATCGCCAAAGATAAGGCGCTGAACGAACGGATGTACGGAGACCTCCAAGGATTGAATAAAGCTGAAACCGCCAAGAAGTACGGCGACGCGCAAGTGAAAATCTGGCGACGTAGCTATGATGTGCGACCACCGGGCGGAGAAAGCTTGAAAGATACCGCCGAGCGCGTGATACCTTACTATGAGAAAATGATCAAACCCTATTTGTTGAAGGGTGAAACCATCATTGTCGCCGCACACGGCAACAGTCTCCGTGCACTGGTCATGGAGCTGGACCAGTTGTCGAAGGAAGCCGTGTTGGAGCTCAATATTCCGACCGGTGTACCGCTCCTCTACGAATTTGACGACAGCGGCAAGGTATTGTCTCACCGGTATCTGTAAGCGAGAGGCTTATCCTACCTCGTCGAGCAACCGACCGTATTCCGCAGCCGGCGCATAGTCGATCAGCAACACGAGCATTTTTTCGCGATCTTCTGATGAAATGATGCCGTGGTCTTCCATGAAAGACGCCGTTTCCGCACAAATGCCCATGTGACTGATCCCTTCCTGATCGACCAAGTGTGCGTATCGCTTACGACGCTCGGTCAGTTCTGATCGGTACTCACTCCAAGTATCCGCCCCCAGCTTGCCGGGCGACCACCACTCTTTCTGGATCGACTCGAACAGAGCATCCGCGATCGTAGATCGGTACTTCGTGGGGATATGGGCATCAATCGCGGCCAAGACCCAGTAGAGATTCAGCGATAGAATTTCGCGCGCTACGGATTGAGCAGCGGATTCAGAAGCCTCGATCCCGTATTCCTCGAGCTGAGCGACGGTGATCGGTGGCGGCATCGTGTTGAACAGCGCCGCCGCGGCTTCTGCAGGAGTCATGGTAATCCTCGTATGCCGGGCAGCATACTGCACGGCGTGTTTTTCTCTCAAGCGGCGGCGATTTTGATGAGCCGACGGTTGACGTGACATGCTCTTTGGACAAGAAAGGACAGCGCACGATCCGTTTCAGCACATCCAACGGAGCAGTCCAGACGGCATGGCGAAGGCAGGCGAGAGATGGTTCCGGTTCACCGATGAGAGGTGCCTGCCGTTCTATCAGCTCGGCGTAATTCCTAGATTTTAGATGCGGAAATGCTCCTACGGCACTCCGACAATGGAAATGGATAGAGACAGGCTTATCAAAAATCGACCATGTCGGCCTTCGATCGGCCGACATGGTCAGAAGTTCACGATCAGCGATTCACGACTTTTTGAACCATCCCTCCGTATTGAGATGCACTCCGCGGGTTGCTTGCAATTTGTCCGTCCTTCTCACTTAAGGAAGCGATCGGCTCGGATCCCTGAGTCACGACAATCTCAACCCGTCGGTTCTTGCTCCGGCCTTCTTCCGTGTCGTTGGTGGCGATCGGTCGGGAGTCCGCGTACCCCACCGTCCTGACTCGATCGACCCCTAACCCGCCCTTGATCAGAGCCTTGCCGGCGTTTTCGGCCCGCGCACGAGACAGTTCACTGTTATCTTTGAACGGTCGCCGACTATCGTACTTGACCGGTGTGCTGTCGGTATGTCCGGCGACCTCAACGCTCTGGGGACGGAATTTACGCAAGGCTACGCCGATACGCTTGACCAATGAGCTCCCGGCCGGTGTCATGGTGGCTCGCCCTTTGGCGAACAGTTCGCCGGACGACAATGCGAGCGTGAGTTTGTCGCCGCGCTGCTCTAACACGACGGTGCCTCGTTTGAGTTCATCCTGGAGGGCGCTCGCCAGCTTCTCGCTGACCCTGGTGAGGTCAACCGTGGCACGCGCCGTCGTGATGCCCGGCTGAGAAAGCACGTTCTTGTTGGAGGCAGTCAGTTTGGCCGGCTTCGGCAAGCTCTTACCCACGCTCGCGAGCAGGCGCTTTGCTTGCACGAGCTGGGAGTCGCGAGCGGCGAGTTCCATATCCATGTTGGCCTTGGCCAGTTGGAATTCTTGCTCTTTCGCCACCAACTGCAGGTCCAGGTCCGCAATGCGCTGCATCGCAATATCAAGCTGGTCGTTGTTGAGGGCAAACTGTCGCTCAATGTCCATGACCTGCTGTTTCGCCAACTCCAGGCTGCTCTTGGTCCGGTTCAGCTCCAACGACAGTTGCTGGTGTGTGTCTCGTTGGGTGCAGAGTCCCGCCAGTTCCTGTTCTTTTTGGTTCAGCTGCGCTTCCAATGCTTCTGCACGGTTCTTTTCGACGTGTAACAGATTCGTGGTCACTGCCGTCTTCTCGCGCAGAAGAGCCAACTCCTTCTCTTTATGATTGAGCTGTTGCAGGAGCTGCTCCAGCCGGTCCTTTTCTTTGTCCATCTCCGAAAGTTGGCTCTGGGGAGGGTCTATCGTAATGGAAGTCATGGGAGTGATCGCTGGCGCAGGAGCGGTCTCGTCGGTGTCGACTTTATGAAGATACGACGCGGCCTTCCCCGGTTGAGCGTACTGAACATCGGCCGGAGTTCGGAATCCGACGAGCATGGCCATGGGATACCCGGGACCTATATCCGATCGAACTGCGGTTGGCTGACTGGCAGCCGCCAGACTCAATCCTTGTCCATTCACGGTGACGGTAAAGAGGAAGGCCAAAGCGATTAGTTTCATCGTCTTCATGTCTCACCTCGCTACGAAAAGTGGCAACAACTTTGCGGCATGCAAAATAGATCTATAAATCCAATGTCTGAAAAACACTCTTTCCTGTTCACACGGCACCACGTCCTCCACGAAACAGAAGAAAGCGCTTTGACCAACGCCCGGAACTGATGCTGGTATGTCTCTCGAATTACGGGTGGATCTAAAGAGCCCTAGTGTGTCTATACGCCGTCCGGTAGCACTTTGCAACTGCTGATTT
>JBBIKN010000030.1:0-4025 GCA_037445435.1 Nitrospira sp. | reverse complement strand
AAAGAGCCCTAGTGTGTCTATACGCCGTCCGGTAGCACTTTGCAACTGCTGATTTCCAGACGCATAGAGTTCAGGCAAGGCATGCAGGGCGGTGGTGAAAGAACGGTGAATGTGGTTTAGGGATGGATGGGGACAATACCTAAAAGTAATGGTACGTACGGATGTCTGACACACTACATCTAGGGGATGAAGGCAATGGGTTACAGGAATCTAAATTTCCAGGGCCCGGCGATCATCCGTACTTCCTGAAGTCCGGTTGGTATAGTTGATGTCCTGGATTCTACATAGTATTCCACAAGAAAGTACCGCGAACCTGAACAGGGATGATAAGCCTATTCACTCACTATAGAGCTCCATCGGTGGTATAGGCACTGTGCCTCCGAGTGCATTCCTCACGGCTCGACACACTTTCATTGAATCTATTCGGATACCTTGAATCGAAAGAGATCCATGCCGCCAGATCGTTCTTCTTCAGACGGTGTCACAATCCTTCGGAATTCGCATCATTCTTGCGGATTCCTCATGGCCCGTTCTTTGCTCGTTTCTGAGCGCGGCGCCTGAGGCATTCTCTGGCAAAGCAATGCATGCCAGTCTGAACGGCCCTATGGCGAGAAAGAGCTAAAGGGACCTATGCGCGAGATGCAAGTCTCCTCATTCAAGGCGGAATCGTATGGACCCCGTGTGGGTGCTATCGTCACGGCCATAAAACGGACGACACCGTATTGCTGGAAAAGAAAAATTCACGGAGCTACACGCGCTGACGATTGGTTGGGCCAGCATGCCTAACATATGGACGTTTCGATTGATCTATTCAGGAGAGAGCAAACCAAGGAGGGCCCTATGATGACAGTCAAGAGCCAGTTCCTCCAGCTCACATTGTCCGCGATCACGTTCGCCTTAGTTGTTGGTGCGCTCTCGATGATTTGGCCCGCCATCATTGCCCTCTTTCTCGGTGTGCTCCTGCTGCTCCAATCGTTCAGCGCCGAACCGGAGCTGGCGGTACTGTCGTGGACCGAAGTCGGCCATGTTCCGATCGCCGTCGCCTCTCTTCGGCGACCTGGGCTTCCAGCGATGTTCTCGTGACGAGTTAGTCTGCGCACGTTCGTCAGTTGAGCATACCGCCTGGAGAGGATGAGTGATCATAAACGCTGACGCTAGACTCAGACGAGACGGATGAGATGGGCGAGATAAGCGTGGCCGTCAGCAGTTGGATGTGGTGGTCATGTATGCCGCGATCTTTGCGCGGTGCCTCGTAACGTGAACCGATTTGTCAAGAGCATGATCTCTCATCACGCACGCTTATTTGAGTCAAGAGTCATGCCTGACACAAATTCGATTTTTCCTCGGCATCGATGCGGCGATAGCTTTCCTTACCGATCCTCACACCCGGACTGAATCAATTCAGATACTGTCTGAATCGAGAGAGATTCAGCTCACGTGCTTCTGTCTGAAGATGAAATAGCGCAAAGCCTTAGGAACTCGCTGCATTCTCGATGATTTCGTTACGGCCTATTCTTTGCTGAACTAGCGCAGCATCCAAGTTGTTTTTGATAGGCAACGGAACACACGGGTCCATCATAATGTAGTGGCCACATGGATTCTTGGGAGGTCCCAAATGAAAGCATGCACAATTAAGTGGTTGGCTCTGAGGCTTTTGCTACTTTGTTCATGTATAGGCATGCCAGCCTTTTCTGAAAGCCATGCGCAGAATGCTGATGAACTAGAAATCGTAAAGAAGCTGTCAGCGCTACCTTGGCTAAAAGGTCCTGCTCAAGGTGCGATAAGCGGAGTTGCAACCATTAAGATTGCAGATAATGAACAGTTTTTAGGGAGTGCAGCGACAAGTCAGTTTCTTCAGTTGCTTGGATATCCTCCCTCACAAGACAGCTTTGTACTCGCAAAAAAAGATCTTTCTTGGGCTTCAGCATTCCGTTTCCACAGGGACGGCTATGTTAGAGACGACGATAAAATCGATCCAAATCTTCTGCTCAAACAGCTCGAGGAAAATAATCAGCGATCAAATGAGGAACGAAGAAAACAGGGATTGGAACCGCTATATCTGGATGGGTGGTTTGTCCCGCCTCGCTATGATGTACAGACACATCAACTGGAATGGGGGACTCGGATAAGAGACGAGAATGGAAGCCACGTTGCTAATTTTACAAGTCTTCTCCTTGGAAGAAGTGGAGTAATGACAGTGATCCTTATTTCAAGTCCCGAGAACCTCGAAGACAATATTGCCCAGTTCAGATCCACTCTTGAAGGCTTCTCCTATAATTCAGGAGAGAAGTATATGGAGTTTCGGCAGGGCGACAAAATAGCAGGATATAGGCTATCTGCTCTAGTGGTAAGCGAAGCTATCGACCAGCCTGAATCTCAGTCGATTGACCCCCCTACTGAATTGCAGCCGTCTGTATCGCAGAGCATACAAAGCATATTTGGTTCGCTTGGATGGCCGGAATTGATAATAATCGCACTTTATCTTCTGGTGCCGTCAATTATTCTGTTACCACCTCTGATCACCGCCTTCTGCATGTGGGTGCACCATCGTCTTGTTAAAAGCCCTCAAAGCGAGCGAAAAACGCAAAACTCAGACAACTTGCCAAATGCCATCAAACCTCAAACTTCACCACGTATTGGCGAAGGGTTGCCGGTACTCTTACCAGGTCAGCGCTTAGCGATGGAGTTTATTCGTGATCCTATGCAGCGCGTATATCTTCCCTTCGTGCTAATGCCCTCCGTTGTACTAGCCATCGCAATAGTCGTCCTCGCAGTGACCAATATATGGCTGGCAGGTGCGATCCTAGGCGGGTTCAGCGTACTCATGCTTGCATTCTGGATCAGTTGGCGGCTGCTGTATGCCTTTGTTCTTGGTAACTCGATACGGGTTTCAGAAACTCAATATCCCCAGCTATATCGTCTCATTGAGCAAGCCAGCAACATACTCACGATTCAAACACCAACGACTTTTATTATGCAAGGTCACGGCTTTTTTGAAACGCTTGTGGCTAAGCGTTTCAGTCGAAAGGGGCTGATAATCCTCACATCAAACTTGGTGGATGATCTTACAAAACGCAGCGCTTCCCGTGAATTGATGTCCTTCATTGGCAGGCAGCTAGGGTTAATCGCAACCGGATACTTTCGCTTTTGGTTTATCAAGAGCCTTGGTCGAATCGCCCTACCCTTCTATTTGGCGTGGGAACGACGGTGCCACTTCACTGCAGATCGTATCGGGCTCCTTGTTGCCGGGGAGCTACACGCGGCAGAACAGGCACTAGTGACAATAACCGCAGGCTCTGCCGTCGCACCGAGCACAGGTATTGAATCGCTAAAAGAACAACACCATGAGCTCTTCCAAGCATACTGGTCTTGGGTAAAGTTGCTCGTGTCCTCCTATCCATTCATGATAGACCGTATTCTTCGACTTCGACAGTTCGCCGACGAGGCTATTAAGACAGGAATACATGCCCAGCAGCCTGTTGGCGCTTTGCCGATTGGTCATGGTCTAATCCGATCAGTTCCGATACTGCTCATTCACGGCCACGATACACTCTCGCGTCTCGACCTAGAGAACTTCTTTTTCAGAAAACTTCCTCATGTTGCACCCATGTCTATGATCCTTGAAACCAATGCAGCGGCAACTTTACCTGAGAAATTCGAAGAACTAGCGTCTCAGGTTAATGGCGCCATTGCTATACTAAGTCCTGACGACATAGCGACGACTCTCCGTAGTGGGGAAAGTGCGGCACGTGCTCGACAAAACGTTGTTATCGAGGTCGGGTGGTTCTGGGGGCGCCTGGGACGAGACAGATGCTTACTACTAATGAAAGATATGGTCGAGATTCCGTCCGACTTAAATGGGGTTGAAATTCACAAGTTCAGAGAATCGCCAGTCGAGCAATCCGAGGCAATCAGGGGCTTCGTCGATACGCTGAGCGTCGCATAGAGACTTCGCTCTGCCAGGGTCTCTCTAGTGGTGACCTTAATCTGCTCAAGGCGACTCCAGATTCAAGCATGAGTATCGA
>JBBIKN010000029.1:0-32271 GCA_037445435.1 Nitrospira sp. | reverse complement strand
CTCCTTGGCTATGATTCTGGCTTGCTCAGATCAATGTCGGACAGGCTCCTAGCGCTGATGAATCGCTGCACATTTTGAACCGACCCAATAATTCCGTCAAGATGTACCATGACCGCCAACGATTCACCACTACCCCGTTTGACTCATTCTCCATCCTTTGTTACTCTCCGCGCGAACCGCCCGGTCATTTAGAAAGACGAACTTAATGAACATCGGGGAGTATCTCGAACGGAAACGAATCGAAGTGGATCGGTTTCTCGACGTGGTAGCCCCACCGGCCGCCGTGCCGCCGGCGATGCTGCATGACAGCCTGCGGTATAGCCTGTTGGCGGGTGGAAAGCGGATCAGACCGATATTGACGATCGCCGCGGCGGAAGCGATCGGGGCGACTGCCCCCGGACTCATGCCGGTGGCTTGTTCGCTGGAACTTATTCACACCTATTCGTTGATCCACGACGATCTCCCCTCGATGGATAACGATGACTTTCGCCGCGGGAAACCGACCAACCATAAAGTGTACGGCGAAGCGATGGCGATCCTAGCCGGCGATGCGCTCCTCACCATGGCGTTCGACATCATCAGCCGCCCCGATCTGATGAAAGGCTGCGACCCTGTGCGGCAGGTGCGGTTGGTGCAAGAGTTGGCCTATGGTGCGGGAAACAGAGGCATGGTGGGTGGCCAGGTGTTCGATATCCAGGCCGAACATAAAGACATCGATCTCGCCACACTCCAAACCATTCACAAACACAAAACCGGCATGTTGATTAGGGCCGCTGTTCGAATGGGCGCCATTGCAGCCGGGGCGAACGACCGTCAGCTGGACGACATGACCGGCTACGCCGAAGACATCGGCCTGGCATTTCAAATCGCCGATGACGTATTGAATGTGACGGGGACCAGAGAAGAATTGGGCAAGAATCCCAACACCGATGCCGAGCGCGGAAAGAAAACCTATCCGACCTTCTACGGCGTGGACGGGGCGAAGACACTGGCCGACGACTGTGTGACCAGTGCCATCAACCGGCTCTCATCATTTGGCTCTTCCGCCGATCCCTTGCGCGAGATCGCGCGGTATATCACCGCTCGCAAAAACTAAGAGCTGATAGCATATGGCTTATGGCACGCACTTCGGGCTCGGATCTTTTGCTGTTAGCTATACGCTATTTGCCATACGCTCTTCGCCATGAAAGCTCTTGTCACAGGCGCGACGGGCTTTGTCGGCGCCGCCGTCGTTCGTGCCCTGCTCAAAACCGGCATTGACGTCCGGGTGATTGCCCGCCCTGGGAGCGATTCAGCCAATCTTCGGTCATTGAACGTCGAGAAGGTCCTCGGCGATCTCCGCGATAAGGAGTCCCTGCGTCACGCTCTCAGCGGCTGTCGACAGCTCTATCATGTCGCTGCTCATTATGCCCTCTGGGCCAAAGATCCCTCGATTTTCTATGACATCAATGTGGCAGGGACGAGGAATTTGTTGGAAGCCGCCCGAGAAGTCGGCGTAGAGCGCACCGTCTATTGCAGCACCATCGGCGCGATTGGTTTGCCGCCGGACGGTGGATTGGGGACTGAGGAGACGCCGGTGTCGCTCGAACAGATGGCCGGTCACTATAAACGCTCGAAGTATCTTGCCGAGCAGGAAGTGCACAAGCTGGCCAAAGAGGGATTGTCAGTCGTCATCGTGAACCCCAGCGCACCGGTCGGTGAAGGCGATGTGAAGCCGACACCGACCGGCCAAGTCATCGTCGATTTCATGAAGGGGCGGATGCCGGCATATATTGAAACCGGCATGAATATTATTGATGTCGATGACGTCGCCACCGGCCATCTGCTCGCCATGGAGAAAGGTCGACAGGGTGAACGGTATATTCTCGGCTCGAAAAATCTGATGCTGCGCGAGGTGTTTGAAATTCTCAGCAAACTGACCGGCATCAAAGCCCCGGCTCTCAAATTGCCACGGGGTGCCGTACTACCGCTCGCATATCTCAATCATTGGCTCGCCAATCTGACGGGCCAGCCGCCGCGCGTTCCACTGGAAGGGGTAAAGATGGCCAAGTACAAAATGCACTACGATTGCAGCAAAGCGATCCGAGAACTCGGCCTCCCACAAAATCCCCCCGAAGTGGCGCTGGAGAAGGCGGTGCGGTGGTTCAAAATTCATGGGTACGCATAACGGCGACTCCGTAAGCCCCATTGATGGACGCAGTCACGCTGTTTCTCAAGACGATTATCCTCCGTCCCTATGTCTTTCTTTTTCTTGCTGCGTTTCTCTTCTCCGCCATCAAACTGATCGGTTGGCCACGAACCTGGCGCTTCTGGCTGATCAGCTGGGCGACGGCGTTCGTCTGCGAGTTCTCTTCTACACGCACCGGCATTCCTTTTGGCTGGTACTTCTACAATGGCTCGACAGTCGGACAGGAACTCTATTTTTCCAACGTTCCCTTCATGGATTCCATTTCGTTCAGTTTTCTCTTGTATGCTTCCTACTGCGTGGCGCTCGGACTCCTGCTGCCATTCAATTCCACTCAGGGAGGCGAGCCCTTTCTAAGGGAGTTGAGTTTCGATCTGGATGCCCGCACAAGTTGGGGAGTTTACGGACTGACATCATTCCTCTTTGCCTTTATCGACATGGTGATTGATCCGGTAGCCCTACGCGGTGATCGTTGGTTCTTGGGCAAGATCTACTACTATCCAGACCCTGGCTGGCATTTCGGTGTCCCCTTGGCAAACTATGTCGGCTGGGCTGTGGTGGGACTGATTTCACTGGCTCTCTACTTTCCCTTCGACCGACGACTCGCTCCTCTGTCGCAGCTGCAGCCCATCACGCAGCAACTCTTACTGGGAATCGGCCTGTACTATGGAGTCTTGACCTTCAATCTCGGCGTGACATTCTGGATCGGTGAATCATTCATGGGAATCAGCGGCCTGCTGATGCATCTGCCCGTCTTGATCATCTTGGTCGCTCGTCTCGCGCATGTTCGGCGGTTCGGTCTCGCGCAATGACCGGTGGCAATCACGCTGAAGAATTTGTATAGTGCAGTCGTTGTCCTTACATAGAGGACCAGACCTGCGGCGTGTCACCTCAGAACGAAAGAGGAGGCGCGCCACCTCTCGATGTCTTTATGCAAACGCACAACGATGTCTTGACAAGAGGCTGTGCTGTTCTCTTCGTATCGTTCATATTGTCGACTACCGCCATGGCCGCCGGCACGGATCTTCATGTACTTGGCATCGTGACGGCCATCGATGCAAAACACATCGAGGTCAAAACAGCCAAAGGGCCGGTCGTCTCAGTCCTGCTCAATAAGCCGGTGAAGTTCAAGAACAAAGGCAACCCGAAGTCGAACGAGCCACCGACAGTGGGCGACCGCGTCATCATCGAGGCGACAAGAGACGACAAGACCAAGAAGGTGTCCGCAACCGTGGTTCATTATTCGCCCGTAAAGATCGCTTCACCACCTCGGTAACCGATGCCGACGATTCGTTTTGCGAGGACCGTGCACGAGTCACCGTTCCACGGTGGGGTACGCCATGCTCTCATGCGTATCTTCATCACAGGGATTGCGGTATTTTTGGCGATCGCGATCGTTCCCGGCTTGGAAGCAGACAGCCTGACGGCGGGCATCGCCGCGGTGCTGATTCTGACGTTCTTGAATGTGATCCTCCGTCCCATTCTCTTTCTGCTCACCTTGCCCTTGATCGTCTTTACTCTCGGCCTCTTTTTGGTCGTCTTGAACGCGTTGTTGCTGGGACTCACGGCGTTTCTCGTGAAAGGGTTCACCGTTTCAGGCTTCTGGTCCGCCGTCGGTGGCGCACTGATCATCAGCCTGGTCACCACCATCCTGAACAGCTGGACCGTTGATCGCCGCCCTCTCCCGGATGTCTCGGACGAGCCACGTCGTCCTCCCAAAATCATCAATCCGGATTGAACCATCCGACAATTCAACTGAGACACCCTATGGAAGGGCGAGGCTTATTCTTTCCACCGTGTCAATCAATAGGTCCGACGCATAATGGGACTCAGACGCTCTCCTCGTCATCTCTCGCTTGGACATCACCAGACTGCACAACCAAGTATCTCCATTTTCATCCATAGAACAGGCGGCCGATGACTGTCCGGCCTTCTGCGTAGGTCTCACCCTTCACTTTTACACTTCGCCACACGATTTCCATTCCTACTCATCAGTAATCCGCGCGGGTTCATATCGAAAGCGCTTGATAGTGCGGACGATCTTGGCTCGTAGCCATAAGAACCGGTCATGTCCTGGAGAGGTATGTCCTTTGCTGTCGTTGAACGACCATTCACTTCAGAGGAGGGTTTCATGGAGCAGACCATGCCAATTCGACAACCACCGAGAGGTCATAAGACAGGTGGCCTCTCGTTCTTTCATGCACGCACGATGGCAATGTACTTGTGCGTGGCAGCACTCGGCATACCCACAGCCGGAATCTGCGCATCGACACCATCTCAGCTGCCACTCCTTGTGGAAGCCCCCAGCGACATCCCCCCTGCGATCGCTCAAGCGTTTCCGTCACCTGAGATGTCTAAACGATGGGTGCGAAAGCACCGCGCCATGAGACTCAATCCCGCTGCATTGGAGGCTTTGAACCGCGCTCGCAAGGAGGCGAAACCCGACATCACCTTGGATCTTTTCGATGCCGGGACTCGCACCCTGGAGCTCGATGAACCAGAGGTCCATCGCAATAAGGCCAAGGTGTGGCGAGGACGGTTGCGTGGTGAACAGGAAAGCGATGTCACATTGGCGGTGCGTGGCACAAAAATGGCGGGGACAATTCTCTCTGGCCAGCACCTCTACAAGATCGAGCCGGCCGGGGACAACCGTCATCGCCTCGTCGAAATAGACGAGGGCGCCATGCCGCTGGATCACCATCCACTCGTCGTGCCCGATGATGGAACCCCTGCGGATCCCCCTGCTCCAGAGCCTGATCTCCAACAACCTGGTGCAACGGCCCAGACCGACACCGTAACCACCGCTGCTGCGACGACGAATACGATCGTCGACCTGTTAGTCGTCTACACCCCCACTGCACGAGCGAAGCAGGGTGGGCAAGCAGCAATGAATGCGTTGATTGCGATGGGCGTCGATTTGGCCAATCAGGCTTATAGCAACAGTCGGATCGCAATGAGGCTCCGACTCGTCCGCGCCGCCGAGGTCGCCTATACGGAAACGGGCAATATCAGCACCGATCTCTCCCGTTTGCGCAACACAAGCGATGGCTTCATGGATCAGGTTCATCAATTGCGGAATCAATATAAGGCCGATCTCGTGGCGCTGATCGTGGATAACGGCGGTGGCTATTGCGGCATCGCCTATGTCATGACAAACGGCCCACGTGCCAGCTTTGCGAGTTACGCCTTCAGCGTGACAGATCGTGAATGCGTGTCGAATAACACCCTCACCCACGAACTGGGACACAATATGGGGGATGCACACGATCGTGCGAGCGGCGGCACCGGTGTCTACCCCTACTCGTATGGCTATCGAGACCCGATCGGAAAATTTCGAACGATCATGGCCTACCCTTGTCCGAACGTCTCCTGCCCGCGCGTTAAGTATTTCTCAAACCCGAAGATCTTGATCAACGGCCGACCGGCCGGGATCGATCACAGGATCAACCCGACGAACTCTGCGGACAACGCTCGCTCCATGAACGAGGTCCGTAACGTCGTTGCGGGATGGCGCACGGGAACCTCGACCTCCGCCGCCGCGTCTTCCGATATCGTGAAAGACTCGCGTGCAGATTCTCCTGAGGATATGGACGACGATGCGGACGATGACGCGGGTGACGATGCTCGTGTAAGGTCTCGTACGATAGTTCCTTAACAAAAATACGGCACAGGAAGGACTGCTTCTGGTCCTTCCTGCCTGAGATATCATGTTCGATATATAATAAGATGAGGATTATAGATTGGCAGAGGGGACGATTCCGTGATTCAGCGATTCAAGCATGTTCTTCTCGTTGCAATGCTGAGCGGCCTCGCCCTCCAGACGGCGTGGGCTGACGATCGCCCGGCACCACAGAGTTTATGGCAGACCGTCACAGCTCTTCCCCCCACCGGTCAGCCATCAATGCCGAGAAATCCGTGGGTTCTTCGCGAGCGAGAGATCCTACTCGATCTCCCGCTCCTCCACATGCTCAAGGATGCAGGAGCTCGGCCCCTTCCTAGAATCACCATAGAGCTCTTCGATAAAGCCAACCCCGAATTGGATGTCACCTCCACGGTCTCTCGCATCAACGACACCGCCGTCATCCGCGGTGCCTTCAAGCCTCCTGTACAAGGGGACTTCACCTTCGCGATCACCGGCAATCTCCTGATCGGAACGATCCAGATCGGCGACCGGCTCTACAAGACCGATCACATCGGCAATGGTCGGCTGCGCTTGGTGGAACTCGACCCCGACAAAATGCCCCCGGATTGATTCTCATCGTCCTTCCTAATTATCGATGCGGATGAAAGTCGTCAATGATGTTGGAGAAGTAGAATTACGGCCACAGGAACGGTGACGGTCGTTTTAGCGAGCGATTGCGGCACGCCGATGAGGACCACCGGCGTGCCGTGCAAGCCATCGAGGTACACGTTGCGACAATTCATCATGCCCTCTTCTCGATCAGCACTATCGATCAACTCGCTCCTCATAAGCCACAGCCTCTTGACGACCCTCAGTGCGACTCAATCTGGACATGTACCACATGAATATCGCCAGCATGACGATCGCGATGTTTTGCGAGACCCAAATTGTGATAATAGCCATATCCTCAAACATAATATCCCTTCCTTTCCGTCACATAATTCTTAAATGGTTGTATTCACCTGAGAATCGGAGGCGCCTCCGATCGCCTTTCTGTCATTGCTGGACCCTGGTGCAGCTCTTGTGCCAACGACTACTTTCATCGGTTGTTCGATGCGTCTGGTTACAAGTCACGAAAATTATGAGCGAATTCGTTAGGCGGAGAATGATTCAAGCCAGGATCCACAGGACGACGATCATGAGGAGTGGATCTGATAGATCCAGGCCGTATCGGTTTCGATACGATAGGATGAGAGGGTGGGCGCCGGTCCAGTTAATCCATAGTCTTGTGCTCTGTAGATGCTATGTGTCATTTTCTAGAGGCCCCCTTATCGTTGTGGACCGTTCGGTGCTGTTCAGACTGTTATCCAGAGTAGCTATTCATCTGCATTCCCGCTACAATGCCCTCGCTCGTACGTGAATGTATGACCAGTCCAGCTCATCAAACAAAACCGGCACCTGAGACGCATCTTCAACGGACGTTGAATGCCGCGTTGAACGACATCGGCACGGATGCGGCATTGGCGGCCATCTTTCATCAAGAGAATGGTCCACTCGTCGAGCATGCATCGCGCGGGTTCACGCCGAGAGATGTTCAAGCCATTCTCCGTACACTGTCGACGCAGCGCGCTGCGGCCTTGACCCCGACGACTCACGATCCGGACGGTGGGCGTGCCATCCGCCTGCGATTGATCACTCCAGGGGCGAAATCCCTGCTCGTGGTTCCGCTTCGTCACTTCAACAGAGTCTACGGCTGCTTGGTCATCGGACGGAAAGAGGGGACAGCCTTCTCCAAGAAGGACAAATCCCAACTTGAGCAGTTGTGCGACGGCATGACCAAGGCGCTGGACCGTGAAGGACTCTTCAATACCGACGTGGTGTTGAGTCGGTCTTATGTCACCCAGGAGCCGATCCCTCCTCAGCAAACCGGAGCGGATCTGTTTCCGCCGATGACCAAGCACTTTTCCCCCGAACTGCAGGAAAAGATCGAGGCGGTCTTGACCGAAGCCCACCAATACGTGACGTATGACCGCGCCTGGGCCTGCTACTATGATCCACTGGCGGGAAACGTCGAAGTATTGGGAATCGTCGGCGACGTCAAAACAGACCCCAAAGACGCCAAAAAAGATTTAAAACCTGGTCAACGCCTGACGCTCGACAGTTCGGCGGCGGGATGGGCTGTCCGCCATCGCAAGCCCCGCGTGGATCACGATTTGGCTTCCACCCAAGGTCGCTTTCTCGATCACAAACATCTCTTCAAGGATCGGTATCAGTCATCGCTTGTCATTCCCTTCTTCGTCAAAGGCCAGGTCGGTGGGACCTTTACACTGGGGTCCAAAGACCCACAACGGTATCAGACTACCGATGCCCGTACCCTGGAGCCCATTATTCTCAAACTCGCGGAGCTCTTACAGGCACCGGCGCCGCAGGCTGTCACCGCCCCTCCGACGACCGACGTCGGCACATCAGGACCCCACCCGCCCGTGTCCGTCCCGTCCGAGCCCATTATTCGAAAGCAAGAACGCCAGGCGGCGATTGGGGAGTTCAGTGCGTTCCTGGCGACGGAGATTCGAGAACCGCTGGCGTCCATTCGCTCGCAACTCGAAGAGGTGACCGCAGAAGGAATCCTCGACTTCGACCCGCAGACCCGCGTCGAGAATGCGATGCGCGACTTGATCCGGATTGAATCGATTCTGAACGAGATCCTCGACTTCGCCAAGCCACTTGAGCTCAATCGCCATCTCTGTCGTATCCCGGAGGTGCTCGAAAGCGCGCTCGTCGTGGTCGGGACGGACCTTGAAGTGACCCGCATTCAAGTCACCAAAGACTACGCCAGTGTCATTGCGCCGGTGCGCGGCGACGAAGCCAAGCTTCAACAGACGTTTTTGAGCATCTTCCGGAACGCATGCGAGGCGATGTCGCCGGGCGGCCATCTCCATATCCAGGTCACCCAACATCGTGCCGGGCGAGGAATCGAGGTTCAGATCCTCATCAAGAACGATGGAGTTCCTATCCCGGCCGAAATTGTCGACAAAGTCTTCGAGCCGTTTTTCACCACCAAGCGCTCGGGGATCGGGCTGGGCCTTGCTACGGTCAAAAAAATCGTCGAAGAACACGGCGGTACCATTGCGATTGGTAGTGCCCCTGGCGAAGGCACCACGGTCACCATTCGTCTCCCTGGTGTCAGTCGAGGACCGGCGTTTCGCCACCGTGGGCGTGGCCGGCGCCACCTACGACGCCCGAACTGAGGCTCCGTTTTGTCTCATCCTGAGAGCTCGCATGCCCTGCGGCCCGTGACAACACGACGCGAATCAATCGGTCATGTCCGCCCGTTTGACAGAATGATCCTCCATCGCTATGATTCAGCCCGCAGATTGGTCATCTGAAATGGAAAGCTCTGAACGTATATTTCATCATCGTCATAGCTCAAGGAGATTGGGTATGAAACTTCTTAGCGGTGCAGTCGCGACGGTTTCCTCGATCCTGTTTGCCTGTTCAGTGGCGTCAGCCAACCCGGCGCTGCTGCCAAAACACGAAGGCTATCCCATGAAGAACACGGGCAGTCCGGTGAACGGCCAAGCAACCGCCAATGATCCCGGCCAGCCGGATGCGCACGGGACCTCTACGCTGTTGAAGTCGGCGGACTCGGTCAAGAGTGCCGAACAGAAACTGGTGAAAACCGACAATGCGCGAATCACCGACGGGCAGGGTGCAGGCAGGCTTCCAAATGTGGAGGGGCCCCAAATCACGATTGCTCCGCCTGTGACCTCTGCGACCAAGATTACCGGCGATCGTAAAATCGACTAGATTCGGTTCCATGAGTCGGGGGAAGTCTTGCGCTCCAAGTCTTCCCTCGATCAGCGATCTTGCTTCTTTCCTTCCCTCAAAGAGCGCGTTCCACTGTGTGACCCGACCAGTCGAAATCGCCAGGGTTTCTGCGCCCATACACCCGCGTAGTCGACTCCAATTCTCGGGAATGTGCCGACCTCCTTTCTGATAACCATCGCGCCTCGATCTTCAAACCAGAGAGATCGTCCCTGTGTCAGGTCGAGTCGATGCAATGACCGATCGATGTCCAACTCGCGACAGAGCTTTCCGGGCCCATCAATCAGCTTGCCATCGACTTCAATCGCTCGAATCAGCACTGCAGCGGGAAACTCCCTCTCCTCCGTCACCACGTTCAACATGTAATACATGCCGTAAATCAAGTACACATAGGATATCCCGGGAGGGCCGAACAGCACCTCCGTTCTCGCGGTCCTTCCTTTCGAAGCATGACAGGCTTTGTCCTGTGAACCGATATAGGCTTCCACCTCGATGATCTTCCCGGCGATGGTCCCCTTCCCGTTCTCGCGCACCAGGTACTTGCCGACCAACGACCGAGCCACGGTCAACGTAGGGCGATTGAAAAACTGACGAGACAGAATCGCAGACATGACAATGCCCGGGTAAAGAATCGATGTTAAATGTGAGACTGTCTCAATTCAACATCCACCGCACGGTGACTCAGAAATACCATGCCATCCCTCCCATCACCGTCCGTGGATTGCCCGGCACAAAATGGATGTCTGTCACCGCTGTCGGCTCAGTCCGTAGACGCGACTCGAACGCAAAGATGGCCTGTTCCCATTTCGTGTTGAACAGGTTCTGCACGAAGAGAAACGCCTCGAGACGTCCATGTGGTAACTTGACAGGAATACGATACCGTTCAGAGAGATCAAAGGTGATCCACGAAGGTGACTTAATGCTCCGATCTTCGATGAGGGGCCGAACTCCTAAATACGTCGCCTGCAATTGAGTGGTCAGCCCTTCCGGCCACTGGAGGATGGCCGCGCCATAGGCGGTATACTCCGGCGCCAATGGAATGGCGTCCCCATTGCGAAATTCCGCGTGCGTCCAGGTGAAGCTGCCGTTCACATAGAGAGGCCCCCATACTTTTCCTCGGGCTGCAACTTCGACTCCCTGACGTCTCGTCGCTCCGCGGATCTCGGTCGTCCCTTCATCGCCGATCAGGACGAGTTCCGATTTCAGATCCAATCGCCATGCCGTGGCGATCAACTCGAGGCCTTGTGGACCCCATGGCCTTGAGCGGATCCCGACCTCGTAGTTTCTTGCTCTGGCTAGCGGGGATGCTCCGAGTGCCACCGCCGAGCGAGCATCATTACTGTGAAACCCTTCGCCGTAATTGACGAAGAATTCCGTCCTGGCCCATGGCCCGAGAATCATACTCATTTTCGGAAGGACCATGCCGGAATCTTTTCGTCCGTCAGGTCGTTCGGCACAGACGGTACAACGGTTACTTACATCAAATGAAAAAAATTCTCCGCGCACCCCTCCGGAAAACCTGACCCATGGCAGGGGTTGGATTTCTGCCTTGGTGAAGGGAGAATAAGATACGCTGAGGGCATCGCTGTCGATTGTGGTGCCGGTAGGAGTCCGCAAAGTCTGTGTTCCCAATTTCGTATGAACGTCGTCGACTCTCGTCTGAAACCCCACGGTCCCGACGGTCGGCATGCCCAGAAATTCTACTCGCTGTTTGAACCCGACATCGCCGCCATAGATGGCCCGACGATCGAATTGCGCAAAGCCGTCGCCATTGACGGGGTCATTGAGAAAGAACGTAAAATCCGTGAACAGGTCCAGCCGATAATACTGACCATAGGCGTTCGCAAAAAACTGACCGCCCGACGTCGTATCGTAGTGATAGTTGAGTTGGCCTGTTGTCCTCAGAGTGTTTCCCCCTTCATACGGATTGATTGAGCCGAACCGATCCAGGAGACCCGTACTCACGGCACGGAACGGAATCTCACCGGAGCCGTCCCACCTGGACTGAAGAAAGGTTGCTTGCAGGCTGAGTTCATCCCGCCCGGTCAAGTTCGTGGTCACTTTGCCGAACACATTGGCCCGATGATATTGGTTGTCGTTGAGGTAGGGACCGTTCGTGTAGAATCCCTCCGCGGCAAATAACGTACGCACATGTTCTTTGGTCGGAGATAGCATCAGCAAGTACCGCTGCGTGCTATATTCCCCACCCGCTCCTTGAATGACCCCTTCCTTGACCATGTCGCGCGTCCGAAAGTTCACCGCTCCCGCCGTCACGAAATCGCCATACTCCGGCAGGTAGGTGCCCTTGTGCACATCGACTCCTTGGATCGTCTCTGGGATAATGAAGTTGAGATCGGTGTAGCCTTGGCCGTGCGCATGGGTTCGCAGGTTGATCGGCATCCCGTCAAGAAAGAAGCCGACGTCCGTCCCATGATCCGCGTCGAAGCCTCGGAGGAAGTATTGATCAGCTTTTCCAGCCCCGCCGGAATGCTCGACGGCCACGAATCCCGGGATCAATCGAAGCACCTGCGCAGGACGTCCTTGAGGCTGCAGGACAATTTCTTTGTCGGGGATGAATTGCTGAGAGGAGGCCGCCACCGGCTTTTCGCCGACGACCGCCACTTCCGGCACTTCCAGTTCGGGCACGTCAGGATCGTGGGACCATGCAGACTCAATGGAAGCCATGCTCAGAACGACGACAAGGAGAAAAAGAGAAACCCGCATACCCACCCTCTTCTGATTTAGTATGAGCGTGGGTAGATGAGGCACCCACGGTGATCTGACGACAGTCGACTCATCAACCGGCGTAGACCCTCGTGGTCTCGCAACTCTGAACGAAATGAGAATGCGTTTATGCTCGGCAGGTCGCCGCTACGGCAACACGGACGCGTGAGAGGCACTCGTCGATCAACATATCCATCGTGCGGCCTTCAGTCCCCACGATTTCTACCCGGACTCGATTCAGCGGCAACAGGACCTTCTTGGCCTTCGCCTCAAGAATCGTTTTGGCCACTTCAGGCGTGACTTCACCCAACATGGCACCAGGCAATACCATGTTCAACGAGGCCACAATGACATCGGCCGTCGGCGCCATCTTGGAGATCGCCTCGACACCTGATGCGACGTGCTCAGCTCCTGCCTCCCTCATCGCCTCGGCAGCCGCAAGATTGGTTCCCAGCGCAAAGATCTGGCAATCGAGACTTAACGTCTCCCGCAAGCCCGACACCAACCGGGAACCCAACCCTCCACCACGCCCATCGATGACGCACACTCGCATGATTTAGACCAATCCTTTCCCTGTCGTGGTCATCGTCAGTTTGCCGTGCTTCACACCCTTGACCGACACCAGAGCATCAGCCACCTTCCTAATGTCCGATCCTTTGCCTTTGACGACCAACACCTCCAGGCAATGGTCATGATCGAGATGCACATGCATACCGGAGAGAATCCGACCATGGTAGTCATGCTGAATATCCGTCAACCTACTCGTTAGGTCCCGCACATGATGGTCATACACGAACGTGATCGTGCCCACCGTTTCCTTATTCTCGTCCCATTCCTGTCCGACCAAGTTGTTCCGGATGAGATCACGTAACGCTTCCGACCGATTGGTGTATTTCCGTCGTTCGATATGGCGATCGAAGGCGTCCAACAGATGATGGTCGAGCGAAACTCCGAAACGGACCAGCTTTTTCACCGTCTTCCTCCTTCTTGAAAGTAGCACGATTTTGTGTTTCATAGCACTCATGAGAGCAAAAAGCAATCGGCTCGTCTTAACTCACCATACGCAAGATTATCGGGAATGGATTTACAACCGGACGAAGACTCCGTGTCAGAGGACCTACGACAACATTTCATTCAGTGGAGCGGAAATCACGAGCAGCAGACAGCCGTCGTCCGTGGACGTCTCATGATGCACGGTCCCGGCTTCGGCGCGGTGATAATCCCCGACCGTCATCTCACGACCGGCAATAGTGCACCCGCCTTCGAGTACATAGAGCTCTTCCACCTCGGTGTGGCGATGCGGCGCATAACTGGCGCCCGGTGCAAAACGGAGGAGCGTGGTGGTCCTTCGAGAAGTCGGATCGAAGGAGAGTACCTTTGCCACCACTCCTGGAGCAATCCCCCGCCAGGTTCCCTCCGACGCCCTGATGAAAGTGAGTCCCTTCGTCGGCTGTTGCAATGCGATCTTGGCCTTCCAATACCTGACCCGCTCGGAGGTCATGAAACGAATGGCAAGAGTCCGCGTGAAGTTTGAAACGGCTGTCCAGCATGATTGCAGCCATGTTGAGAAAAAGCCAACATCCAGGGAAAGATGTCTCTCCTTTTCTGTCTCATTACCATCACCCACGAGGCCGGGCGGTTCGCTGAGAACCCGCGCCGAACCCGTGACTTTCAGCCGGACATCCGAATGTCCTTCGATTCGAGAGAGGAGCCGATCCCGAACCGCATCTCCCGGCTTTACAGGAACAGCGCCTAAGGCCAGTGTGTTTGCGGCCCGCTCAAACTGTTCGGCTTCGCGGACAGCTTCCAGCGTGATGCGGTTGACAAGCCGCTCGCGAAGGGTCGGCGGAGGCGTAACTGGAGCGACGGCATCGGCCAAGGCACCCATGGTCGCCTGATAGGCCCTCACCGTTTGTCGCAAGAGATCTGATTCTCCTCGGAGTTCCATCATAAACGCCTGACGATTCTCAGGACCCATGACCCCGAGGGCATGAAGCATCGCCTGTTCTTCCAATTCTTCGGGCAACCCAGCCTCAGTCATGGCAGTAGCCCCGTCTCATAAGGCGCGAGCGCTTCGCGCAATTTGATCATACCCAACCTGATTCTCGTCTTCACCGTACCGAGGGGTAACTGCAGTTTCTCGGCGATCTCGCTTTGACTCAACCCATAGAAATAGGCAAGGGCGATGGCTTGCCGTTGCTCCGCAGTCAACATACTCAAGGCCTGCCGGACGTAGCGCCGGCGCTCTTGGCCTTCCACGTCCTGTTCCGGTGTGTCATCGTCACTGGCGAACAACGCGGCTGCGTCCAGTGATTCGAGACGTCCGTGTTCGACTGCCCCGGCGCGAAAACGATCAATGGCCCTTGTTCTGGCCAACATCATCAACCAGGCGCCCGGTGCCCCTCGGGTGCTGTCATAGGTATGAGCCTGACGCCATACTTGAGTGTAGACGTCCAAGGTGACTTCTTCCGCGGCTTCGCGATTATTGAGAATCTTGTAGATCAGCCCGAATACTTGGGGACTCGTGCGGTCGTAAAACGTAGCCAATGCTGTCTGATCGCCCTGTGCTGTCAAGGCGATCAGTTGTATCCACTCTTGATCTTGAACCGGTTTGGTCGTTTCCACTGATAGGACCAACATACGGTCCTCCCCATAAAGCTGTACGAGCCTATAGGAAGGATTGGATCTCTACATGACGCCTATTTTTATTCTGATTCCCGGAAGGTCTCAACTATAACAGCACCTGAAATACCCGACAAGCAGTCCTTCCTCACAAAGAAATCCAAACCACAAAACGTCTCGTAATGGAGAACAAGCCGTCGGCAGGCTCTGATTCGGAGGACCCATTCCTACAAATCATTTTTTCGCTCTGGGAGGAGAGATCTATGACTGCAAAAGTCGCCTCGTACATCACTGTGAGTGTGTTTATGCTGACCCTCGTGGGTTGTCAGACCATGGAATCAACCTCGAAACCGACCATGGCGGACAAGTCCCTCTACGACCGTTTGGGCGGCAAACCGGCCATCACTGCCGTGGTTGATGATTTCGTCGGTCGAGTCGCCGCCGACAGCCGGATCAACGGGAAATTCGCCAATACCGACATCCCTCGCTTGAAGATGCTGCTCGTTGAACAGATCTGCCAGGCCTCCGGCGGCCCCTGCACCTATACAGGTCGCAGCATGAAAGCCACCCATGCCGGTATGGGCGTCAGCAGCGCCGACTTCGATGCGCTCGTGGGCGATTTGGTCGCGACACTGAACACATTTAAGGTCCCGGAACGCGAGAAGAACGAGTTACTCGGCGCGCTGGGTCCGATGAAAAAAGACATCGTCGAAAGACCGATGTCCTCGATGCGCTGAAGAAGGCTTTCGAAGAAGAGGTCCTGGCAGTGAGGGGGCCGACAATATCGCAGCCCCCTCGCGCGTGTCTTCGGCGCAGGGTTGGCCGCCTGACGGTGTGAGGCATCCGGACCGCGCTGGACTTGGTCCAGTCAATGAGAGAGCAGTTGCTTGTTCAGGTATGTGCGAAAAGTAGTTGACCGGCGCACAAGGAGGAAGGGCATGTCATCGGAACATATTCAAGCGGCGGTGGCCCGGTATTTCGCTGCGATCCGACACACGGACCCGGACGCATGGGTTTCCTGTTTTACCGAGCATGCGATCAGTTACGAGCCGGCGGTTCCCGTTCCCTTGCAGGGCCATGCGGCGCTCCGTCAGTTCTTCCTGGGGATCACCGGGACGTTCCGAAAAGTCGGCGTGACGGAGGACCATGTCTTCGTGTCGGGCAACCGGGCCGCCGTGAAGTTCACTGGGCGCGGCATCGGCAAGAATGGCCGAGAGATCGTGTTCGAGGGGATCGACGTCTTTGAAATCAATGACAGCGGCAAGATTCAAACGATGTGGGGCTACTGGGACCCCGCGGCCATGATGGCGAAACTGCAGGGATAACAGGTCGTCTGAAACTCAAGAGGAAGCATGATTAACAATCACATCATTTACAACAGGTACCTCGACTGGTCGTTTGACATGGAACGAGCTGAGGGCAGTCATCTCTGGACGAAGAACGGAAAGAAACTCATTGATTTCACCTCCGGCTGGAACACCACTAATCTTGGATGGAATCACCCGGAAGTGGCTGAAGCACTGGTCCGTCAGGTCAAAAGGAACACGTATGCTCCCATGTGGACGGCCGACGCCGCGCAAAATGAGTATGCCGCGCTCTTGACCGACGCGCTTCCGGCACCGCTCACTGCGGTTGGCCGAGCCACCGGCGGGACCGAAGCCAACGAGATGGCCATCAAGACTGCCCGAGCGTTCACTGGACGGAATACGATCGTCGGGTTTCAAGAGACGTATCACGGGCAGTCCGTCAGTACGCTCGCGATCGGGTTTCCCAGCCCGCCGGTTCCCGGCTTCGTTCAACTCCCCTATCCCCAGACCTATAGGACCGACAAGTCTCCAGAGCGCGTGCTTCAGGAGTTTGTCGATGAACTGGAGAAAGTTCTTTCCAAGCGAGACGTGGCGGCTGTCTTTACAGAGGCCGGGATTATCACGGGATGGGGCTCCACCTATGTCGCCCCCAGCGGCTATCTGCCACTGGTGAGAAAGCTGACGGAACAATACGGAACCTTGATGATTCTGGATGAAGTCGGGACCGGCTTTTCCCGCTGCAGAGCGCTATTTGGCCTGGAACTGGGAAGGATCACTCCGGACATTGTGACTTTTGCCAAAGCGAGCTCCAACGGCGCCGCCCCTATCGGTTCGATGATCACGCGCGAAGACATTGCCGAGGCGACCTGTGCCAAGAGCATCTTGCTATCAACGTTCGGCTGGACGCCACTGGCCTGTGCCGCCGCACTCCGAACGCTCCAGATTCCTCAGCGTGACGAAGTGTGGAAAAAGGCCAAACGGGATGGGGAGTACATCATGAGCCGGCTCAAAAAGGAATTGGCGGATCATCCCAAGGTCGGGGACATTCGCGGGTTGGGCATAGAACTCGGCCTCGACATCGTAAACAACAAGGAGACCAAAGAGAAGGATGCGGAAGGTGCGGAGATGATTGTGCAGCACGCATTTAAACGAGATCTGCACATTGCGTGCGATCACCAGAGTAACATCCAACTCATACCGCCCCTCACTATCGAGCGCGCGGTTTTAGATGAAGGGCTTACACGGCTGATCGAAAGCGTCAAGACGATTGGATAGGGAGTATGCGAGGTGTTTTAGGCCAAGCCAAAGTCGTGAACTAAGGCGGTGGCCCAAGTGGCTAATCACAGTCGGGCGGCTGAACGGTCTTTCATCGGCAGTGGATGAGATCAAGAGAGCAATAACCTCCGGCAAGCACCCAAAGAAGGAGAAACATCATGAAATTCATTCTCACATTCACGATTCCATCCGACAAGGACAAGCGGAGCGAGGCCATTGCCAGATTCCAGAAGACGGGAGGACAACCGCCCCAAGGGGCCAAGTTGTTGGAACGCTGGACACGCGCTGATTTCAGCGGTGGTTTTGACCTATTGGAAAGCGACGATCCGAAATCCTTGGCCGAGTTCGTGCTGAGGTGGAACGACTTGATGGAATTGGCCATCGTACCGGTCCTGGAGGACCACGACCTGTCGGATGTGCTGCAGCGCATCGGGAAATAACTGCTGCTCTGAAAGTTGGGACTGGATCAGCCCCGGAAGGGGGAAATGAAGAAAGACATCGTCGAGAAGCCGCAAGTCTCCATGTACTAATTAGGCGGACAGCACGCCATCATATCCTTGAAAAGGAGGATTTCATGAATCCATTCATCTATTCAACTTTAAGCCTCGCGCTTGCCGTCGGATTCTTGTCCGGCTGCGGCGGGAACGACAACGTGCCGATCATCACTCCAAGCGGCCCAACGGCTTCAGCGGAGGATCAACGCACGCCGGAATCGGATGCGCTCACGTCCGAGGAAGCCGCGCTGGTCAGCCAGGCTGACTCCGAACCCGATCCGGCTCCACTGCCGGACCTGTAATCAACCCGCCGAAAGGCGGATCAGTCCACAAGGAGGATCCCATGTTCGCTCGAATTCGACCACTCATGTTGACGCTACTGGCGGTGCTCACCGCGTCGCCGCTCTTGGCCGCCAGCCATCGCGAGGCCCCGCTGATCGCCAATGACCCGACGGCGGATATCACGGACTTCTATTTCTTCCGGAGCTGGCAAGATCCCGACAAAGCCATCCTGATCATGAACGTGATTCCCGGCCAGGAGCCGGGATCCGGGCCCAATTACTTCAATTTCGCTGACGACGTGCTGTACGAGATTCATATCGATAACAATAAGAACAATATCGCGGCAAACATCGTCTACCAGATCCGTTTCAAGACGGAGATCCGCCAGCCCGGCAATGTGTTCCCTTTAGCCTATGTCGCATTGCCCCCCATCACCTCCCTCGCCGGGGAAGGGTCGGAAGGGTTGCTCGTACGGCAAAGCTATACCGTCACGGAACGGCGTTACGGTCAACCGCCGCGCGAGCTCGGTACCGGTCCCATGTTCGCCGTGCCGTCGAACGTCGGTCCGCGCACGATGCCCAGATACGAGGAATTGGCGGCCAAAGGGATTTATCCTTTGAAGAACGGCGGGAGAGTCTTCGCCGGTCAGCGGGATGAGACCTTCTACATCGACTTAGGAGGAACGTTCGATACATTGAACCTGCATATTTCGCCGATTCTTTCCGATGCCGACGATGCCAACGACGCGATCATCGTCGGAGCACCGGGTGCCGGGACCGCCGATACATTCAGCGGCTTCAACGTCAACACGATCGCGCTGGAAATTCCCATCAGCGAGCTCATCGGCCCGAACGGCAATAAGGTGCTCGGCGCCTATGCCAGCACGAGTCGGCCGAAAGTCAGCGTCATCCGGAAAAACGGCGACCGTGACAACAGCGCACGTTTCGTTCAGGTGGCGCGGCTGGGCAATCCGCTCGTCAATGAGTTGATCATCGCGACGAATAGAAAGGATAAGTGGAACGCCACGGATGCGGAAGACGAGAATGAGTTCGTCTCGTTCTACTGCAACTCCGCCCTGGCCACCGCGCTCAACGCGGTCTTCGGTACCAACTTCCCAACGACGAATCGTGAAGATCTCGTGAACGCCTTGCTCCGGTATGCACCGGGTCCGCCGGTCTGCGGCGCCAGCAAAACCAATGAAGCGCTGGCCGATCTCCTGCGCGTCGATTTGGATGTTCCCGCCACTCCGGCTGCAGGCCAGAAGCGACTGGGTCCTCTTGCCCATGACGCGAGCGGTAATGCGACGCCGGACAAAGCCGGTTGGCCGAACGGCCGCAGACCGAACGACGATGTCACGGATGTCGCCTTGCGTGTCGTGGCCGGCATCCTGACCAACCCCGCCGTGCCGAATCTCGGAGACGGTGTGAATTTCAACATCGGAGCGGTCGGCGGTAACAAGACGGCCAACGGGATCGCCAAGGAGTTCCCATTCCTCCCCGCTCCATTCGATGGCCGAGATCGTCGTCACATTGATCCTCGGGAGGCCTTCTAACCATCACCAAACGGGTGCCGCATACAAATGCGGCACCCGCGCTATCGAGGGCAAGACGTGAATCCGGAGACAACAACACAAGAATTGAGGATACAATTCCTACGCGGTTGGGTGATCTCATTTGCTCTCCATGGGCTCTTGCTTTTCTGCTTTCTCTCGCTGTTCCGCCAGTCACTGATGACGATTCCTCAAAAACCGTTTCACTGGGAGGTTGCGCTCGTGCAATCGAGAGAAACGACCGACGAGTCGGTGCCCATCGTTGATACCACCTCATCAGCCGTCGCGAAGCAACCAGATCGCACAACCACCGTCTTTCACACCGGCCGCACAATCCGCCATGGAATCCCATCTGCTGAACGCATCACCCCACTGACCCCACAGACCGGAGCACCGGTCACGCCGAAATCCACGCCGGACGATTCCTCACCGGTCACCTCACGGAGGGAGGCAGCCACAACATCCATACCGAATGAACCGCCCCCTACTCTGACCCAGGCAACAGAACCGCCACGACAACAGACTGAAACGCCGATTGGCTGGATGACACAAGAATCACCCCTACAGGAAACAGCGGCCACCACTTCCAGCGGAGAAAACACACCGCCTACGGAAATAGCTCAGCCATCGCTACAATCGGCTACGGTATCAGACGCCACAGTTGTTTCTACGACGAGGCCAGACTACAGCTGGCTTCAGCAAGCGATCTTCCACCGGCTGGAGGAACTCAAGCGATCTTCTCGTCCGTCACTCGACGACTCGCGTCCTCTTAAGGTCACGGTCAAGGCCGTGGTCTCACGGGAAGGGGCGTTGCTGGGCTCTGCGGTCGTGAAGAGTTCAGGCCTGGATCGCATCGATCAGGAAGCGATGGCACTCGTGCAACGGGCATTCCCGCTGCAACTCGATCACCCATTGGACCGACAGCAAATCGCCATGCGCATTCCCATCACCTATTCACGAGAGTAGTCTCATGATTCGGTTGCGATCTCTCATCGTGCTCGCCCTGCTCGGCTGGTTCATATTAAGCCTGTCCGACAGAGCTGCCTCCGAACCTTATCGCCCAACGGATGATGCACAAGTCCTCGAACGACTCACCTTCAAATCCGCTGATCCTGTCGCACGAGAGCTTGCCATGTTGCGTTCGAGCGTACGACAGAATCCCCATAGTCTTGACTCGGCCGTGCAACTCGCTACTCGTTACATCGAACAGGGACGATCCGAAGGCGATCCCCGTTTCCTTGGGCAAGCCCAGGCTGTCCTCAGTCCTTGGTGGAACGAACCGTCTCCACCATCTGCCGTGCTCCTCCTCCGTGCAACGATCAGGCAGAACGCCCATGAGTTCGACCAAGCCCTGACCGATCTTGATCAGGTGGTGGCTATACAACCGACCAATGCCCAAGCCTGGCTGAGTAAAGCGTCGATCCTCCAAGTGCAGGCCCGCTACGACGAGGCGAGCCGAGCCTGTCAGCGGCTCGCACGGTTGGCTGCCTCTCACGTGATGCTTGGATGTCTGAGCGATATTGACGGCGTGACAGGACAATCGGCGAAAAGTCGAGAGCTGCTCAGGCAGGCTCTGTCAAAGCCGGCGCTCTCAGGGCGTGAGCGCATCTGGATTGCGACCATCTTAGCTGAAACAGCGGCCCGAACCGGAGCCATCCGAGAAGCGGAGCAGTATTTTAATGATGCCTTCATGGTCGGCATCAAGGATCAATATCTGCTCGGCGTCTATGCGGACTTCCTGCTGGATCAACGCCGTTATCAGGAGGTCATTTCCCTACTCCAGTCTGAAACGAGACCCGATGGACTGCTCTTGCGCCTGGCCCTCGCCGAACAGGCATTGGACCTGTCATCGTTCCAAACCCATACTGCCGAACTGGCGGCCCGCTTTGCCGCCG
Source organism: Nitrospira sp. (assembly GCA_037445435.1). Lineage (GTDB taxonomy): Bacteria > Nitrospirota > Nitrospiria > Nitrospirales > Nitrospiraceae > Nitrospira_D. The sequence goes on along the minus strand of JBBIKN010000029.1, from coordinate 10,491 downwards.
CTCGGGATCGTGGAACGATCGTTCATGTCAGAGAAGAGGCGCGTTTCACATTGGCGTTGCTGCACGATGCGAAGCGAGCGCTGCCGTTAGCTCGGGCCAATTGGAATGTTCAGCGGGAACCGGCGGACGCCAGGATCCTCCTCGAAAGCGCGCTCGCCGATCACAACCTACCGGCCGCCCAACCGGTGCTTGATTGGATGAAGAGAAACCGCGTGGAAGACTTTCATCTGCAACAACTCGCAAGACAGCTCCAGGAGGCAAGATTCTGATGCGTATCCTGTTCGTCATTGCCTGGCTTCTGCTGAGCGTCCCGGCATGGGCTCATAAACCCAGCGACAGCTATCTCTCACTGTCTGTTCAGAACGATCACGTTGAGGGGCAATGGGACATCGCGTTACGTGACCTCGCCGATGCCATCGGATTAGACGGTGATGGAAACGGCCAGCTCACGTGGGGAGAGGTTCGGAACAAGCATGACGAAATCGTGGCCTATGCCCTGTCTCGTCTTGCAGTGTCCGCGGACGCACACACCTGTGCCACTCAAGTACAGGAGCAGCTGATCGATCACCATACAGATGGAGCTTACTCAATCCTGAGGTTCCGTTCTGATTGCGGTCGTCACATCGAACGGCTCATGGTGGACTACCGACTGCTGTTCGATACCGATGCACAACATAAGGGTCTCCTGCGTCTGACCCAAGGCGGACAAACCAGCACCGCCATTTTCAGTCAGGAATCCCCTTCTCAAACATTTTCGCTGGCCAAACGGTCGCGCTGGATCGAGAGCATGCAATTCATTCGCGAGGGCCTCTGGCACATCTGGCTTGGCTATGACCATGTCCTCTTTCTGCTCGCTCTCTTGCTTCCTGCTGTCATGGTCCGAGTCGCTGACCGCTGGCAGGCGGCGACTCATTTGTCATCGGTGTGTTGGAACGTCGTCGGCATCGTCACAGCCTTTACCCTCGCTCATTCCTTGACATTGAGCCTGGCGGCCTTCGACATCGTCAGGTTGCCATCTCGCCTGGTAGAGTCTTCCATCGCCGCCTCAGTCGTGCTTGCAGGGATCGGCAATCTGTATCCCACGATGCTGAGCCGTCGTTGGATGGTGGCTTTTGGGTTCGGGCTCATTCATGGGTTCGGATTCGCCGCAGTACTCACTGATCTTGGACTGCCTCATGATTCATTGTTGTTGAGCCTGGTCAGTTTCAACATCGGAGTGGAAATCGGCCAACTCGCCATCGTCGCCGCCTTCTTGCCGATGGCTTATTTGATTCGTCAATCATGGTCATACCCGAGATTAATCTTGACCGGTGGATCGCTGGCGGTTGTCGCCATTGCGCTTGTCTGGTTCACCGAACGGGCATTCAATTTACAGCTATTTCCTCTCTAGTGGAATGCTCCTATGACTTCGATACCCAGGGCATCGCTCTATGAGTGGTGCTCTGCGGCAATTGGAGGATTGTGACGGAGCCTATGAGACAATCGATTTTGATCTCGCCGAAAGGTTTGTTTCTAAACGCGATCAGACCAGCATGTACAGGGGATCCAGCATAAACCAGCATAAATTAGAGATTACCTCCCCTTGACTTCTCGCCACGACAATTTATCTATAGCCCCGTTGCTGATACTTAACCAGATGGATTGGTGTAAGGCCCAACACTGGCGGAGTACTGACGGCAGAGATTGCCCCGACCCCTGTTCGGCCTACCCTAAGGTCCATTAACTTCAATGCTTAACCCATAACAGGACCTCTCGTGGAGAGGAGGAGGGAGTGTTATGAGCACTTATTTGCCGAGTGTGATCTCAACCATCCGGGCCGATGCGTTCGATCAGCAGATCGATCGGCTGTTCAATGACGCCTTGCGAGCTTTTGATGCGGCCACTCAGATGTGGGTTCCAGCTTCTAATGCGTGGGAAGACGACAACGGGTTTTATGTTCAGATGGCATTGGCAGGCTGGGAGCCCAAGGACATCGCTCTGGAAGTCAATAATCAGGTACTAACCGTGAAGGGTGAGCGGAATGTCGAGCTGAAAGAGTCGGAGAAATACCACCTGCAGGAAATTCCCGCCGGGCGGTTCACACGGCTCTTCCGGCTACCATCCTCTGTGGAGCATGATAAAGCGACCGCCACGCACAAGCATGGCCTCTTGACCATCAGTTTTCCGAAGCGGGAAGAGGCCAAATGTCGGCGTATCATGATTGAAGGAACCTAACCGGTCCTCCTGTCTGCTTCAGCGTGCCCGATCAAGGGGGCGCACCGGTGTCTTCATCGGTGCGCCCCCACTTTCCTGGTCCAAACTAGAAGGCGATAGGTGAATCGATCCTCGGTTCAGAGAACGAACAAAGGGTACGCGATGGAAGCGAGCGAGGTGACAAATGAGACTACTGAAGCGGTTCACACGATGGCGCACCGATAACGACGAGCAAGAACAACAACCAGAAGGGCGTCTGAACAAAATAAGTAAGGGCAGGCTAAACCGGCTCTGGCGGAGGCAACGAGGGAGCCGACCGTCGGGACCATGACGACTGTTCGATCAAACAGTGCGTGAGTCCTTTGGCGCACGGCCTATTCTAAAAGCTGAAACGACTTGTGTCGAAGATGGATGAGAGGAGGTGAACACGATGATGGATTGGAGTTCGGTCATTTATGCCGGACTAGTGGTAGGGGGTGCGCTTGCGGTGCTTACGATGGTGAGCTGGACCTTGTCCGCCGAATCTAGCACCGTGTCCATCTCCGGATCACCGGCCCGCACAACATCTCATCAGATCGATCTCACGTCGCTCCCAGAGGCGGCGTAACGGTGATCAATGTGTCCTTAGTCGACGCGGACGGACTGTGATGAACGGTTCGTTCGCGATCGTTCTCTTTTCGTCATCCGTTATCGGCCATGACCCGTCAACTCTGAGGGCTTGAGAGGTGTTGATTTGAGTCGCGAGAGGTCGAGGGTGTGTGAACAATCATGAGAGCACTACACTGGTGTATGACGATCGCCCTATGCTGCGGAGGAATTCTGCTCGTATCTGGCGAGACCATGTTGTGGTCGTCTTCGCACATGGCGGCGGCTCAACCGACAACGGCCACGGGTCAATTCGCAAACGTGCCGGCTACGGACACAGCGCTGTCCGGGCAGCCCTTTGTGGCGATTGCGAAGCGCGCTAAAGCTTCCGTCGTCAACGTCTCGTCCATCAAGAAAACAAAGGAGGGCCAGCGTTTCTCAAACCCGTTCTTCGACGACCCATTTTTCCGGCGATTCTTTGGTGAGGAGTTCGAGCGCCGAATGCCGACCCCTCGCGAGTTTCAGCAGCAGGGCTTGGGCTCCGGCGTCATCGTGACGTCGGATGGCTACATTATCACCAACAATCATGTCGTCGAGGGGGCCGATGAACTGAGCGTCTCCTTACCAGACAAGCGAACGTTCAAAGCCAAGGTGATCGGAACCGATCCTAAGACCGATGTAGCCGTCATTAAAATCGACGCATCAAACCTACCGGCACTTCCATGGGGCGACGCCTCTCAATTGGATGTCGGTGAATTTGTTTTGGCGGTCGGCAATCCGTTCGGGCTCAGCCAAACGGTCACCATGGGCATCATCAGTGCGATCGGCCGCGCCAATGTGGGGATCGTGGACTATGAAGATTTCATCCAAACCGATGCAGCGATCAACCCCGGGAATTCCGGCGGCGCCTTGGTCAATCTCAAGGGTGAGCTCATCGGGATCAATACGGCGATTTTTTCCCAAAGCGGCGGTTACATGGGTATCGGATTCGCAATTCCCAGCAATATGGCCAAGAGTGTGATGCAGAGCTTGATCAAGCACGGCAAGGTGATACGCGGGTGGATGGGCGTGTCCATTCAAGACGTCACGCCCGATTTGGCGAAGGAATTTGGCGCCGCCGAGAACAAAGGGGCCTTGGTGGGAGATGTCATGGAAGACAGTCCGGCCTCGAAAGCCAAACTCGAGCGTGGAGACATCATTACCACCTATAACGGAGTGACCGTTCGAGACTCGAATCACCTGCGCGGTCTGGTGGCAGATACTACGCCCGGGACGACGGCCCACCTCTCCATATGGCGAGACAAGAGAACCTTGGATCTCAACGTCACCATCGGTGAGCTCCCCAAGGAATTGGCGAAGGCCAACCGGGACGGAAGTGGAAAGGGAGATCATGCGCTCGCCGGTGTTACAGTGGAGAACGTCCGTCAGTCAGGCCGCTCGAAGCCGTCCCCCGGCGTGGTCGTGACGGACATCGAACCGGAGAGCTTGGCCGAACGTGCGGGGCTGCAGAGAGGTGACATCATCCGTGAAATCAATCGGAAGCCTGTCAAGGACGTGAGGGATTTTGAGCACCTGACGAGCCAGCTATCTCCTCGCTCGCCCGTATTGCTGTTAGTGAACCGAGGAAACAGCACCATTTTCCTGTCGATCAGCGGAGAACGCTGACAAAAGGAGTCGCCGGAGCGGAGATATTCCATGATCGAGGTAAGCCATCTGACACGCCGCTATGGCGATCTGACGGCCGTTGATGATGTGAGCTTTGTGATCGGTCGTGGAGAAGTCGTTGGTCTCTTAGGGCACAACGGCGCCGGAAAGACCACCATCATGAAGATGATGACCGGCTTCCTTGAGCCAAGCGGCGGCACCATTCGCATCGATGGGCTTGAGATCGGCCGAGACACTCCGGCCATCCAATCACGCCTTGGCTATCTTCCTGAAAATTGTCCGGTATGGCCGGATATGGCGGTGATTGACTACCTGGATTACCAGGCGGCGCTCCACGGGGTATCTCAAGAACGTCGACCTCGTGCGATCGCCCAAGCGATCCGTAGGACTGCCCTCTCCGAAAAAGCCACCAGACCCATCCATACGCTCTCCCGCGGCTACCGCCAGCGCGTCGGCGTAGCTCAGGCGATCCTCCACGAACCGGACATCATCATTCTCGATGAACCCACGAACGGTCTCGATCCTACTCAGATCCGCCATATGCGGGAACTGGTCCACGAGTTAGCCGCGAAAGCCACAGTCATCGTCTCAACGCATATTTTGCAGGAAGTGCAGGCCATCTGCGAGCGTGTGCTGATCCTTCGTGCTGGGCGGTTGGTCATCGATTCACGACTTGAAGACCTCCAACGGAGTCACGCCCTGCTCGTTACCGTGGAGGGTGACGCACGCGCAGTGCTCGAATCCATAGAAGGCGTCGTGAAGGTCACCGAGCTGGCTGCCGACGAAACGCGACGGCAGTATCGATTAGATGCCCCTCCGGAGGTTGCCCCACGGGTGGCTGCAGCCTTAACCCAGGCAAGGCTGGGGGTACATGAATTAAGGGCGGAACGACACGATCTCGAAACCGTTTTCGCCCGTGTGAGCGAGGAGGCTGGATATGCGTGAATTCCTCCCTGTCATCCGTCGCATTACGAAGAAGGAGTTCCGCAGTTTTTTTTCAACGCCAGCGGCCTATCTGTTCGTCGGCGCCTTCCTGACGCTGGTCCTCTTCATGTTCTTTTGGTTCGAGACGTTCTTCGCCCGCAACATCGCGGACGTGCGCCCCTTGTTTGATTGGCTTCCCTTGTTACTGATCTTCCTCGTGGCAGCCCTGACGATGCGCAGCTGGGCTGAAGAACGATCAGCTGGTACCCTCGAAAGTCTCCTGACCGCCCCGGTCCGCCCGCTTGAATTGGTCTTGGGAAAGTTCTTCGCATCCTTGCTGTTGGTGTCGATCGCCCTGCTGTTAACCCTGCCCCTGCCAATTACTGTTTCGCTGCTCGGTCCCCTGGATTGGGGCCCGGTGGTCGGCGGGTATGTGGCAACGCTTTTCCTTGCGGCCGCCTATGTCGCGATCGGTCTGTACATGAGCGTTCGAACAGATAACTCGATTGTCGCGTTGATTCTCACCTCCGTGGTCTGCGGCTTGTTCTACCTGATCGGCGCGGAGACCATCACGACACTGTTCGGACACGACGTAGGCAGCCGACTTGCGCAGATCGGGACCGGTACCCGCTTCAAGTCCATCAGTCGCGGTGTTCTTGATCTGCGTGACATCTACTACTACTGCTCGATCGTGGGTATCTTCCTGACGCTCAACGTCTTCGCGCTTGAACGAATCCGCTGGGCCGGGAATCCTACCAGCCAAAGGCATCGCCAATCGGCCTGGATAGCCGGACTGACACTGGCGAATTTTATCGCGGGGAACCTCTGGCTCGGGTCAATCACGCACGCTCGGATCGACATGACCGACGGCAACCTCTATTCGCTGTCACAGTCGACTCAAGAACAACTGACTCAACTGCGTGAGCCGCTCCTCATTCGCGGCTACTTTTCCGCCAAAACCCACCCATTGTTGGCGCCGCTCGTGCCGCGCCTAAAGGACCTCCTCCAGGAATATGCCGTAGCTTCCGGTGGCCACGCTCGGGTGGAGATCATCGATCCTACCCGTGACCGTGATGCTGAAGAGGAGGCGGCGGCCCGGTATGGAATTCGTCCCGTTCCCTTCCAGACTGCAGATCGATATCAGGCTGCGGTGGTCAGTTCCTATTTTGACCTGGTGATCGCCTACGGGGACCAGTACGAAACGCTGGGTTTCCAAGATCTCATCGAGGTAAAGGCCTACAGCGAAGACGACTTGGACGTGGTACTAAGAGATCCTGAGTACGCGATCACCCGCGCAATCCGCAAGGTGACAGGCGCGTACCAAGTTGGCGGCAATGTTTTTGAGAACGTGACGGGTCCAGTGACATTCAAGGGGTACATTTCATCGGAAAAACGACTCCCGAAAGCCCTCCGCGAATTGCGTGCGGAGCTAGAAGTCCTGCTGAAAGAACTCGGCAAGTCGGCTGGCGAACGGCTCACGGTAAAATTAGTGGACCCCGATTCAGAAGGCAATCAACTTGCCGAAGAGCTCAGACAAAAGTATGGCTTCCATCCGCAGATTATCAGTCCCCTCGATCCTAAACCGTTCTGGTTTTACATGGTCTTGGAGGCGAATGGCGAGGTGGTGCAGGTACCGGTCCCGGCCACGCTGAGCAAAGAAGAGCTCAAGCATGCGTTGGATGCGGCGCTCCGGCGGCTGGCGCCCGGTGTCCTCAAGACCGTTGTGATTGTGAAGCCTCCATTAACCGGACCCGGTAGTCAACGATATACGGGCCTGGAGAAGGCCCTCGCCGAACACGTGCGTCTCAAGGAAGCCGATCTGAAGAACGGTCGAGTCCCCGAAGACGCTGATTTACTCCTGGTACTCGCGCCAGGTCAATTCGATGAGAAACAGCGTTTCGCCCTCGATCAGTTCTTAATGCAGGGTGGCAGTGTGATCATCACCGCCTCCCCCTTCAATATCCAAATTGCCGGCACTCTGGCTGCGACCAAGAATTCTTCCGAAATTCGGGAATGGTTGGCTCACCACGGGCTCACCATTGAAGAGACCATGGTGCTTGACCCACAAAACGCAGCCTTGCCGGTTCCAGTGGAACGCCAGCTCGGAGGGATTACCATACACGAGATCCGCATGCTTCCCTATCCGCACTTTCCCGATTTGCGAATGGAAGGACTCAGTAAGGACTCCACCATTACCGCTTCTCTTGGCCAATTGACGCTCAATTGGGCCTCACCAGTGACGGTGGATACGCAGAAAAATAAAGGGCGGACAGTGACTGAACTCGCGCGAAGCTCCGCGAAAAGCTGGACATCGGACAGCCTGAATATCCTTCCCGACTACCAAGCTTACCCCGACACGGGGTTCCCCGTGGGCGACAAACAGGAGAAATCTTTGATGGCGGTTGCGATTGAAGGGCGATTCGACTCCTTCTATCAAGGGAAAGAGTCTCCGCTCGTCAAGGAGGCAGGCGACGCCGGACCGGACAAGGAGACGGCTGCGCACGTGACGGGAATAATCGACCACTCGCCGGAGTCGGCGCGCCTGATCCTGGTGTCCAGCAATACCTTCGCGTCGGACATGATGATCGAGCTCGTCTCTCAAGGGCTCGGGACACGCTACACAAAACCATTGGCATTCATTCAAAACGCCGTCGACTGGTCGTTGGAGGATCGAAGTCTGCTGATGTTGCGAGGGCGCACCCAGCTGGCTCGCACTCTCGACCCCTTACCGGATGGGCGTCAACAGCTATGGGAATCGGCGAATTACGGTCTTGCGCTGATCGGCCTCCTAACAGTCTGGATCTGGCGTCGTCGTGTTGCAACAGCCGACCAACGACGTTACCAACAAGTTCTCAGGGAGGCGTGATTCATGCCGAAGACGGTGACGTGGCTCGGAATGCTATTGGCAGTTCAGATTGTGATGGCGGTGGGATTCAACCTCCCTATGCTCTGGCCATCCATGCAGCCTGGAGCAGTACCGCTGGTTGAGGTCGCGCAAAACCAGATCAACCGCGTGGTGCTCGAAGGGCCCGACCAAACCAAAGTCGTACTCGTCAAAGAAGGGGATACGTGGCTTCTTCCCGAACTGGGAAAGTTTCCTGCCGATTCGAATCGGGTGAGCACCATGTTGGAAAAGATTACCAGCTCGAAGATCGACGCACCGATCGCTACGACGGCCGGTGCTAAAGCACGGTTTAAAGTCAGTGATGAGGCTTTCGAGCGGCGGATCACATTAGCCGAGAACGACAAGACGTTAGCGACCCTGTATCTGGGTTCCTCACCAGGGCCACGCCGGAGCTACGTTCGTACAGAGAACAAAGACGCCGTTTTCGCGCTTGAGCTGGCGGCGTACGAGATGCCGGTGCAACTTGCCGACTGGGAGGACAAGACGATCCTTCGGTTGGCGCAGAAAGACATCACAGCCCTTGAGGTGTCCGGGCTTCAAATCGAACAGTCCGCACAGCCCACGCCTCCCTCTCCTGAGAAGCAGACGGACAATGGATCTCATCCCGCTGTCTCCCCACCGGTCTGGGAGGCCAAAGAGCTGAAAACCGGTCGCCAACTGGAGATCAAGCCCGATGTCGTAGAGAAACTGGCTCGGTCGTTGGCCGATCTGACCTTCGACAAGGTGCTGGGCCGTGAAGTCAATCGAGAGTATGGTTTGGAGAAACCGTCACTCACGATTACTCTCACCAGGAAAACGGGCGATACCATGACGTATCTCTTGGGAAAGAACCCAAAGAAAGAAGAATATACGCTCAAGGTATCCAATCGTCCGGAATATTTCAGATTGCCTAACTATCAAGCCACTGCGTTGCTTGAAGCGGCCGACCGCAAGCACTTGCTGAACACGTCTGTGGAAGCGCTCACCCAGAAGAACGGCTGATGCCTCCGGGCATAATAGCAGCAGCTAAAGCGTCCAGCCGGTCTGAGTGGCCTGCTCGATTAGTCCTCATCGCTGGATCAGTCGCGGTAATCGCCATTGCACTCGTCTGGTTCACCGAACGGGCCTTTGATCTACAGCTGTTTCTACTGTAGCGAGAAACCAATGGGAAAGCATAAACCGCAAATGTGTACCCGCCTACCCACCACAACCCCTTTCTGATGGGCATTGAATCTCCCTCAAACTTGAGGTATTTCTTTCACCAGTTCTCATAACAGGACCGATCTCATCTGGTGCGTATGGGGCGGCATTTGCTCTGGATTATTACGCTTTCGCTCCCAATCATTTTCCTCGGCCTACTTACCTATTTACTCAAGGACTGGGTTATATCCCTAGATTGGGCTCAATTGAAGATTGGCGATGTCGCAAGTTTATTTAGTGGGTGTTGGAGTTGCTATAGTCGCAGCCTTCATAGCTGTGGCGTCGTTCTTTGTCGCGGTTTCTCAGCTACAGCAAGCAATTGCAGATGGAAAGCAACAAACTCAAGCCCTAGACGTCAGCCGGACACAGTTACAGGCTGTGGTTGATACAGTTCAGGCTCAACAACGAATCATGGCCGACAATCTTGAAACATCGAAGCAGCTATTTTCTCTTCAGAAAGAACAGCAGGTCGTCGTGGCTAAGAGCCTTGAAACCTCAAAAGGATTACTGTCTTTGCAACAGGAACAATTACAGCATGAAAAAGAAATCGCAAGCCGCCGACCTAAGATACAACTTGTTATTGGCAATAAGATTTTTGACACCGCAGAAGTGGAGACCAGTTTAGCCATTGGTCAAGAGAATAAAGGTGTATTACTTACCGGGGTACAAAACACTGGGCAGGTTCCGCTTAAGAAGGCAGTGTACTTGGCTATAGCGTCAAACAATAATGTTACGCTTTACTTTGATGGCACCAGCATAAATAACACCAATCCGAACAGGACACAATTAAGTGGAGCCAACATACTTGACATTCTTCCAATATCAACATCCAGCTCAGTCTAGGGTGTATCGATACATCTCATAGTGCCTCCTGACGTCTCTAAATTCGACATTTCTTTCTCCGTCACTGGAGAAAACCTCGATGCCCCGTTCAAGGCAGTAATCCATGTGAGCACAATCCACTAGCTGTGGAAAAACTATTTTGTACCCTAGGAGCCTGTCCGACATTAGGCCCAACGCACTTGTGTGCAGGCACTGAC
>JBBIKN010000028.1:0-32584 GCA_037445435.1 Nitrospira sp. | reverse complement strand
CCACCAGGAGGTCGCCGCCTGATTCTATTTACACACCGATTGACAGGACTTCTCAACTTGTAAATATCATACAGGGGAAAGATCAACTGTGCCGTGAGGGATTGGCTGACTACAACATGCTCATGATCGGATTTTTTATTTGTCCTATGGATGCCGAAGACAAAGAAATCTTTACACGGCGTGGATGGGAGATTATTGATCTACCCCGTAACCCGCATACCCAAGAGCTTAAATAGCCCGTGTATACTCCCGTCGCCTTGTTTACATATAAACGTCCAGAACATACAAGAGCGACGCTTAACGCTTTGGGTCAAAATACGTTAGCCAGTGCGACCGAGCTGGTGATCTACTGCGATGGTCCCAAGAATGATGAGGATCGGTCGGCCGTCGAAGCCGTTAGGAGTCTCGTGCGCCAAGCCTCCGGCTTTGCCTCGGTGCGGATCATCGAGCGCGAGTGTAACGTTGGCCTTGCCGATTCCATTATCGCAGGAGTTACGGATATTCTTAAAACACACGAAAGCATAATCGTGATTGAAGACGACCTCGTGACTTCGCCGCACTTTCTCGAATACATGAACGCGGCTCTTGTTCATTATAAGAATGATCCTAAGGCGTTTTCCATCGGCGCTTATAATTTTCCGCCCAAGACCATGCCCATCCCGAGTGACTATCCATGGGATACGTATGTCTCCTTTCGATGCTGCTCCTGGGGATGGGGCACCTGGGCCGACCGCTGGAAACAAATCAATTGGCATATGGATTATTACAGCGCTTTTATGCGGGATCAGGCCGGGCAGGAAGCATTTAATAGAGGCGGCCCCGACATGACGCAGCTTCTTAAGTTGCAGTACGAAGGCCGCATTGATTCCTGGGCCATTCGTTTCTGTTATGCGCACCACGCCAACAATATGCATTGCATTTACCCGGTGAAGAGCCTTGTGCGCAATATTGGGCTCGATAATTCAGGCAGCCATTGCGGTGTTGACCCACGCCGTGAGCATGAAAGACTTGATGAGAAATGGGTGCCTCGCTCGTTTTGTCGTGCCGACTGCATCGATCCGAGGCTGGTTAAAAATTTTTATAAGGCTTTCTCGCCGCCGGAACCACCTTTCCACAAGGTTGCCGTTCGACAAGCAAGAAACGTAGCAGGTATGCTCTACCACAAGGCAAGGCGATTGGCTACCAAGGTAAGGAGCCGGATCAATCCTTCCATCCACGACGTTGACATCCTTGTGGTGAATACTTCGCAGAAAAGTGGCGGAGCGGCCCGAGCGGCCTTTCGTATTTTTTGTGGAATCCGCCATCGTTACCCTGCAGCACACTATTTGACGTTGACCAAAGAAGACTTTGATCCAGGCATTACCGGACATTTGCACAACTCTCTTAAGGGTATTTTGGTGCAGCGGTTTGTTGATCTCGACCAGATTCCTTTGCGCTTTTACCCCGAACGCCAGCGGGTCACATTCTCACCGGCCTTTTGGGCGAATCCATTGCGCACGCCTCTCAATCGTTTCCGAGCAAAGCTCGTGCATTTGCATTGGGTTGGTGCCGGTATGCTGCGGGTGGAGGAGCTTTCCCGATTGCGTTGTCCAATCGTATGGACTCTTCACGACACCTGGGCTTTTACCGGTGGGTGCCACTATGTGGGTGACTGCGAAGGATATAAGAAGCAATGCGGCTATTGTCCACAGTTGAGCAGCCAAAGGAAGGATGATTATTCTCATAGACTGATGCGCCGCAAGGACAAGGCATTCCGAGAACTCGATATTACAGTCGTCACGCCCAGCAGATGGTTAGCTGAGACGGCCAAGCAAAGCAGCTTGTTTGCCGGCAAGCGCATCGAAGTGATTCCTAATGGGCTCGATACGGATATGTTTAAGCCGATTGACCATAACATGGCTCGCCAATATTTTAATTTGCCGACGGATAGAGCAGTGCTACTTTTTGGAGCTCAATGGTTGACGGATCCACGCAAGGGGGGAGATCTGTTGTGCGATGCGCTTAAGAAGTTGGAACAACCCTGTACGTTACTTTTATTCGGCCAAGGAATGTTGTCTTTAGAAAATCTCTCATATATCAGTGTCCGGCGATTAGGTAGCTTGGCCGACGATATTAGCCTGGCGATGGCATACTCCGCCGCCGATGTATTTGTATGTCCATCCCGCGAGGACAATCTTCCCAATACCGTCGCGGAAGCTCTTGCCTGCGGGACGCCATGTGCCGCCTTCGCAATTCACGGCTTGCCCGACATGATCGAACACCAAAGAAACGGTTGGCTGGCCAGACCCTTTGATTCCGCTGATTTGGCCGAAGGGATACGGTGGCTGACAAGACATCCCCAACCAGGTCAACTGCGGCGGGCCGCCAGAGAAAAGGCGGTCTCAGAATACAATTTGACGAAGATGAGCCATCGCTACATGGTCTTGTATGAGGATGTACTGAAAGCAAGGCGTTGACATCTCCCGATTAAGTTCTCTCCTTCCGATCGCTGTATAGAATTGTAAGGCACTGTGCTTGATTCTCACACAAATCCGTTCTGGGTTCGTTTTTTACCCGCACCGCTTCGCGCGAGGATTGAACACCGACCAAACTTCTTGAAGATATTGAGCAATACGGCATGGCTCTTTAGCGATAAGTTTTTGCGCATGGGTATTGGGCTATTCGTGACCGTATGGGTAGCCAGATATTTGGGACCGGAAGACTTCGGGCTCTTCAGTTTCGCGATTGCCTTCGTTTCGCTTCTTGGTGCCCTTTCGACGCTTGGTCTTCCCGGCATTGTAGTTCGGGATATTGTCAGTGATCCCCAAAGCAGTTCCGAGACTCTCGGTAGCAGTTTTGCGCTTCAGGTTGTAGGTGGAATCATAGCGTTTTCTCTCGTGCTCGTTCTAATCCCCATCTTCCGACCACACGACCGGTCTGCAATCAGTGTTGTCGCCATAATCGGTCTCACGCTGCTCTTTAAAGCAAGTGAAAGCATAAAATGCTGGTTCGAATCGCAGGTACAGTCCAAGTACGCGGTGTGGGCGGAGAACGCCGTATTTGTGACGATTGCGGCGGCAAAGATGGGGCTAATCCTGGTCGGCGCTTCTCTTCTTGCGTTTGTGTGGGTCACTTTCCTCGAAGGCTTCATGACAGCAATCATGCTTTTCCTTATGTACGAGTGGGTCGGAGGAAGAATACGCGCATGGAGATTCAGTGTCGCTCGTGCCAAAAATTTGCTGAAAGATAGTTGGCCGCTCATCCTTTCTGGGCTTGCCGTCATGGTGTACATGCGCATCGATCAGATTATGCTGGCGCAGATGCTCAACGACAAGGCGGTGGGTATTTACACGGCTGCCGTTCGTATCAGTGAAGCGTGGTATTTCCTTCCAATGGCGATCGTGGGTTCGGTGTTCCCGGCATTGCTCGACGCGAAGAAGACGAGCGAAGCCCTTTACCTTGAGCAATTCCAAAGGCTCTACGACATTCTGGTTATGCTCGCGCTCGTGGTTGCGATCCCGGTGACATTTCTTGCAGATCAAATAGTGGAGGTGCTTTTTGGACTGGAATATCTAGAGGCAGGGAAAATCCTATCCATCCACATTTGGACGGCCTTATTTGTGTTTCTTGGGGTGGCAAGCGGGAAGTGGTTTCTCGCAGACAATCGTCAATTGCTCGCTTTTCAGCGCGTGTTTCTGGGAATGGTGGCCAACATAGCCCTTAATTTCTTATTGATTCCACGATACGGGGGAGCTGGCGCCGCAGTGGCAACCCTTATTTCGCAAGCAGTGGCTGCTTTACTAATCGATGTCATCCATAAGGAGACGAGACCAATGTTCCGGATGAAACTAAGAGCTTGTCTGCTCACGAGGGCTTTCCGTGTACAGCACATTGCTTAGGATGTATGGTTCTCTTTTTGGGCGTCCGCGATTTCGAAAATTGAACATCCTACTTTTCGACCTTGGATTACGAGGATTAGGTGTTCTGAACTATCAAAATGGCCATATTAGCGGAGAGTTTATGTTTCTCCGTCAGTGCCTGAAGAGCAAGGACAACCCCATCGTCCTTGATGTTGGAGCAAATGTCGGTGGCTATTCAAGGGATGTTGTTGGTATTAACCCATCAGCGACAATTTTTGCTTTTGAACCTCACCCACGTACGTTTGAGAGGTTAGTCTCCAATATAGAGCATCATAGAAACATCATTCCATTTAATTATGCAATCGGGGATCGGCCGGGTCGTCAGATGCTTTACGACCGTCGTTCTGGGAGTGGGACCGTGCATGCTTCTATTTATCGAGAAGTAATAGAAAGCATTCATCAGGATGAGTCAACGGGCTACGAAGTCAATGTCATTACATTGGACGAGTTTATCGAGGAGAAGCGATTAGCATGCGTCGACTTATTAAAAATTGATACGGAAGGATACGAGCTGAATGTTTTAAAGGGTGGTACTAATGCCATTCGCTCTAGGATCTTCAAAGCGATTCAGTTTGAGTTCAATGAAATGAACGTTGTCTCTCGAGTGTTCTTTAAGGATTTCATTGAACTGCTCCCGCAGTACCAGTTCCATCGTATACTTCCAGGAGGACTCCAAAGAATTGACCACTATAGTCCAGTCCGATGTGAACTGTTTGCCTTTCAGAACATTGTTGCGGTCTTGCGTGAGGGGGATGGCCGTTAGCGGAATATTTAAGAAGACGAGTTTAGTGAGCGTATGTACGTTCGGATACCGACGGTGAAGAACATCTACAAGAAGATGGTTCCCATGAGGGTGCCAATTCCTGAGCGGAACTGACGCATGGCTTGTCCCATCTGTTCTGAGGCAATGGAGTTTTGCTTCACTGCAACAGTTTTAAATAAATACGAGGCGCGATACGAGGTCTGCAAGCATTGTAGATTTCTGCGGGCCCATGAGGCGTATTGGTTGGATGAAGCTTATTCTCGTGCAATAGCTGCAGCGGACACCGGATTGGTTATGCGCAATGTATCCATCGCACGCCAACTTCCTGGGGTGCTTTATTGGATAGTGGGCGAGCGCGGTGATGGTCGGTATCTCGATGCTGCGGGTGGCTACGGTATGCTGACTCGATTAATGCGGGATTTGGGGTTTGATTTCTACTGGTCCGACAGACACTGTGACAACCTACTTGCTCCAGGGTTTGAATATCATCAAACGAAAGGGGAGTGCCGTGCAGTTACAGCCATGGAGGTTATGGAACACCTTCGGGACCCTGTCGCATTTGTAGAAGAAACGCTGAAGTTCTCGGGTGCGCCAATGATGCTATTTACCACCGAGTTATACGAAGGCCCTCCACCCTTGCCGGGCTCATGGTGGTACTACGCATTTTCTACGGGACAACATATCGGGTTTTTTCAACGGCGGACTTTAGAAATTTTGGGTGGAAGGCTAGGCCTTTGTTTTGCGAGTGCTAATGGGCTTCATGTCTATTCCAAGGCACCGGTGAATGAACGACTGCTGAAACTTGTCTCGGGACAATGGGTCTCGCAGGTGGCGCCTTGGTGGATCCGCCGGCGCTTGGGGTCAAAAACGATGAGTGATCATCAATTGATGTTGCAGGGCATTGGCTGATGTGGCCCGCGTCCAACAGATGAGAATAGCTTATGATTCGCAAATATTCTGCTCACAGACTTATGGTGGGATCTCTCGGTATTTTTGCGAGATTGCCCCGCGCATTGCTAAAGAAGCCGGTGTCCAGGTTTCCATTGCTGCTCCCATGCACATCAATGCCTATCTGGCGAACGTCCCCGCGAACATTGTGTCAGGGGTCCGGGCCCCATTTAATCATCGTTCCGGCATTCTGTGTCGGCTTAACACGCTCTTGGGCACCTTGATGATTCGGGCGATGGCACCGGATATTGTGCATGAAACATATTACTCCCCGTATCGCCTGAACCCACGACGTGCACGGCGCATACTCACGATTTACGACATGATTCACGAGAAGTGTGCATCGAGCTTTCCACGAACGGACAAGACCGCACAATACAAAGCGCTGGCAGCAGAACGTGCGGATCACGTTATCTGCATTTCCGAATCCACGCGGCGCGACGCGTTTGAAATTCTTGGGTTATCCCCGGACAAAACCTCAGTGATTTATCTGGGATTTGATTTGATGGCAGGGGCAAGCGACGGAGTCAAGGACAGGGTAGTGCCTATCTCTGAACCCTTTTTGTTGTATGTCGGTAATCGTGGGGGATATAAGAATTTTCTTTCTCTCCTTAAAGCGTACGGCGCTTCATCCCGTCTCAAGGCGGACTATAAACTGATCTGCTTTGGTGGAGGCGCGTTCACAGCGGATGAGTTGAAAGTAATGCAAACGCTTGGGTTGGATGTTCGTCAAGTCAGACAATTTGAGGGGGACGACCAGTTGCTGGCGAGGTTCTACGAGTGTGCCAGTGCATTTATATTCCCCTCTGTGTATGAAGGATTTGGTATTCCACCATTGGAAGCCATGTCCTATGACTGCCCGGTCGTTTGTAGCAACACGAGCTCAATTCCCGAGGTCGTGGGTGATGCGGGCGAGTACTTCCATCCGGGTGATGTTGAAGCGATTCGCGTGGCAATCGAACGCGTCGTCATGTCAGATAGTCACAGGAAACGATTGATAGAGAAAGGCCGTGCACGCTTGAAATGTTTTTCCTGGGATCGATGTGCTGCTGAAACCCTCGACGTGTATAAAAAACTGTCCTGAAAGTCCTGAAATGCGACGTGCCTTGATATGTGGTGTTTCAGGTCAAGACGGTGCTTATCTTGCGCACTTTCTCCTGAAAAAGGGATATGAGGTGTGGGGCACCTCCCGAGATGCCCAAGCTTCGACTTTTGGTAATTTATTGCGATTAGGGATACTGGGGCGCGTGAAGACCGTGTCCATGGCAGCGAACGATTTCAGAAGTGTTCTCCAGGTCATCAGCCAAAGTGATCCTCATGAGATCTATAATTTGTCCGGCCAAAGCTCGGTCGGCCTCTCTTTCGAACAACCTGCCGAAACACTCGAAAGTATTGCGACCGGTACGCTCAATCTTCTTGAAGTGATTCGTTTTCTCGGCAAATCCGTACGGTTCTACAATGCGATTTCCAGCGAGTGTTTTGGCGACACTGCTTCGACAGCCGCAGATGAGGCTACGCCTTTTCAGCCGTGCAGTCCTTATGCAGTTGCGAAAGCTACAGCACACTGGCTGACTGCCAACTACAGGTCGGCGTATGGAATCTTTGCCTGCAACGGTATTTTGTTCAATCATGAATCGCCGTTGCGTCCGCCTCGTTTTGTGACTCGAAAGGTTGTCCAGGCAGCGGTACGAATTGCCAACGGCGTCGACGAGAAGTTGATATTGGGAGACATGGGAATCGAGCGGGATTGGGGATGGAGCCCAGAATATGTTGATCCGATGTGGCGTATGCTCCAGACCGAAATTCCGGATGATTTCGTTATTGCCACCGGCGAGTCGAATTCACTCGAACAGTTTGTCACGACAGCTTTTTCCGAGGTGGGTCTAGACTGGCGCAAATACGTCTTCCAAGATCCCAAGCTATTTCGTCCGTCGGAAATTCGTCACAGCCGGGGGCGGGCGGAGAAAGCTCGGCGTGTGCTGGGCTGGGAAGCCAAAATGAGAATGCAGGATGTCATACGAGAAATGATCCGCCATGAGCAGCAATTGTCGAACTAAGCTGATCCCGTCGCAGCAAAGTTATCCACTGTGAATTTTGACGTGCGGAGGGTCCTAAATGATATCCTTAATGATATTGTGATATGTCGAGAACCCTAATCGCTGAGCGCTCAGACTGGGACATCTCTTTAATATCGATTGTTGTTGCAACGTACAACAATGAATCGACAGTGCAACAGTGTATCGACAGCGTCGCGCAGCAAACCTATCCTAGAAAAGAGTTGATAGTCATTGACGGAGGTTCGAAGGACGGTACAGTCGAGTTATTGGAGACCAATAGTCAGAAGATTCGCTATTGGATTTCGGAGCCAGATCGAGGAATTTATCACGCGTGGAATAAGGCTATATCGAGGGCAGGTGGCGAGTGGATTTGCTTCCTGGGGGCGGATGATTTTTTCTGGGACACAAACGTCTTAGTTCGGATCGGTGAACAGTTAAAGCTCCTGTACCCTAGCATTCGGGTGGTCTATGGACAAAACATGTTGATTAACAATCAAGGCGAACACCTCTATCCGGTTGGAGCACCCTGGCAAACTCTGAAACGGAAATTCCAGGCAAGCATGTGCCTTCCTCATCCCGGTATGATGCATCACCGGAGTATGTTTGAGCAGTATGGTGGGTTCGACGAATCCTTCCGCATAGCAGGGGATTATGAAATGTTGTTGCGAGAGCTGAAACATGCGGACGCGCTCTTTATTCCGGATCTAATTATTGCCGGTGTTCGGCAAGGGGGCATCAGTAGCAGACCAAATGCTGCGCTACAGGTATTGGTTGAGGCGAGGCAAGCCCAGCGAATGCATGGGCAGAGACTCCCGTCCAGCCTTTGGATATGGTCGATGGTCAAAGTGTATCTGCGGCTGCTGTTGTGGCGTCTGTTCGGCGAACAGCTGACTCGCAATGCGCTTGACTTAGGCAGACAGATGCTCAATCAACCAAAACATTGGACGAAAACCTAACTGTATCCTGGTAGGCGCGTTAAGAGGTGGAACAGCCTCTTGTCACCGTGGCGATGTCGGTCCATAACGCATCCGCAACTGTCGGACTGGCGTTGCGGTCGGTTCTTGCCCAAACGTATCAGAACTGGGAGCTGCTCGTGGCTGATGATGGTTCGACTGATGGAACACGAGAGGTCCTCTCACAAATCCAAGATCCCCGTATCCGGCTCATTCAAGAACCATCCGGGAATATGGGTTTGCCATTTCGCTTGAATCAATGTATGCGTCTCGCGAAGGGATACTATGTCGCCAGAATGGATGCGGACGATGTGGCATATCCCCAACGCCTCGAGCGGCAGGTCCAGTTTCTCGAGAGGCATCGCGACATTGATCTGCTGGGGACCGGCGCTGTGGTATTCAAGGGAGAGGGGGAGATAGTTGGTTGTTATCCAACGGCTTGCTCACACGAGGCCATTTGCCGACGACCGTGGTGGGGCTTTCCGCTTGCCCACCCTACATGGATGGGCAAACGGACATGGTTCATGGCTCATCCCTACGCGGAGAAAGATATACGATGTGAAGACCAAGCGCTCCTTCTTCGAAGCTTTTCACACAGTCGCTTTGCGGCGCTAGAGGAAGTGCTATTGGGGTATCGTATGGAAAAAGTCTCTGCCATCAAATTGGGGAAAGGTCGGGTCAACTATTGCCGCAGACTTTTACGGCAAGTGAACGATCTGCCTTCTGCTATGACGTTCATGCATGGATTGCTAGTCCATAGTCTTGCGTTTGGACGTGACGTTCTGCTCGATTTGGCCGGTACGCTAAACCGATGGTCGCGACGATCATTTCAGGTAGCCAACGATCGGGTTCGAAGCGAATGGCAGTCAGTATGGATGCGAATCAAATCACATGAATACGGATCCTGTTGACTGCTTTAAGTAGAGCGATGGTATGCGTCAGTCCCGCGCGACGAAGAGAACCGGTATTTGGACTTAAGGAGCTTAGGCTCCGAATGTGTGTGGCCTTCTGATCTCAGCATCGTAGACCCACAATATAACTCAGGAGTAGTACTTCAGTCGTGACGTTCCAGTTTCGCTCTGCTCCGAAGATTTTATTTCTAGTCACGGAGGACTGGTATTTTCGCCTGCATTGGATAGAACTTGCACGAGCATCGCGGGATGCGGGGTTCGAAGTATTGCTCGCGATGCGTGTCCAAGAGCACGGTCAGGAGATCTGCCGTCAAGGGTTCAAACTTTTTCCTATCAGTCTTCTTCGCCGAAGCGTGAATCCGATTCGAGAGGTTTTGACAGTTGTGGAGCTGGCTCGGCTCTACCGTGCTCAAAAACCAGATCTCGTCTATCACGTGGCCATCAAGCCGATTCTCTATGGAACTATAGCCGCCCGTCTTGTAGGCGTTCCTTCCGTGGTCAATGTTTTTGCCGGATTAGGGTACACCTACACGAGTGAAGAGTTTAGAGCGAGGCTGCTCCGTCTAGGCCTAAAGGTCGGGTTGAATGCGGCTTGCCGATCCGCCGGTTCGATCGCTGTATTCCAGAACGAAGAGGATCAGGCTCAGTTAGTGCGGGATCACGTTGTACGGCAAAGTCAAACACGAGTGATCCGAGGGACGGGAGTCGATACCGACAGGTTTAGACCGACGTCCGATGAGAGCGTGCAGCCGATTGTTCTCTTGCCCGGTCGGATGTTGTGGGATAAGGGCGTGGGTGAATTCCTGGAAGCCGCGCGGCTGATAAGACGCCAGAAACCTGGAGTTCGTTTTGTGCTTGTGGGGCGATGTGATGAAGACAATCCGGCAAGCATTCAGCCGGAGCAGCTACAGCGATGGCAGGAAGAAAAGGTGATCGAGTGGTGGGGACACAGAAGCGACATGCCTACCGTATTGGGACATGCCGCGGTTGTCGTATTGCCATCCTATCGCGAAGGGTTGCCCGTGAGTCTGCTGGAAGCGGCCGCATGCGGTAAACCCATTATCGCTACCGACGTTCCTGGTTGTCGTGAAGTCGTCCGCCATCGCGTAAACGGCCTTCTTGTCCCTCCCAGGAACGCAACGGCTTTAGCGGATGCGATCACAATATTGTTGGAGAATAAGGAGTTGAGAAATGAGCTGGGCCATCGAGGGAGAGAAATGGTCGTGAAGGAGTTTTCTTCGACCCTGGTGATACAGCAAACTTTGGCTCTGTATTATGAACTGCTTCATGGAGGGGCTCATGATTCTTAATGAGAGCCTCTCCCGCCAAAGTTACTGGGTATTGATAGACTTCATTGACAACTCATGCGCGTTCTAGTGACGGGCGCCTCGGGATTTTTAGGCTCATCTCTGGTTCGGGGACTTCATCGCTCGGGGTGCCAGGTACGAGCGGTCGTTCGCGAACCGACTCGGTGTCCGCCGTTTCCTCCGGAAGTTGAGACGATCGCGGCCGACATCCGTCATGCGTCACAGACCGAAGAGACTGCGAAAGGCTGCGGAGCCATTGTGCATCTGGCGGCCAAGGTCCATGCAATCGATGATTCCGGAGCGGATAAAGACTATGAGACCGTCAATGTCGAAGGCACGAAACACGTCTTGGATGCAGCCGTGAGATCGGGAGTAAACCGCATCGTGTTTGCCAGTTCGGTCAAAGTTTTTGGCGAAGAGACGAGCGGATGTGTCGATGAAACACAGGCTCCCAATCCTCAGACTGCCTACGGTCGGTCGAAATGGAGAGCGGAGCAACTTGTCACTGAGTACGCAGAGCGACATGGCCTCATTGCCGTCTCGCTTCGTCTTCCAATGGTCTATGGTCCCACAAAGAAAGGCAACCTGTATCGAATGATCGAGGCGATCGATCACGGGAGGTTTCCGGTCTTGCCTCGTCTCTCGGCGGTTCGAAGCCTCTTGCATGTCGAGAATTTTGTACAGGCAATCTTCCTATGTCTTCGTGCGCCATGTTTTAAGCGGTCTGCGTACATCGTAGCCGATAGCGAACCGTATTGCGTGACCGACCTCTACGACTGGTTACGAGCCGGATTGGGGAAGGCGCCTCCTCGATGGCAAGTACCCCTCTGGATACTCAAAAGCGGTGCGCGATGCGGCGATATGCTCCAGGCTATCAGTCGGAGCTCTGCACCCTTGACGACGCAGCAACTGACAAAGCTCATCGGCTGTGCGTGGTACAGTTCGCGGACCATCACACATGAATTGGGATATCAAGCCTTGTATTCCTTCGAAAAAGCGGTCCCTGAGCTGATCGCGTTTTATCGTGATGTAGGACGTGTGGACGGTTGAGCAAAACTCTTACGTCTTGATTTCGAAGCAAAAATGAGTCATAGAGCTTCCCCAACAACAAGAAAGGTCTCCTCTGTCTGGAGACAGGCCCATTGAGAGTGGTGGCCTAGTTAAGGTGACAGTGTCAGTATGTCGGTCATGATGGTTGCCCTTCCAGGGATCTTTGCCTTTGTATCGGCCTGGTGGCTCACACACTGTTTATGTTCACCAAAATCGTTTTTGTCAATACTGGCTCAACCCAATGAACGGACGTTGCATTCGATGCCGACCCCGCAGACAGGGGGGTTGGCCATCATTTTAAGCGTCGTGGTCGCCCTCATAGCGGCTGCGAGTGTTCTTGTCATCGCGCAGCCGTCTAAGCCTGTATTGCCGAAGGGCTTGGCTTCAGGGAGCGTCTGGATTGTGGCCTCAATGCTTCTCATCTTTGTCGTGTCCTTCATCGATGACTGTGTCGGTCTCCCTGCCGCCCTCCGACTGGGTGTCCAGGCAGTCTCCGCGTCTATCATTATCGGGGGTGTCGGCTTAACCTTGTCTTCTATCCCAGTACCGGGGGTACCCAACATTTCGCTTGGGATAGCCGCGATTCCAGTGAGTGTTCTCGTCCTCCTGTGGATGGCGAACCTCTATAACTTTATGGATGGTATGGACGGCTTTGCAGGCGGAATGACGTTTTTCGGGTTCGGATTTCTCGCATACTTCGGATGGCAGGCCCACTTTCCGGTGATGCTCATCATCGCCACGTTCGTCGCGATGGGTGCCCTTGGATTTCTCATCCATAATTTTCCGCCCGCGCGTATCTTCATGGGCGATGCGGGGAGCATTACGCTTGGATTCTTGGCGGGGACATTGATGATCCTTGGCGTTCGCGACGGAATATTCGAGTTGTGGGTTCCGATCATGATCTTCTCCCCGTTCATCATCGATGCGACAGTGACCTTGATCCGACGGGCGCTTCGTCGTAAAAGGGTTTGGGAAGGTCACCGGGAGCATTATTATCAGCGGTTGGTGCTGAGCGGATGGAGCCATCGTCGGACCGTGCTTGCAGAGTATGGGCTCATGATTGCATGCGGAGGATTGGCCGTTCTGTATCATCACTCGACAGACAAAGTGCGACTCGTCGTTCTTGGCATATGGGCGTCCATATTTCTTGTTTGGGGAATACTCGTGCATAGATTGGAACAAAAGCCAAAAAACTCTCCCCCCATTCGAGACGCACACGTAGCAAGTGAGGACAGTCCCGTACGAACTGTTTCTGATCCGACCACGGCCCGTGTGACTGTCAAAGCGTAACGTGTGGTGCCACGTCGTACCGAATAAATTCGTGCCTATCTCAAAAATAATGTCCACTTGATCGGCCGTCCCTACACTGAAGGCCAAAGCCGTGGGGCAATAATTCCCCGTGATTCTGTTGTTCTGATGGTAGTAGTTCGGCCGGCGATGTTGCCGGATCTCCCCAATTCGCTTTTGAGCTAGGTTCTAGCGTGTTCATCGCAAAGAAGGTTTTAGATAACGGACAGGTTCCGGATGATTCGTCTCTATGGCGAATGAATCGGCTGCAGGCGGAGGCGAGGCGAACGGCAAGCTGGACGACGACGGCACTAGGGTTCACCCTTCCGATTTGGGTCGTTGCGGACGGCATTCTACTCGGCCTGCTCGTGCTGTGTTGGGCGGTCAGTGGCGGGTGGCGTGAAAGACTTCGTCGGATCACCGCGAATCCCGTGGCAGTGGCGGCTGTCTTATTGTTCGCCTGGCTGTTGCTCGGTACGGTGTGGGGAGGGGGAACTTTGGAAGAGAGAGCGTTATGGGTGAAGAAATACGCTAATCTTTTGCTCATCCCCCTGCTGATTTCGATGGTGATCGATGCCCAAGAAAAAAAACGCGCGATTCTGGCCTTGGCGGCATCGTTGACTGTGACGTTGGTACTGTCTTTTGCCTTTAGCCTGGGTTTTCTTCCAACAGGCTGGTTCATCGATTGCGATTCGTCCAACTTCTGTGCGTTTCCAAAACCGGTTACCTGTGATTCGTCCAATCCCTGTATATTTAAAAAGCACACCACTCACAACATGCTCATGGCTTTCGGTGTGTTGTTGTTCGGGGTGCTGGCGTGGAAATCCTCACGCAGATGGGCACGATGGGGGTGGGCGATGGCCTCATGCTTGGCGGCAAGTAATGTCTTATTGATGGTTCAAGGCCGAACAGGGTATGTGGTGCTGGCAGGACTTGTGATGGTGGCCTTCCATATGTATTTCGGCTGGAGAGGTATGGTGGCAGCGGTCATCGCCCTCGGCGTGATGTTTTCGGCGGCCTATCAGATCTCCACATCGTTTCATGATCGGGTCAACCTCGTCGCGACCGGTGTCGCGCGATGGAATCCTCAGACGGCGACTTACGATGGGGTTACCGAACGCATGGAATTTTTTTATCACACCATCGAAATCATACAAGAGCATCCGCTGGTGGGAGCTGGGACGGGGGGATTTGCTCAAGCGTACGCCGTGTATGCGAAGCAAGCCGGGGTGCCTGTTCCCACGCACCCGCACAATCAATATCTTTTGATCATGGCACAAGTCGGAATGGTGGGGCTCGGACTGCTGCTGTGGTTGTTTGTGCAACAATGGCGATCGGCGTCCCTTGCCGGCGATGCGGCGTATGGGCTGCTTGCCAGAGGATTGGTGGTCACCATCGCGATCGCCTCTCTTTTCCAGCCCGCGCTCAGCGATCATACCGAAAAACTGTTTTACTGTGTGTTCTCCGGCCTCATGTGTTCCTGGACTGATCCGCGACTTGATGCCAAGACATGAAACTTTCCGCCTACATCATCGCCTACAACGAGGCGAAGAAGATCGCCGATACCATCAACAGTGTGTTATGGGCGGACGAAATCATCGTGGCCGATTCAGCCAGTACCGACCAGACCGCTCAGATCGCGCAGGACATGGGAGCTCGTGTCGTCCAAATTCCATTCCTAGGATTTGGTCATCTGCGAAACCAAGCCATCAAGGCCTGTACACATGAATGGATTTTCAGCCTCGATACGGATGAACAATGTACGCCGGAAGTACGCGATGAAATCCTCTCCATTCTTGCCGGAAATCCCGCACACGACGCCTACCTTGTCCCAAGACGGAATTACTTCATGGGCCGTTGGATCAAGCATTCCGGTTGGTATCCGAATTTCCGTCAGCCGCAGCTCTTTCGAAAAGGTGCCATGAAGTATATAGAATTGCCCGTACACGAGGGATACGAATTGTTGACGCAAAAGCCGGTCGGAACGTTGCGCCACGCAATTTGGCAGATTCCGTTCAGAGACTTTGAAGAAGTCATCAAGAAGGCCAATCGCTATTCATCGCTTGGGGCGCTTAAATTGGCCGATCAACAGGTGTCAATGGGGAATGCCTTGTTTCACGGCCTCTGGTCGTTTTTCAAGCATTATGTGGCGAAGCGGGGGTTTCTAGACGGCTGGGCCGGGTTCGTCATCGCATTTGGAAATTTTGAGGGGACGTTCTATCGTTATGCCAAACGATATGAGCAGCAGGAGATGTGGTCGCTACCCAAACAGGCACCTCTTCGACGCCACAGCGACTCGAAATGAAAACGGCGGTGATCGTGACGACTTACAATCGTCCCGATGCGTTGGCGGTCGTCCTGGAAGGCTATTGCTGCCAAAGCGATCAGGATTTCGGCCTGATCGTTGCGGATGACGGCTCAACGGAGGAAACGGCCGAGCTGATGCGACAATTTGCACAGCGCGCACCGTTTCCCTTGACGCATGTGTGGCAAGAGAATCGAGGATTTCGTGCCGCAGCAATCCGCAATCGTGCCATCGCATCGACGGACGCCGAGTACGTTATTTTTACTGACGGCGATTGTGTTCCGTCCCGTCATTTCGTACGCGTTCATAAGGAACTTGCCGAGCCTGGTTACTTCCTCGGCTCGAATCGTGTGCTGCTCTCACCTGAGTTGACGAACCGCGTGGTGCGTGAGCGGCTTCCAATTCATACGTGGAGCGGAGTGGATTGGGCACTGTCCTGGGCACGGCGAGAAGTGAATCGCTTGCTTCCACTGGTGAAGTTGCCGGATGGTCCGTTTCGAAAATGGCCGCCGGGTCGTTGGAAAGGTATCAAGACCTGCAATCTCTCCGCTTGGCGGGCGGACTTGATCCGCGTGAATGGCCTCGACGAGTCGTATGAGGGATGGGGGCTGGAGGATTCCGATTTGGTCATCAGGCTTCTCCATGCCGGAGTAAAGCATAAGAATGCGCGGTTCGCTGCGACGGTGTTCCATTTGTGGCACTTCGAGCAGGATCGCATGAGCCTGCCGGTCAATCAGAAGCGCCTGGATGAGCTGTTGCGTTCATCGAGGGTTCGAGCTGCTATTGGACTCGATCAACGCGGTGGTCGTTGATGTCGGCTGGTCATGGGGCTCCGTGAAAAGGTTGCCGGTTGTGAAATGAAGCGGGAAATGAACAACGCGTTAGTTGTGTGTACGCGTCGAATCGGGGATGTGCTCTTATCCACACCGGTCATTCGCTCGCTCAAGGCGGCGTTGCCCCATCTGATGGTCGATATGCTCGTGTTCGAAGGGACCCAGGATATTATAGCGGCCAATCGTGATATCCGACGGATCTGGACGATCGCCGAACATCCCGCGATCGGCACTCATCTGGCATTGATTCGTTCGCTCTGGCGTCGATACGACCTTGCTGTGTCGGTCTTGGCGGGCGACCGCCCGACTTTCCACGCCTGGGTTGCGGGCCGGTATCGTATGGGAACGCTATTGCCCGACCATAAATCATGGTGGAAACGGAGATTACTGGACGAATGGATACCCTTCGATAATCTGAACACTCATACGGTGGCTATGAACCTCCGGTTGCTTGCGTCGTTGAAGATCGAACCGTTTGGAACTCCCGTCGTCAGTTGGGGACGTAAAGATGAAGAATCCATTCACGGCTTGGTTCCCGGAATGAACGGTTCTCAGCGATATGCGGTACTGCACGTCTCACCAAAATTCGCGTATAAAACATGGACGGCAGCCGGTTGGGTTGCGCTTGGCCGGTGGTTGACGGATCATGGGATGACGGTGGTTGTGACAGGAGGCGTGTCAGACCAACAGGCCTCCTGTGAGCAAGTCATTCAAGGATTGCGGGGTGCGGTGAACCTTGTCGGTCGAGTGACGCTGCCGGCGCTTGGTTATTTGCTCAGCCGCGCAGCCGTGTATGTCGGAACGGATACCGCTGTGAGTCACATGGCGGCGGCCGTCGGTACGCCGACTGTCGCCCTGTTCGGGCCGTCAAATCCGGTGAAGTGGGGACCCTGGCCGAAGGACTTCCCGGTCACCGCTCAGAGTCCGTGGAAAACCCATGGATCACAACGGCTGGGAAATGTCTATCTGCTTCAAGGGGAAGGAGATTGCGTGCCGTGCTTGGGCGAAGGTTGCGACCGCCATATCAACAGTTTGAGCGCGTGCCTGCAACAGTTGCCCGTGAATCGCGTGATTCAGGCCGTCGAAACGATGCTCGGAGAGCGTGAGTTCAGTTTCTCGGTACCAGCTTGCGTATGAGACAGCAGACAGCCAAGTTTTATCACTCCCTTACGGCTCGATACGGCGACAAGGTACTCCAGCATCGGTCGTCCCTCGTGGTTGCCATCCAGTTGGTCTTGATCGTTGCGGCCAACCTTACCGCGTTCGTATTGCGATTTGACGCAGATATTCCGCCGGAGTATCAGCGCATCATGTGGGATCATCTTCCCGCCATGTTGCTGATCTTTAGTTTCGTCCTATGGGGATTCGGGATTCAGCGCGGCCTCTGGAGATATGTCGGTCTTTATGATTTGGGCAAGATCCTCTTGGCTTCTCTGACCGGCGCAGCGGCCTTTTACGGAGTCATCCATCTTCTTGGCGGCATTACACAATACCCTCGATCGGTGATCGTTCTGACCGGCCTCTTGACCGGACTGTATTTGGGGGGCGTTCGATTGGTCGTGCGGGGATTACGGGAATGGATCCGAGTCGTCGAGCCGGGCGCACGTCGTGTGTTGATTGTCGGTGCGGGACATGCGGGCGAACTGTTGGCGCGGGACATGCTGTCCGATGCGAACTATAACAGCCTGCCGGTGGGATTCGTGGACGATGATCCCGTCAAACAGAAGATGAAGATTCACGGCATCCCGGTCGTGGGAACCATCGAGGATATCCGAGGGGCCGCCGATCGATTGGCGGCGCACGAGATTATCATTGCCATTCCTTCTGGCTCAACCACGGTCAAGCAAAAAATTCTGGCGGCTTCAGAAGGGTGCACAGTCCCGATCAAGACCTTGCCCGATATCAAGCAGCTCCTCGTCGATCCTGTCTCTTTGCAGCAAGTACGGCCGATGAGATTGGAAGATTTGCTGCAACGTGAACCGATCCAAACGGATCGACAAGAACTGTACCCCCTCATCACACGTAAGACGGTATTGGTGACTGGAGCGGGGGGGTCGATTGGATCGGAATTGTGCAGGCAGATCGCACGATACCAACCGGCATCCCTCGTTCTATTTGAACGCTATGAAAATACCCTTCATTCGCTCCTGTTGGAGTTGCGAGGGGTGTATCCGGAAGCGGTCATTCTCCCTGTCATCGGAGATGTCACCGTGCCGGACCGTGTCTCGGAGGTATTTCGGCAAACCAACCCCGACATCGTGTTCCATGCTGCAGCACACAAGCACGTTCCTCTTATGGAGCTGAACCCGAAGGAAGCGATCCGCAACAATATCCTAGGGACTCGCGTCGTCGCCGAGGTCGCTCTGAAAACGGGCGTTGACAAATTTGTGCTGATCTCCACGGATAAAGCTGTCAATCCTTCAAGCGTCATGGGTGTGACCAAGAGAATTGCTGAGCACTTGATGCAGGAGCTCACCCACAGCGGTCTCACGACATTTACGGTCGTACGGTTTGGCAACGTGTTGGGAAGCAACGGAAGTGTCGTGCCCCTGTTCGCCGAACAAATCCGCAAAGGTGGTCCGGTCACGGTGACCCATCCGGAGATCAAGCGATTTTTCATGACCATTCCCGAGGCCGTGGAACTGGTTCTCCAGGCGACTGTGATGGGCCGGGGAGGCGAAGTGTTCGTCCTCGATATGGGAGAACAAATCAAAGTCGCGGATCTGGCCAGAAATATGATCGTGTTGGCCGGTCTTGTTCCCGGGAAGGACGTTGATATCGTCTTTACAGGGCTTCGACCAGGAGAAAAATTGTACGAAGAGCTCTTCGAGGACGGCGAGCGGGTCGAGCCGACCACCCATCCCAAGATCAATCGAGCAGTGGGGACCCCTGTCCCTTTAGGCGAACTAGGCGGTTGGTTGGAGTCATTGCCGACGGCGCTCCCCAAACGCGACGAAGAAGAACTGCTTCAGGATCTGAAGCGGCTGGTACCCAGCTTTCAGTCGTACCTCTCTCAGGGTGTTTCGTAGTTTTTACATATCAAGTGCCCATTTGGCTCCCTCGTGGTATCGTCAAGCGCTACAGTTCCAACCGACGGCAACCGATAAGAACAACGGGCAACCACTTTCAAACAGAGGGGAAGGTAGAAGAGTGAAAGGCGTGGTGCTGGCGGGTGGGCTGGGGACCAGGTTATGGCCTCTCACCAAGGTCACAAATAAACACCTGCTCCCGGTCTATAATCGGCCGATGATCTATTATCCGATTCAGACGCTCGTGAATGCGGGCGTGACGGAAATCATGTTGGTGACGGGGGGAAATAACGCGGGTGACTTCTTAAAATTACTTGGGGATGGGAAAGACTTTGGGCTCAAACATCTCAACTATACCTATCAGGAAGGAGAAGGCGGTATTGCCGACGCGCTACGGTTGGCGGAGCACTTTGCCGATGGGGAATCAATCTGCGTCGTGCTGGGCGACAACATTATCCAGGGAAATGTCGCCAAGGCCGCGGATCACTTTCGCCGTCAGCAAAATGGGGCAAAAATTCTCCTCAAGGAAGTCAAAGATCCACAACGATTTGGTGTGCCGGTTTTGGAAGGAGAACGTGTCATAAAGATTGAAGAGAAACCGCTCCGTCCTCGATCCCCATATGCCGTCACGGGCATTTATTTTTATGATCCACAGGTATTTGGGTTCATTCGATCGCTCAAACCGTCAGTTAGGGGAGAATTGGAGATTACCGACGTCAACAACGCCTATATCAAGGCCGGCACACTGACATGGGACTTGTTGGAAGGATGGTGGACGGATGCCGGTACCATCGAGTCGCTCTATCTGGCCAACCAGTTGGTCGGCCAAACCGGCGCCAACAATCTTCAATTAGCGGCATAGATGCGTATTCTTGTCACCGGCGGTGCCGGTTTTATCGGGTCTCATCTTGTCCGACGTCTGGTAGCCTCCGCACAGCACCAGGTCGTCAACCTCGATGCCCTCTGCTATTCTGGAAATCTGGCCAACCTAGACACGATCAGCCGGCATCCAAGGTATGTGTTTGTTCACGGCGACATTTGCGATGGATCATTGGTTGCATCCGTGCTTCGCAAGTATCGAATCGAAGGCATCATCAATTGTGCGGCGGAGACGCATGTCGATCGTTCGATTCTTGACCCGGGAAGCTTTGCGCGCACTGATGTAGTCGGTACGGGTGTGTTGCTTGAGGAAGGGCGACATGCCGGCGTGAAACGGTTTCTTCAAGTCAGTACGGACGAGGTGTACGGTAGTGTCGAATCCGGTCTATCGACAGAAGATGATCGGGTGGGGCCACGGAGCCCATACTCGGCTAGTAAAGCAGGCGGAGATCTGCTCGTGTTGAGCTACTGGACGACCTATCAATTTCCGGTGGTGGTGACGAGAGGCAGCAATACCTATGGTTCCCACCAGTACCCTGAGAAATTCATTCCTCTCTTTGTGACGAATGCCATTGATGATCAACTATTGCCGTTGTATGGCGACGGCAGATACCGTCGTGATTGGCTTGCCGTCGAAGACCATTGTGCCGGGATCGAGCAGGCGTTTTTTAAGGGCGAGCCGGGGACCGTGTACAACATCGGGGGAGGAAACGAGCGCGAAAACATTGTAGTTGCCGAGGAAATTCTTTCATATTTGGGCAAGCCGAAGAGCTTGCTTCGCTTTGTGGTGGACCGGCCTGGTCATGACCGCCGGTATGCCGTGGATAGCGGGAAGCTCCGTCGGCTCGGATGGCGTCCGATCGTGCCGTTCGAAGAGGGGCTGCGCGCGACCATTCAATGGTATCAAGAACATGAGTCCTGGTGGCGGCCTCTCAAGTCCGGAGAGTTCAGGAAATATTATGAGCAGATGTACGGTATGCGATTCCTACAAGCGAGCTGAGATGGCAATTGGCATTGAATAACCTTCGATTAACACTACTACCGCAAACTTCATCTACTGCCTCGTTTTTACTGAGTTCGTGGACGAATATGAGAGTTCTCCTTACCGGAGCCAAAGGGCAACTGGGCAGCGCGCTCTGCGATGTGTTTGGGTACGAAACCGTTATACCCAAAGACTTACCGGACTTTGATCTTATGCGTCCGAGTGTTGAAGAAGAGGTTATTGAATCCACTCCTGACCTGATCATCCATGCAGGAGCCTACACTGATGTCGACGGGGCCGAACGGCATCCGGACCTCGCGTTGGCGGTGAACGTCACGGGCACAGAGCAGATCGCCCGTGCCGCCGTTCGGCTCGGGGCCCGCCTCATTTATATTTCGACCGACTATGTGTTCGATGGGAAGCAGCGGATACCGTATCGAGAGAACGACAGCCCTTGCCCGATCAACCAATATGGGTTATCAAAATGGAAAGGAGAGCAGGCCATTTTGGCGTCTGGCGCCAGAACGCTCATCATCCGGACCGCATGGCTTTACGGATCGGTCGGTAAAAATTTTGTGAAGTCCATCATGCGGGCTGCACAAGACGAGCCGATCTTGAAGGTTGTGAATGACCAATCCGGTTGCCCTACCTATGTCGAGGACCTAGCCGCTGCTGTGGCTTCGTTAGTCGGGAAGGATGTGGAAGGGGTGATCCACGTCACCAATCGTGGACAGTGCACATGGTACGAGTTTGCGCAGGCCATCGTTCGTGAAATGGGGTTCCGTTGTTCCGTCGTTCCCATCACCACAGAGCAGGCCGGGCGTGCTGCAAAGCGACCGCCATATTCAGTGCTGAGTGCAGACCGATTGGCGTCTCTTGGTCTTGCGTTGTCTGACTGGAGCCAGGCACTTGCACGATTTGCCAAAGTCGCTCACCTGTCTCGTGGCTATTCTCCATAAGCGCTCCTCTCGATCAAAAACCGTTGCAATTGCTCCGAGACTCGTTAAGATAGCAATCATCCTTACTACGTATCCAGCTCTTCTTGCGATAAGCGCATGAAACTGAAAACTCGGCGGAATCCCGTGAGCAACCTCCTCCGGGAAATCCGGTTGTTCGCAACCGATGTGGACGGAGTTCTCACCGACGGCGGCATGTATTATTCCGAGTCGGGCGATGAGTGGAAGAAGTTCAACACCCGCGACGGAATGGGGATCAAATTGCTGCAGAAGGCCGGCCTCATCACGGCGATCGTGACACAAGAACGAACCAGATTGGTGGCTCGTCGGGCAGAAAAACTCGCTATCCCCGAGGTCCATCAGGGGGTGTTGGATAAATTGTCGGTTATCCGAGACATGGCGATACGGCATGGCATCTCACTCAAGCACGTCGCGTATATCGGCGACGACGTCAACGACATCGAAGCCTTGAAGGCGGTAGGATTGTCGGCATCTCCCGCCGACGGTCTTCCGCAAGTGTTGGAAGTCGTCGACTATGTCTGTCGGCAGAAGGGTGGAGAAGGGGCGGTCAGAGAGCTCGCAGAGATGATACTCCTCTCTCGGGACGAGGAGAAAGCTGCTAACAAGCGATAAGGAGAAGACATGGCGCGCGCGTATCCACTGTATCCGGTGATCATGGCGGGAGGGAGCGGGACCAGATTTTGGCCGTTGAGCCGTCATCTGTTCCCGAAGCAGCTCTTGCGGATTAGCGGGGAGCATACGCTCATTCAACAGACCATGCGGCGTGTCATAGGCTGTGCACCGGCTCACAATGTGCTGATCTCTACCAATGCCGCGCAAGCCGATCTCATCCGGGTGCAATTGGCGGACTGGAAAGACGATCTTACGAACGGATTCCTTCTTGAACCGGAAGGGCGTAATACGGCACCCGCCATTGCATTGGCGGCGCTCGAGGTGCTGACACGTAATCCTGATGGTCTCATGTTGGTGGTTCCCGCCGACCACGTGGTGACGGGGCAACGTGATTTTGAAGCGGCGGTTCGATTGGCCGCACAGTTGGCCGAGGAAGGCTATTTGGTCACATTCGGGATCAAGCCGATCAGGCCGGAAACCGGTTATGGCTATATCAAGCCGAACAACAAAGCTCTGCTGGGTAAACAGGGCAAGTTGCAAGGGTATCTGGTGAAAACATTCGTGGAGAAGCCCAATGCCACGAAGGCAAGCCAGTACTTGAAATCCGGCGACTATTTTTGGAACAGCGGCATGTTCGTTTGGCGTGCCGCAACGATCTTGGAAGAGATCGGCCTTCACCAGCCGACGATCATGGCTGTAATGGAGCGGATCAAGAAGCTGAGAAGAGACGGTGCTCCAAAGCAGTCGGTCGACGACATGTATCGCCAAATCGCATCAGTCTCTATTGATACCGGTGTGATGGAGCGGTCGTCTAGGGCTGCCGTAGTACCAGTGAGGTTTCAATGGTCGGATGTCGGGAGTTGGGGCAGCTTGGATGAAGTGGCGGAGAAAGATAGCGCCGGCAATGTCATCACCGGACGGGTGATCAATCTCGACAGCAGCCGCTCCATAGTTTATGCAGACCGGCGAGTGGTCGCGACGATCGGACTACAAAATATGGTCGTGGTGGATACGCCTGATGCGACGCTGGTTTGCCCAAAGTCGCGCGCACAGGACGTGAAAAAGGTCGTGGAGATTCTGAAACAGCAGCAGGCACCTGAACATCTGGAACACCTGACCGTTCAGCGGCCATGGGGATCGTATACCGTGCTGGAAGAGGGACCGGGGTTCAAAGTGAAACGTGTCACAGTGAACCCCGGCGGTCGGCTCTCCCTCCAGATGCATCATCAGCGGAGCGAACATTGGGTCGTGATTGCCGGCACGGCACGCGTGACAAGGGATCAGGAGGTCTTCGATTTAAAGATCGGCGAGAGCACGGCCATTCCGGTCAAAACCAAACATCGTTTGGAAAATCCTGGCCAAGAGACGGTCCATATTATCGAGGTACAGAACGGACCCTATCTTGGTGAGGATGATATCGTGCGGTTTAAGGACGATTACGGTCGGAT
The DNA here is from genome assembly GCA_037445435.1 of Nitrospira sp. Classification (GTDB taxonomy): domain Bacteria; phylum Nitrospirota; class Nitrospiria; order Nitrospirales; family Nitrospiraceae; genus Nitrospira_D. The sequence goes on along the minus strand of JBBIKN010000028.1, from coordinate 8,344 downwards.
AGCGACCAGTTGACAACATGACGTTGACAAGGACCAGGCAGCGTGTCGAGCCGGTCAGTGAGAGGTCGGCTCGCTGAAGGAGGGCTTGTGGGTTTGTTTCGAGAATACGACCTGCGAGGAATTGTCGGCAGCGAATTGACCGAGGATCTGGCCGAACGGCTGGGCCGAGCCTATTCCACATATGTGGCTGCGCGGGGAGTGAAAACGATCAGCGTAGGGCGCGATGGTCGGTTGAGTTCTCCTGCCCTCCATAAGGCGCTTCTGAAAGGATTGCTTGCCGGCGGGCTTGATGTTATCGACATCGGAATCTGCCCCTCGCCTTTGGTGTACTTCTCATTGTTCACCCTACCGGTCGGCGGCGGCATCATGATTACCGGGAGTCACAATGCCGCAGAATATAACGGGTTCAAAATCTGTGTGGGCAAGACGGCCATCCATGGAGAAGAAATCCAGGAACTTCGAAAGGTGATGGAAGGAGGCGCATTCATATCGGGGAGCGGGCGTCTTTCCGAGCATCCGATTATCCCCGACTATCTGGCTTTTATCCGGAAAAACTTTTCGCATGTCCAGGCGGACCGGCTGCATGTCGTGATCGATAGCGGCAACGGCGCGGCATCCCTTGTGGCCAAACAAGCGCTGGAGTTGTTGGGGTGTAAAGTCATGGGGTTGTATTGTGATCTGGACGGACGCTTCCCCAATCACCATCCAGACCCCACGGTCCTGGAGAATCTCTCCGACCTCATGCAAGCGGTGAAGGATCATAAGGCCGATGTGGGAATCGGGTATGATGGGGATGCCGATCGAATCGGCGCCGTCGACGAGCAGGGCCATGTCCTGTGGGGTGATCGCCTGTTGGTTCTCTACTCCCGTGACATCCTGGCGGTGAAGCCCGGCAGCACCATCATCTCGGAAGTGAAGGCATCACAGAGTCTCTACGATGACATTGCCAAGCACGGCGGACGCCCCATCATGTGGAAGACCGGTCATTCGCTGATGAAGGCCAAGATGAAGGAGGAATCGGCCGTATTGGCGGGGGAAATGTCCGGGCATATGTTTTTTGCGGACCGGTATTTCGGGTATGACGATGCAATCTATGCGTCGTGCCGACTGGTAGAAATTTTGGCGAAGACCAGGCAGCCGCTTTCGGCGTTGGTGTCCGACCTGCCTCAGTCGGTCGTGACGCCTGAGATCCGAGTGGACCTTCCCGATACCGTCAAGTTCGATGTCGTTGAGCGGATTCGCCAGAGATTCGCTGAATATTTGAAGACCAAAGAGGGCCTCGGACCCAAGAAACTGGCGCTTCAAGACCTGATTACGATCGATGGCGTCCGTGCGATATTCGATGAAGGGTGGGGCCTTATCAGGGCTTCCAACACCCAACCGGCCTTAGTGCTGAGATTTGAAGCGACATCCTCCACGCAACTCCACCTCATTCGAGCGCTCATCGAAGATGAACTCGCGGTAGCGAAACGGTCATTCGGGTGCTGACACGTCATCCTGCTTGGTTTCTTTGGGCTTCTCCTGTTGCCCATACCTGCCGGTATGCCGTCATGGTCGCTGTCATCGCTTTTTCAGCATACTCAGCCGGCTCCATTGAAGCTGAACCTCTCAGCAGAGCGAATCGTCCGTTTCAGATTGGAGAACGACTGACGTATAAGGTCACCTGGCTCAACCTTACTGCAGTGATCGCAGTGATGGAAGTGGTGCGGATGGAAGGAATGGGTGACCGACCTCTGGCGAAGTTGGTCGGAACGGCTCAATCAACACCGATCATTACCAAGTTCTTCCCCGTGGATAATCGCGTCGAATCGGAACTGAACCTCGAGACACTCGCCCCGGACCATATGACGTTCCGACGACGTGAGGGAAAAAAGAAGGAAGACATCGAGTATGTGTTCCATCAAAAAGAAGGGTTGGTCACGGCCGTCAGAGGCGGAACGACGGAGTCGCTCCCTATCCCAGCGGGGACACAAGACATCATTTCGTGCTTGTACTATACCCGTACGGTGTTGCCCCCAGAGCCCGGTGCCTCACTCAAAATGAATGTGTATCACGACAAAAAAAATCGCCCGGTCGAGGTGCGAGTCGAGGCTATCGAGACCATTGAGGGGATGTGGGGAAAGGCGGAGACTGTCCGGGTGCTCGTGATCATGCCGTTCCACGGACTCTTCATGAACCAAGGGAACATCCGTGTCTGGGTCACCAACGATGAGCGGAAGACTCCGCTCCGGATGAAGGCGAAGGTCGTGCTCGGATCGATCGTTGCCGATTTGGTCGACGGGTTGCCCACAATCGTCTCTGCAAAGCGAGAGTACGGAATATAGAATATAGGTTGTTGTTCGCACGGGTTAAACCCGTTATACTGAGCACCGTCATGAGAGATTTTCCCCTTACATTAAGCCGATTTATCCTTCAGAGTCAGGCGGCGCACCCAGGTGCGACAGGGGAGTTTTCGAACCTGTTGACCCAGATCGGCTTGGTCGGAAAGCTCATCTCACAAGACCTTCGGCGAGCTGGACTGATCAATATTCTTGGAGCGACCGGTGACACGAACGTGCAGGGTGAAACGGTCAAGAAACTGGACGCCATCGCCAACGACGACTTCATCAAAGTCTTTCAGCACAGCGGGTATGTCTGTGCCTTGGCCTCGGAAGAAATGGAAAAACCGATCTCGATCCCAGGCAATTGGCCGCACGGCAGATACATGTTGCTGTTCGATCCGCTCGACGGTTCTTCCAACACGGACAACAATATGCCGCTCGGTGCCATTTTTTCCGTGCTCAAGTATGACCGGACCGATCGTTTGCCGACTGAAGCTGAGTTGGTACGCCGAGGGACCGAACAAGTCGCGGCGGGGTATCTGTTGTACGGATCGAGTACGATGTTGGTGTATACGGTGGGGCAAGGCGTGTATGGGTTTACGCTCGAACCCGGCATCGGAGAATATCTGCTGTCGCATGAGCGGATCAGGATTCCGGAAAAGGGCAAGGTCTATGCCGCCAACGAGGGAAACTATAACAAGTGGTCGGCGGGCACCAAGAAGTATTTGGACTCGCTCAAAGTCAGCGACAAGGCGACCGGTCGTCCATACAGCGCCCGGTATTCGGGCTGTTTGGTGGCCGACGTGCACCGGCTGTTGCTTGGGGGCGGGATCTATCTTTATCCGGGCGAAGTCGACAAACCGGAAGGCAAACTTCGGCTGCTCTACGAGGCGAATCCCTTGGCGTTTGTCGTCGAACAAGCCGGCGGAAAAGCTTCAACCGGGACATCGAGGATGTTGGAAGTGGAGCCGAAGAAATTACACCAGCGCGTGCCGTTGATCATCGGGAGTCGTCTCGATGTCGAGCAGGCGGAAGCGTATATTCAGGGAAGAGCCTAGTTACGCATTTCTATGATATGGTGATGTATTCTGGAGGGAATCATGGGAGACCGAGTTCAGGAAATTCTCAGTTGGTACGGCAGCGATAATGCCGGGACGAAGACGAACATCGCGCGGCTGCTGCGGTCCGGCAAATTAGCGGGAACCGGTAAGTTGGTCATCTTGCCGGTTGATCAGGGATTCGAGCATGGGCCGGCTCGAAGTTTTGCCCCGAACCCCCCGGGCTATAATCCGCACTACCATTTTCAGCTTGCGATTGATGCCGGGTGTAACGCCTATGCCGCGCCGCTCGGCTTTCTTGAGGCGGGAGCAAGCCAGTTCGCCGGGCAAATTCCGCTGATCCTCAAGCTGAACAATCACGACGTGCTGCATGACGAGAAGGATCCTCTCCCGTCGGTGACGGGTAGTGTGAAGGAGGCGCTTCGTTTAGGTTGTTCGGCCGTCGGGTTTACGATCTATCCCGGCTCCGCTCACTGTAACGTCATGTATGAACAGCTGAGGGCCATCGCCGAAGAGGCAAAGGCGAGTGGCCTTGCGGTCGTCGTGTGGTCTTATCCAAGAGGAGCAGGTTTGAGCAAAGAAGGTGAGACGGCGATGGACGTCGTCGCGTATGCGGCTCAAATCGCAGCTCAACTCGGGGCTCATGTGATCAAGGTCAAGCTACCCAGCGCTCATCTTGAACAATCGGCGGCCAAAAAGGTGTACGAAGCGGAGCAGATTCCTATCAAAACGTTGGCTGAGCGCGTCAAGCACGTTGTCCAGAGCGCCTTCGATGGTCGTCGGATCGTCATCTTTTCCGGCGGGGCGAAAAGTGAAGACAAGAACGTATTTGAAGAAGCTCGGGCGATTCGGGATGGAGGAGGATTCGGGAGCATCATCGGGCGGAATTCATTCCAGCGTCCGAAGGCCGACGCCGTTAAATTCCTTCAGACCATCATGGGAATCTACGCCGGTGAGATCCAGTGAGCATGGACTACCCCGCAATCGAGCGGATCAACTATGAATAATGTGAATGTTGAGCAGAAACCACCTCCGGGAAACAGAAGCTGGATCGTCGCGGCAACATTGTTGACGGCCGGAATGATCATCGGTTTTGTCGTGGCCTCGGATCTTGGTTGGCTGCCGACAGGTCATGCGGTGCCTGATGCGTCGTCTCCTCTTCCTGCTCCGTCGACTCCGACAATCGCGAGACCTGTGGTGACTACTCCACAACCTTTGCTGGGGGGCGGTACTCAGACATTCGTTGAAATTGCAAAGTTAGTGAAGCCGGCGGTGGTGAATATCTATGCGACGAAAAGCGGGCGAGCTGAGGGACCGGGTGCTACGCCGTTCGATGACCCGCTATTTCGAAGGTTTTTCGGCGACGAGTTTTTCCGGCGATTCGAGCATCCGAAGGAGCGGAAAGAACGGGGGCTCGGATCCGGTGTGATCGTCGAATCAAGCGGACTTATCATCACCAACAATCATGTCGTTGGGAAGGCGGATGAAATTCGTGTCACCCTCTCGGACAAGCGGGAGTTTAAGGCGAAGCTGATCGGCACCGACCCAAAAACTGATGTTGCCGTCGTCAAGATTGATGCAACGGGGCTTCCGACGGTACCCTGGGCCGATTCAGATAAACTGGAGGTCGGAGAGTTCGTCCTCGCCGTGGGCAATCCGTTTGGTCTGACACAGACCGTCACCTTGGGGATCGTTAGTGCCCTCGGGCGTGCCGCAGGGATTGCCGAGTACGAAGATTTCATCCAGACGGATGCGGCCATCAATCCCGGCAACTCGGGTGGACCTTTGGTCAATGTACGGGGCGAGTTGGTCGGGATCAACACAGCCATATTCAGTCAGAGTGGCGGCAACATGGGGATCGGATTTGCCGTGCCGAGCAATATGGCTCAGGCCATTATGGGCCAGCTCGTGCAAACGGGAAAGGTGGTCCGCGGCTGGCTCGGCGTCTCTATTCAGGAGCTCACGCCGGAACTGGCATCCCAGTTTGGTATCACGGAGACAAAAGGCGTACTGGTCAGTGATGTCATGGATGATAGTCCGGCCAAGAAGGCCGGTTTCGAACGAGCGGATGTCATCGTCGAGTACGACGGCAAACCCATGGACTCCCCGACTCACCTCCGCAATGCGGTGGCTCAAACGCCGGTCGGGAAAAAGGTCACGATTAAGTTTATTCGCGATAAAAAGCCGAAAACGGTCGATCTCACCATCGTCGAGCAGCCTAAGTCGATGTCGCACAACGGCGAAGACGACGGGGGGGAATCGGCCATGCCGACCGGTGTGCTTTCCAGCCTTGAGGTCCGAGACTTGACCGAAGAGCTGGCGAGCCGGTATGGGCTGAAGGCGAGTGAGAGAGGGGTGGTGATTGTCCGGGTGAAGCCTGGGAGTACGGCGGAAGAAATGGGGGTCCGTGAAGGCGATATCATACTGGAAATCAATCGTCAGTCCGTAACGTCAGTCAGGGTGTTCGAGCGGATTGCCGGCAAGTTGCCGAAGGATCAAGCGGTTCTATTGTTGCTTAAACGGCAGGGACGGACCATTTATCTCACCCTGCGTCCATGAGACCCAGTAGGATCAGGGTGGAACGATACACCTAGTCCTTAACCTAGGTAATGAGAACGAACGACTGAGCTTTTCCTCGTGAGCACTCGCACTGTCGCCCTCGTCCCCGCCGCCGGACGGGGGCTACGCATGGGCGGCTCGGTACCGAAACAATTCCTCGCCATCGGCGGGCAGCCCCTCATCCTCCATTCGCTCCGCGTACTTCAAGCCTCTTCCACCGTCGATGAAATCATTCTGGCGGTTCCCCAAGACGAGATGAACTATTGCCTCAAAGAGATCGTGGCGAAGCATCGCTTTACCAAGGTGACTAAAGTGGTGCCCGGTGGACACGAACGGCAAGACTCCGTCAGGCATGCGCTTGAGGCGGTCCATGACGACATCGATGTGGTGCTTGTCCATGATGCGGTCCGCCCGTTTCTCACGGAGCAGATGGTCCAGGAGGTCGTAAAAACTGCACGGGCGAAAGGAGCGGCAATTATCGCCCTTCCGGTGAAGGATACCGTCAAACAAGTAGGAGCCAATCAAGTCATCGAGCGCACGGTTGATCGGCAGTCATTATGGCTGGCGCAAACTCCACAAGCATTCCGTCGAGATTGGTTGCTGGCCGCCCATCGCAAAGCTCATGCAGAAGGGGTTCGTGCAACCGATGATGCCTATTTGATCGAGTGGGCCGGACATCCTGTGTCCGTCGTCGAAGGGAGTGGAGAAAATATCAAGGTGACGAGACCGGAAGACATGGTGATCGCCGAAGCGATCCTCGCGTCGCGTCGGTCGAGTGACAAGAAGGGATCGGTATGAAGAAAGGATTTCGCATCGGCTATGGGTACGATGTCCATCCGCTCGGATCGGACCGCAAGCTGATACTGGGCGGGGTAGAAATTCCGCATGCCAAAGGACTGCTCGGCCATTCCGATTCCGATGTCCTTGTTCATGCGATTTGCGATGCGCTCTTAGGGGCCATGGGAGAAGGAGACTTGGGGCGTCACTATCCCAGTTCAGATCCCAAGTATAAAGGGATCTCCAGCTTGAAACTGTTGGAAGACGTCATGGCAAAGCTGAGGTCTAAGGGATATCGAGTGGGGAACATCGACACCGTGATTGTGGCCCAGGCTCCCCGGCTTGGCCCGCATCTTCCGGCGATGCAGACGCAAATAGCGAAGACCGCCGACATCGATCCCGACTTGGTCAATGTAAAGGTGAAGAGTGGAGAAGGGCTTGATGCGGTTGGAAAAGAAGAGGGAATGATGGCTCACGCGGTCTGTTTGATCGAACCGGTCTGACATCGTAAGATACCTACTTATGTTTGCCGCTATCAAACAAGACCTCCAAGCCGTGTTCGATCGAGATCCGGCCGCCACGAGCAAGCTGGAAGTGATTCTTACCTACGCCGGCTTCCATGCCCTGCTGGCTTATCGCCTCTCTCACTGGCTGAAGTTGCGTCATGTTCCAATCCTGCCGCGGGTCATTTCGCAGTTGGCCCGCTGGCTGACCGGTGTGGAGATCCATCCCTCGGCCAAGATCGGGACGGGCTTTTTTATCGATCATGGGATGGGAGTGGTGATCGGCGAGACTGCTGAGATCGGAGATTACGTCACCCTCTTCCAAGGCGTAACGTTGGGTGGAACAGGCAAGGAGCGAGGCAAACGACATCCGACATTGGGTAATCACGTGGTGGTAGGTGCCGGTGCCAAGATCTTAGGAGGGATTACGATTGGCGACAATGTGAAAATCGGGGCCAATTCAGTCGTTTTGAAGAATGTTCCCGCCAATTCCACGGTCATCGGTGTGCCGGCTCGTGTGATCAAGACACAGGGGGAACGCCTGCCCGACGCGACGATGGATCAGGTTAATTTACCGGATCCCATCAGCGATCGATTCCTCGCACTCGAGCAAGAGTTGATTGAACTCAGAAAGAAGCTCGAAAATCAGGACGAGCAGCTCCACCCATAACCATCACCACGATCGGACAGCTCGGTGTCTCAATCGCCCTGGCGCGGCATGATGCCGCGCCAGAATGACAAGGCTACCCAGAAAGACAGTCGCTCATGAATTGCTTCCGTTCGTCACCCTTCAGCTTCTTCTCCCCCGCCTCTTTGTTGCACGCCTTCATCTTATTCTGCTGATCCCCCTTGCTGCCTTTCTCTGACTTGGCGGAAAGACATGTCTTCATAAACGCTTTTCGTTCGTCGCCTTTCCCCTCGCCGAATCCCTTCTCATTCGCCTGTTCGTTACACGCCTTCATTCTGTTCTGTTGAGCGGGTGCTGCCACTGCCAATTGAGCGATTCCTAGATTGAACACAACGGTCATAAGTGCCAGTACGCGCACGGTTGTCCACATACAGGAATCTCCTTGTTAGGGGGTGAAGTGCGAGGTTCGGCGTATGATAGCAACCGAGTAGGTAAATG
>JBBIKN010000027.1:0-32848 GCA_037445435.1 Nitrospira sp. | reverse complement strand
AGTGATCCAGACTTTCCGGCCTGCCGACTGCCCATCGCGCTCCACCACGTAAGCGCACTGATCAAGGTGGTCATCAACACGAAGAGCAGTGCAAAATGAGTGAAACAAAGCCTCTTTGGCTAGCCAGTTTTTTACCGGCGGGTCTGTTGATTTCTTACTGGTCTCTCGCATTTCCAGTCATCAATGTGATTGAGTTTGATATTAGAGGCTACACCGGTGAGGAAGAAATACGCCTCACCAAAAACTGGGGCATACAAGAAATACTGCCGAACATGAAAATCGGGGAAGACTGGAAATCGATAAAAATCGTCTCCTGTGGTCCCGTCATGAATCTCCAAATGTATTTTCCAAATCTTAATAGCCCCCCGAGAATGGTCACGTTGCAGGGCGGCGTGGTGAGGGTCTACCGCAAGAATATTCTTGGGGATGTCCTAGATCGATGCGACTGGTTGAACAGTCACTCCCGATACATCACTTATCAAGAAGGTCCTTTGAAAGAAACGAGCGCGGCGATGGCTTCCGTCCGGAGTGGTTATTCAGGATGGTCAGGCTACTACCATATGACCGGTTGCTGATGTTTCAGCCTGCACCCTATACTTCCAGCTGTCCTCAGCCGACAACTCACCTTCCCGCACAATACTATCTCCTCCCGCGCTAATGACGCGTAGAAGAAATGACATGCAGAGGTCATCTACCTGTACGGCTGGCTAGGCCGGTATCATCGCAGCTTTGAGCGATCGGACGAACTCGGCGACGTGCCCGATCATGGCGGGATCTTGTTGGTGGGACGCGATGCGTTTCACGATGGCGCTGCCGACGATCACTCCATCCGCCACCTTTGACACTCGTGCCGCATCCTCGGGAGTCGCCACGCCAAACCCCACGGCGACAGGAGCACCGGAGACTTTCTTCAGTTTTGCGACATTGTGCTGGACGTCCTCAACGTTGCTGAGCTTCGCCCCGGTAATGCCCGTCAGTGAGACGTAGTAGACAAAGCCGTGCGATTCTTTCGCCACAAGTTTACGCCGGGCTGCCGTACTCGTTGGAGCGAGCAAGAAGATCAGGGAGAGGCCTGCTGCGTCGGCCGGAGCCTTGAGCGGTCCCGCTTCGTCAGGCGGCATGTCGGGCACGATCAACCCATCCACTCCGGCGGCCTTCGCGGCCTTGCAAAATTCCCCACACCCCATGGCGTGGATAGAGTTGTAGTACAACATGAGGACGATCGGGATGTCTGTGCGTTGCCTTAATGACTTCACCGAATCCAGGATCTTCCGAAGAGATGTACCGCTCTTCAACGCCCGTTCCGCAGCCTGCTGAATCACCGGTCCATCCGCGATCGGATCCGAAAAGGGTACGCCCAGTTCGATGATATCGGCGCCCGCCTCTTCCAATGCCAGGACCAGCTGTTCCGTTACAGCAAGGCCGGGATCTCCCGCCATCAGATAGGCAATGAGCGCTTTCTGCCCTTTCTTGCGCAAGTGATCGAAAGTGATTTCCAGCCGACCGCTCATAACGACACGCCTCGCATCCTTGCCACTTGCTGCACATCTTTATCGCCGCGACCCGAAAGATTGGCGATGATCAGTTGAGATTTCTTCAGCTGAGGCGCCAGCTTGACGACGTGAGCGATGGCATGGGCGCTTTCGAGCGCCGGCACGATGCCCTCCTCACGCGCCAGGAGGTCAAAGGCCGCGAGCGCCTCATTGTCCGTCGCATAGGTATAGTCGATGCGGCCCTGATCATGGTAGAGACTATGTTCCGGCCCCACCGCCGCATAGTCCAGACCAGCCGAGACCGAATGAGTCAAATTGATCTGTCCGTTTTCATCCTGAAGCAAATACGTCATGGTGCCTTGCAGAACCCCCGGCTTGCCGCCTGAGAACCGGGCGGCATGTTTTCCGCCCTCGATCCCAAGGCCCCCTGCCTCTACGCCGATCATCTTAACCTGGGGATCACGGAGGAACGCATGGAACAGCCCGATTGAATTGCTTCCTCCCCCGACACAGGCCACAAGATAGTCCGGTAACCGCTTCTCGGCGGAAAGGATTTGTTTCCGCGCCTCCCGTCCGATGATCGCCTGAAAGTCGCGGATCATCATGGGATACGGATGTGCCCCCAGGACCGATCCCAACACGTAGTGCGTAGTTCGCACGTTGGTCGTCCAATCTCGCATGGCCTCGCTGATGGCATCCTTGAGAGTGCGGCTGCCGGCATCGACACCGGTCACGGTCGCACCCAACAAACGCATGCGGAAGACATTCAACGCCTGTCGTTGCATATCCTCCGTGCCCATGTAGATCTCGCACTGCAATCCGAACATCGCGGCCGCCGTGGCAGTCGCGACGCCGTGCTGACCGGCCCCCGTCTCGGCGATGATTCGTCGTTTCTTCATCCGCAGGGCAAGCAGAACTTGCCCGATGGCGTTGTTGATCTTATGTGCGCCGGTATGGCACAGATCTTCCCGTTTCAGGTAAATTTTGGCACCGCCCAATCGCTTGGTCAGCCGATCGGCGCGATAGAGACTGGTCGGCCGCCCGACATACTGTTTAAGGTAGTACGCGAGATCTGTCTGAAATCGGCGGTCTCGTTTTGCCTTGCCATACTCTTCTTCCAACTCCAAGAGCGCCGGCATGAGAGTTTCCGGCACATACCGGCCGCCATAGGACCCGAACCGGCCATGGCTGTCTGGAAGCGTCGGCATGTGATGAACTCCTCCTCAATAGATTTCTACGAGTATAGCCACGTCGATCAGACAGGCACAAGTCTGGCCGCTTCAATAAAGGCTTTCACCTTGTCTGGGTCCTTCTTACCCGGGCTCTTTTCCACTCCGCTGCTGACATCTACTCCGTAGGGACGTACCGCTTGGACCGCCTCCGCTACATTTGTCGGATTCAACCCCCCCGCCAGAATGATCGGGGCAGATCGAGCCGCTTCATGGGCCAATGCCCAATCAACCGTCTGACCCGTTCCACCATAGGCCTGGTCTGAGAATGCATCGATGAGAACCCCTCGCACGTTCGCCCGCCCCTGAAATTCAGCCAAAGCGAGAACTGTACCGCGGTCCTTCAACCGAATAGCTTTGAGAACTGGACGACACAGGTTCTGGCAATACAGTGCAGATTCATCTCCATGGAGCTGAGCCAAAGCAAAGCCACATTCGTCCATGAGAGCCCGAACGCTCTCGGCTTCTTCATTGACGAACACTCCGACCGCCGACACAAAGGGAGGAAGACCGGCTATGATGGCTCTCGCGACCGCCGGCTCGACCCAACGGGGGCTGTTGCGATACATGACAAACCCCAGGGCATCTGCGCCGGCCCTTACCGCAACGTCCGCGTCTTCGACATTGGTAATACCGCAGATCTTGATCTTCATACCGAAACGATTTAAGCCGCTCCCTCACCGCACGCAGTCCGGCCCAGCAACTCTCGGATTTTATCCGCTGTGTGCTCGGCACGAATGAGTGATTCTCCGATCAGCATGGCATGTACCCCGGCCTCGACCAGCTTCATCACGTCATCGCGACTATGAATCCCGCTCTCACTGATAATGAGCTTGTCGGACGGAATTCGTTTCGCCAAACGAAAGGTCACACTAAGGTCCGTTGTAAACGTATTCAAGTCCCGATTGTTAATGCCGATCATCCTTGCAGTGGGAATCCACTCCAGAACCGTATCCAACTCCCTCTCATGATGGGTTTCGAGCAAACTATCCATCCCGAGTTCGGTAGCCAAGGCGTGGAAGTCCATGAGTTGACGCCGTTCCAAGGCGGCCACGATCAGCAAGACCGCATCGGCACCGTGGGCACGTGCTTCATAAAATTGCACGTCGCCGACCATGAACTCCTTATTGAGCGCCGGGATGGGAACTGCGCGCTTGATCTCCTCAAGATACCGGAGGTCGCCTTGGAAAAACTCTTTGTCGGTCAAGACGGAGACGGCCGATGCCCCATGCTCGTAGTACGTGCGCGCAAGACCCAGGTGATCGAACTGTTCCGCAAACTCCTCTCGTAAAAGGCCCAGGCTGGGCGATGCTTTCTTGACTTCCGCGATCAAGGCCGGGCTGGTGGAAGTCCTGGTCGCATCCAGCGTGACGCCAAACCCGAGCGCCGGCGGGGCCTCCCGAATCGCCGCTTTCAGCTCCGCCAGATAGGAACGGCTCTGTTTATGCCGGAGTTCCGCTTTCTTGTGCTCAAGGATTCGATCGAGAATCATTCGTCAGCTGGCTTTCGTGGTAAATGCAATGAGCCGATCCAATTTTTCTGCGGCAGCTCCCGAATCGATCGCCTGTTGTGCAAGGCGGAACCCATCCTTGAGTGTTTTCGCTTTTTGGCCCACGACCATCGCAGGAGCGGCATTCAGGCACACGATGTCCCGTTTCGGTCCCTTCCTGCCCTGGAGGATCTCTTTTGTGATACGCGCATTGTCCTGCGGCGACCCGCCGGCGAATTCTTTTCGCGCCACACGAGGCACCTCGAACTCTTCCGGCGCGATAAAATAACTCGACACCACACCGCTCTTCCCTTCGGCTATTTTTGTCCGGTCTGACAATGTGATCTCATCCAGGCCATCCAAACCATGCATCACCATACAATGTTGTGAGCCGAGCTCCAAGAGAACACGGCCGAGGATCTCCGTCCACTTCACATCATAGACGCCCAGGACTTGATGCGTAGCACCGGCCGGATTTGCCAGCGGGCCAAGCACATTCAGAATGGTGCGAATTCCTATCTCGTGTCGGACCGTGGCACAGTGTTTCATCGCACTATGATAGAGCGGTGCAAACAAAAACCCGATACCGACTTCGTCGATACAATCGGCCACGCGGCTGGGTTCGAGGTCGATCTTTACACCGAGCATGCTCAGCACATCCGCGCTGCCGGATTTGGAAGACACGGCGCGATTCCCGTGCTTAGCCACGGTAATGCCGGCCCCTGCGACCACGAATGCCGCCGTTGTAGAGATATTGAACGTATCCCCCCTATCCCCACCCGTTCCGCAGGTATCGACAACGATCGACGATCCGACCCTGATTCTGGTCGCTCGTGACCGGATAGCGCTGACCGAACCCACGACCTCGGCGACGGTTTCACCTTTTTGTCTGAGCCCCATGAGATAGGCGGCCATCTGAGCCGATGTCGTAGCTCCGTCCATGATCTCCAACATCACCCTCTCGGCCTCCTGCGCGGAAAGGTCGGTTCGATCGGCCAATTTGGCGAGTGCATCTTTGATCATGATTCCGTATTGGAGAAAATGGCTAGAGTTTCAGAAAGTTACGAAGGAGGTCTTTTCCCACCGTCGTCAGAATCGATTCCGGGTGGAATTGGACCCCTTCGACACCAAGCGTTTTATGGCGAAGCCCCATGATTTCCCCCTCAGCGGTTTCAGCGGAAATTTCACAACAATCCGGAAGATTCGCTCGACTCACGATGAGAGAATGATAGCGCGTTGCTTCAAACGGATTGGGCAACGATTCAAAGATGGTCTTACCGTCATGCTTGATCTGCGACGTCTTCCCGTGCATCAAGCGGGGAGCACGGACCACCTCTCCTCCGTATGCGACGGCCATCGACTGATGGCCCAAGCAGACGCCGAGAATTGGGAGTTTCCCTCCGAATCGACGGATTGCCTCCACCGAAATCCCGGCTTCTTTCGGCGTGCAAGGCCCGGGCGAGATGACGATTCGATCGGGTCGCAGTTCCTCAATCCGGTCCAGTGTGATCTTGTCGTTTCGATAGACCTGCACGTCCTCCCCTAATTCTCCGAGATACTGGACGAGGTTATAGGTAAAGGAATCGTAGTTATCGATAACGAGCAACATCTTAATACCCGTGAGAGCTTATGGCGTATGACTTATGGCAGAAGTCAACGAACTGCACCCTCTTGCTATCGGCCATACGCTCTTTCCTACTCAAACCCCTGCTCCGCCAGTTCGATGGCCTTCATCATGGCGCGAGCCTTATTGCACGTTTCTTCGTACTCATGTTCCGGGTTTGAGTCAGCGACGATGCCCGCGCCGGCCTGGATAAAGGCCCGACGGCGTGACACAACGACCGTGCGGATATTGATGCACATGTCCATATTGCCCGAAAAACTGATGTAGCCGACGGCGCCGGCGTAGGGCCCGCGTCTGGCCGGCTCAAGTTCCTCGATGATTTCCATGGCTCTGATTTTTGGGGCGCCGGACACGGTACCGGCAGGAAAACACGCCTTCAGCACGTCGTACACCGTCTTGTCTGGGTCCAGCTTGCCTGTGACATTCGAGACCATATGCATGACGTGCGAGTACCGCTCGATATTCATCAACGACTCGACATGGACCGATCCCCGTTCGGCGACACGGCCGACATCATTGCGTCCGAGATCCACCAGCATGATATGTTCCGCCCGTTCCTTAGCATCGGCAAGAAGACGCCGTTCCAATTCCACATCCTCTTCCATCGTCCCGCCACGCCGTCTGGTCCCCGCAATCGGACGTACCGAAACAAGCCCATCTTCGCATCGCACGAGAATTTCGGGAGACGACCCGACCAGTTCCACCCCTGCAATCCGGAGGTAATACATGTAGGGCGACGGATTCACGAGACGCAGGGCCCGATAGAGTTGAAACGGAGGAGCCTGGAGGTTCGTTTCCCATCGTTGAGACAGGACACATTGAAAGATATCGCCGGCCTTGATGTATTCCTGGGCACGGGACACGAGCTTTTCAAAATCTGCCTTGCTCATGTTGGCCGTGAAACGAATCGGCGATCGTCTACGCCTCGGCTTGACCCGTCGAAGCGGTCGACGGATTCTGGCAATCATCGCTTCGATCCTGTCCGTCGCATCGCGATAGGCCAAGCGAATATCTTTTTCCGACGGGGACTTCACATGTGCATTGGCGACAACCTTGATCTTCTGCGACACGTTGTCGAAGATGAGGAGTGTCTCGGTCAATAGGAAGGCAAAATTCGGAACCTCAAGGCGCTCCTTCCTTCGAAAGGGAAGATCCTCGAATGTCCGCACCATGTCATAGCCGAGGTAACCGACGGCTCCACCGACGAAACGTGGCAGATCGGGAACCGTGACGGGGCGATACGCCTCCATGATCTCCTGCAGACGGTCCAAGGGAGCACCTCGGCTCGGTATCCGGCGGCGATGAGGCCCCTCCTTCACGCACACATCACCTCGTTCCTCGTAGATGACAATGGGAGAGCCACTCCCGAGAAAGGAATACCTGGCCCATTTTTCTCCCCCTTGAATGCTCTCCAGCAGGTAGGCTGAGGGTCCATGATCGATCTTGGCGAAGGCCGAGACCGGTGTATCATGGTCCGCCAAAATTTCACGGAACAAAGGGATGAGATTGCCCCGCTTTGCGTACGAACGAAACTCTTCCAGTGTCAGTGAATAGGTGGCGGTCCGCATGCCGTTCTACTTACTCTGCTCTGACGAGAAGCTTCTGCCCGATCTCGACGATGTCATCCGGCAACTTATTCAGCTTCTTCAACTTATCGACCTCAACTCCATACCGCCTGCCGATGCTAAAAAGAGTCTCTCCGGCTTTCACAACATGCACCGTTCCCGCTGCGATCTTCGGCGGAGGGGCCGGCTCCGTCACAGCCATGCCTTTCTCTGAAAGATTGCTTCCGCTCCGTCCGCCGAACGCAGCTTTCGGCAGCTCAGTTATCTTCGGTTTGGTAGAAGCGACCTGGCCTTTCCGCTGCATATCTTCCAAGGCTTTTCGTTCCAACACGGTCGCTTCACGGATCGCTTCCGTCTCCTCTTGGAGCCGCGCCATCTGTTCTCGTGCCATTTGCACTTGAGCAGACAGCTCACGATTCCTCGCTTCAAATTCGGCCAGTTCGGCCTTGGTATGCCTGATTTCACTGTCGAGCTCTGCCGTCCGCTTCTCTTCCTGTGCGAGAAGGCGTTGAAAATTCAGGCTTCGTGCTTTTTCCGCGTTGTATTTTTCCTCTAACACGACACACCCGCTTACCAGCCACCCACCACAGAGCAGTATTCCTAACGAAATGATCTTCCGGGCTCGCTCACAGACCGGCTGCTCTTCCTTCTGCATATATCCTCCTTTGCCGAGGCTCACGCCGAGTTCAGACCTGCTGGGGAGACGCTTAGAATAGTGGTCACTGATGCGAAAGTCAAAGCGGACGAGGCCTGTCGAGTTTGACCGTTTCCGCGCCCCTATGCTACGGTCAGCACGGCTCACGGCCTTCTCCGCTCCATGTCACACATCATCTGTCATGGCACCCTAGAGATGATCGTCGAGGCGACGCCTCGTTGAGAACAGCGATGCAACAGGAATCACTCTATAACGACGCTCCGTCCTCTTCGAGAGGGACGCTCGCCGAGCGAGAGCGACTCGCGCAACTTAAGGAACAGATCAGGCATCACGACTATCTCTACTACGTCAAAGACAGCCCCGAGATTTCCGATGGGGAGTATGATCGGTTGTTCCGAGAGTTGGTCGAGCTTGAACGGGCATACCCGGAACTGGTCACCCCTGATTCCCCGACTCAGCGTGTCGGTGCCCCTCCTTTGGAAGCACTCGGCAAGGTACAACACGAACGGCCCATGCTGAGCCTCGATTCCTTGGTAGACCCTGACGAGGTCCGAGCTTTCGACCAGCGGATGAAACGGGAACTGGGCACGGATCAGATCGAGTACACGGTCGAGCCGAAATTCGATGGTCTCTCTGTTGAACTGGTCTACGACCACGGGACGTTTGTTCGTGGTTCAACACGTGGTGATGGAAACGTCGGTGAGGATATCACCGTCAATCTCCGCACGATTCGGTCGCTGCCGCTACAGTTGCAGGCCGGCACGTACCCCGATCATCTGGTCGTACGGGGCGAAGTATACATGCGTCTCTCAGACTTCCATGCGCTCAACCGCCGAATGGCGGAACGGGGGGACGACGTCTTTGCAAACCCGCGCAATGCCGCCGCCGGCTCGCTTCGTCAACTCGATTCGCAGATTACCGCCTCTCGACCGCTTGTGGTCACTTGCTATGAAGTGATGGCGATGACCGGAGCCCCTCCTCCGTCGCACTGGGCTGAACTGGAGACATTGGCGACGTGGGGACTTCCGGTCCCTCCCCTTCGCCGACGTTGTGAATCGATCGAGCAGGTCTTGGCATTTCATCGAGAAACAGAGGAGCAGCGCGACACTCTCCCCTACGAAATTGATGGCATCGTGGTGAAAGTCAATCGTCGGGATTGGCAGGAACGAGTAGGGATGAAATCGCGAAGTCCCCGTTGGGCCATTGCGTTCAAGTTTCCTCCTCGCAAGGAAATCACGGAGGTGCAGGACATCGTCGTATCCGTAGGCCGAACTGGAACTCTGACCCCTCTGGCACTATTGAAACCGGTGGAAGTGGGGGGGGTCACCATCAGCCGAGCAACCTTACACAATGCCGATGAGGTGGCGAGGAAGGACATTCGCATAGGTGACACGGTCCGAGTCGAACGCGCAGGGGATGTCATTCCAGCGATCGCTGAGCGCATCCCGATCCTGAATGAAGTACGGCCAGACCCTTTCCACATGCCACAGCACTGCCCGATATGCGGTTCTGCCGTGGCGAGAGAAGGTGCCTATTATTACTGCACCGGGAAAGCGGCCTGTCCAGCCCAATTGAAAGGTGCCATTGAACACTTTGCGTCCAAGGCCGCACTGAATATTGAAGGTCTCGGCAAAAAGACTGTGGCTCAATTAGTCGATCACGGGCTCGTCAAAGACCTGTCCGATCTTTATCGCCTTAATCGGGAACAGCTCTTGAAGCTCGAAGGATTCAGGGAGCGATCTTCAACTCTGCTCCTTGAAGCCATCGCTCGAAGCAAAACAGTCCCTCTGGATAGATTTTTGATGGGCTTAGGAATCCGTCAAGTTGGTCAGCACATCGCAAAAGTACTCGCAAAGGAGTTCGGTTCTCTCGATGCCATTATGTCGGCTGACCGCGACCGTTTTAAGAGAATTCGTGAGATCGGTCCAGAAATCTCCGAGAGTTTGGTCTCCTATTTCCAAGAGAGTTCAAATCGACGGGTGATCGCACAACTGCAGAAACTGGGCCTTTCGATCGTGGTTACACCTCCACCTCATCACCAGACAGCTTTACCGTTCTCAGGAAAGAGCTTCGTGTTCACCGGGGGATTGGAGAGGCTGACGAGAGAGGAGGCCAAGGCCTTGGTCGAGCGGTTGGGCGCCACGGTGTCATCAAGCGTCAGCAAGAAAACAAGCTATGTCGTCGCTGGCACGGACGCTGGCTCCAAACTCGTTCAGGCTCAGGATTTAGGGGTGACGGTCCTCAGTGAAAAAGATTTCTTAGATTTGATAGATCAATGGAAGGAGAGCCCGTCACACTGACGCTTCGACCGGAACTGGCACTTTCTCATCCTTAAAGATTTGTACGCTTCGTATCGAGCGAGGATCTGCCTCATGGACCACCAAGCGGCAATTCTCGATGCGGAGTTCTTCTCCTGCCTGAGGGATGCGCCCAAGATTTTCCTGAATCAGCCCACCGATAGTCAAGGCTTCATCTCCAAGCTCGACTTTTAGGAAGTCGTTCACTTTCCGAACTTCCGTCCGTCCGTGAACCAGGATTTGGTTCTTGCCGATGCGTTTGATGAGTTCTTCGCTGATATCCGTTTCATCGACGATCTCACCCACGACTTCCTCGAGAAGGTCTTCAAGCGTCACCAATCCCATGACGCCGCCGAATTCGTTGACGACGATTCCCATATGCCGTTTTTCCTGCTGAAACTGCTTCATCAAGTCGTCTGCCGTTTTGCCGGCGGGGACGAAGAGCGGAGGATGGGCGATATCCCGGAGGCGCAAATCGCTTCTCCCTTTGGCCAACTCGGTCAACGCCTTCGTCTTGTAGAGAATCCCCGTGATGTTATCGAGCGTTCCGTCATAGAGCGGAATCCTGGAATACTTAGAATTATAGAGCAGCTCTTGTGCTTCCTTGAGTCGAAGGTTCCCATCGAGAGAAAACACGTAGATGCGCGGCGTCATCGCATCTTCCGCCGTAATGTCCTTCAGCTGAAACACGTTTTTGATCATCTTGACTTCTTCGGACTCCAATTCGCCGGCCTTTCCTCCTTGGTCCAGCATGATTTTCAGCTCTTCTTCCGTCACTAAGGGATGAGTCAGTCCCTTTCCACCCGTCAAACTGTAGATCAGCGGGACTATCAGGAAAAGGATCGGCTGCAACATCACTTGAACCCAGTAGACCGGGTAGGCCAGGTTCAGGGTAACGGGCACAGAAAATTTAGCCGCCAAAGTTTTTGGGACCACGTCTACGGACACTAACAGAACGAAGGTCAAGATACCGACCATGACGGCGATGGCTTCTTCGAAAATGCTCTTCTCCCCATAGGCATTCAACGTGATGAAGGTGGCGAACATCGGAATTGCCGTGCTCACCAGACGATCTCCCACGAGAATGGTCGAGAAGAGCTTCTGCGGGTCGCTTCTTAGTTGAAGGGCTTTTTCGGCTCGTTTGCTTCCGTTCTGGGCCAATGCTTTCAGTCTGGTTTCGTTGACCGAGAAGAAGCCGATCTCGGCTGTAGAAATAATAGCGGATAACCCTATCAACCCTAGAAGGATGAGGATGTCCATTGCAGTCGTATGTTAGGGACGTTGAACCAGTATGGCTGGCCTGATGAGAAGCCGGGCGTCTCCTCGAGAATGCCTCTTGGTCCACCCTTCCGAGGATCGCAAGATTAGGATAACCGGACCGCTTAGAATAGAGTTCACAGCTGTTACATCTATCACAGGCATCAACCACAGGCAAGTAATTCAAAAAATGTCACTGAAAAATCAATCGGTTCCAATGAGCAACCTGCGTAGCGTTGACGTTCACGGATGTTTACCTATATCCCGTTTACCCGTCATCCCGAATGACAAACGATTGCACGCCAAATGTACGATCGAGGCGAATGGCTGCCATCTGAGCCTCCGATTCGGTCAAGAATCGACCGATTTGGACTCGGTAACGGCGCCCTTCCGGGAGATCGACCTGAATGATTCGTCCGTCGGAAAAATTCCGTTGGACTTGTGCAAACAGCGTCCGGGCATTTTGGAGATCAGCGAAAGCACCGACTTGAACCCGTAATACCCCCATCCCTTCGGGTCGAGAATTATAGCCAACAACGCGAAGTTCGACCTGGTCGGTTCCATTACCAATCATCCCAAGCGCTTGAGCACCGGCCCACGAAAGGTCCAAAATTCGTCCCTTAGCGAACGGCCCCCGATCATTAATCCTGACCGTGATATGGCGACCCGAGCCCAACGAATGAACAACTGCGACGGACCCAAGTGGCAGCGTCCGATGAGCAGCCGTCAGTTTGTACATGTCGTACCGCTCTCCATTAGCCGTCCTGTTTCCATGAAAACCAGGGCCATACCACGAAGCCATCCCACGCTCTACAAATCCAATCGGATACTCAGGAAAGCGATCAACAGGACGGGGAACCTGGGTGCAGCTCTGGTAGACGAAAGCACCCAGTCCGATCGCGATTATGGGCAGAGGAGTAACTTTTGTGAGCGGCAGCGGCCGCATCGGTCAAAACTCGTCGAGCGACTGATTGCGGAGAATAGCCAAGGCTTTATCGGTGTTAGAAACGGTCAGAACGACGATCGCCCGCTTTCCTTCCCGCGAAGGGGTGCAATAGCCGCACTTGATGTTGATCCGACTCTTCATCAAGGTATCTGCCACTTTCCTTAACGCGCCAGGCCTATTTTCGAGGCTTAAGAGGAGCGCGGTCTCTTCGCCGAACTTAATCTTCGCCGCCTTAAGTGCCGCACGAGCACTGTCCAGGTCCGCGACGAGCAGACGCAATTTCCCCGTTCCCATCACTTCCGGAGCGGAGAAAGCTTTGATATTGACCCCCGCTTCACCGAGAACCTGTGTCACTCTCGCAAGGGCACCCGGCTTACTTTGACCGCTGATGACAAGCTGCGTCGTAGTCGGCATATCTGCACTCCCTGTGGCTCTCCAATGTCAAAACTTTTTTCGCCTCGCTGAGCGGGCTGCTCGCAACGGAGACCAAGATCCGTAATGATCGAACATAGTCCGAGACCACGCCCGTTTGCCGCAAAGCTTTCTAGCCTTTAAACGTAACAAAGAAAGGATCTTGGCACCAGAGCCCAATCGCCGCTTCCTACACCTGAGACACGATGACGGCCGCTTGCGTTGCATCTCACGCTCCTCTTATGAACATCCACTCGTTGCACCGCACGTCACACATTTGAGACAGGTGCCGTTGCGAACCATGGTGAATTGTTTGCATTCTGGACAGGGATCGCCTTCATAACCCTTGACCCTGGCCTCTTTCGCACTTTGGACCTCCGTTAAAGTAAGCGTTTCACGCATGATCTCCACTTGTCTGGCAACACTGTGTCCGTTCCCATGGCCGTTTCCTTTTCCGCCGTTCTTGCGGATGGGAAGATGTTCCGTAATAACGGAAGATTTCGCCAATGCATCAAGGTCCGCTTCTTCTTCGAAGCATTCGGGATCCATGTTGTCTTTCTTCATCGAATCCATCCGTAGGTCTTCTTCGTTCACCTGCGCGAGATCATACCGATCAAGATACGTCACGGCTAATTCACGGAAGATATAATCGATGATTGAGGTTGACATTTTAATTCGATCGTTCAATTTGACGGGACCGTTCGGCTCAAACCTGGTAAAGACAAACGCTTCGACAAATTCTTCCAGCGGGACGCCGTGCTGAAGTCCAAGGGAGATGGCGATCGCAAAACAATTCATGAGGCTTCTGAACGCCGCCCCCTCCTTGTGCATGTCCAGGAAGATTTCTCCGACCGTTCCATCCTCATATTCACCGGTACGCAGGTAGAGCTTATGTCCCCCGACAATGGCCTTTTGAGTGTATCCGCTTCGTCGACTTGGGAGCGGGCGTCGCTTGGCGAGGTATCGAACGAGCACCCGTTCGGTGACTTTCTCCGCCATCTCCATCACACCGGCGGCCGCTTCGACGGCCTTTCCACTGTCTGTCGAGGCACTCAACGGCTGACTCAGCTTGGACCCGTCACGATACAATGCGACCGCTTTGACCATGCTCTTCCAGGCCAGCAAATAAGCCGCCTTGACGTCTTCCACCGTGGCATCGGCCGGCATATTGATGGTCTTGCTGATCGCGCCGCTGATGAACGGCTGTGCAGCGGCCATCATGCGGATATGTGCCTCGACGGCGATGGAGCGTTGCCCGATCCGACCGCACCGATTGGCACAGTCAAATACGGCGAGATGTTCGGCCTTCAAATGCGGCGCGCCTTCCACCGTCATCGTCCCGCAACAGAAATCGTTTGCGGCAGCGATTTCTTCTTGCGTAAAGCCGAGCGCCTTCAGCATGTTGAAGTTCGTTTCATTCAGTTGAGCGTCGGTCAGGCCAAGCTTTTCGACGCAGAACGCTTCGCCTAACGTAAACTTATTGAAGGCGAACTGAATTTCGAACGCTTGACCCAAACCGCTCTCCAAACGACCCAGGGCCGCATCGTCGAATCCCTTTTGGCGCAGCGTGTCGTGATTGATGAACGGTGCGCCCTTGAGCGTCTGAGCCCCGACGCAGTAACGGACGATATCCTGTACCTGTTGATCTGTATATCCAAGACCGGCCAGTGCAATTGGCAAGCTTTGATTGATGATCTTGAAGTATCCTCCACCGGCCAGTTTCTTAAATTTCACCAGGGCAAAGTCCGGTTCAATCCCCGTGGTATCGCAGTCCATGACCAGGCCGATCGTGCCGGTTGGAGCGATCACCGTCACTTGCGCGTTGCGGTACCCATAGGCCGTCCCGAGTTCGAGCGCATGGTCCCACGCTCGTCTGGCGGCGAGAAGCATGTCAGGGGGACAATGCTCGGGACGGATTCCCATCGGAAGAATCGTCAGACCTTCATATTCCACGTGAGGCACCTGGTAAGCAGCCCGACGATGATTGCGGATGACCCGCAACATGTGCTCTCGATTTTTTGCGTACCCTGGGAACGGCGACAACTCGGCGGCCATTTCAGCTGATGTCCCGTACGCTTCCCCGGTCATGATGGCCGTGATGGCTCCACAAATCGCCATGGCCTTGGGCGAATCATATGGAATCCCTTGCCGCATGAGCGCAGTCCCCAAATTCGCGTAACCCAACCCGAGTGTCCTGAACTGATAGCTCTTTTCGGCGATGGTTCGGCTCGGGAAGGAGGCCATCAACACGCTGATCTCCAACGCGATCGTCCATAGCCGAACGGCATGACGGAAATTCTCCAGCTCGAATTGTCCATCGGCTGCGTAGAACTTCGTGAGATTGAGGGAGGCAAGATTACAGGCCGTATCGTCCAAAAACATGTATTCGGAACAGGGATTCGACGCGTTGATGCGGCCATCCTCCGGACAAGTATGCCACTCGTTGATGGTGGTGTCGTACTGCGTCCCGGGATCAGCGCAAATCCACGCCGCCCATGCGATCCGGTCCCACAGCTCTCGCGCCTTGATGGTCTTACAGACCTTCCCATTGGTACGACGCTTGAGTTGCCAGTCGCCGTCGGCTTCAAGGGCGGCAAAAAATTCATTGGGGATTCTGACGCTGTTGTTTGAGTTTTGGCCGGAGACGGTCTGATAGGCCTTTCCATCCCAATTCGTATCGTATTCGTGAAACACAAAATGCGTGAAGCCTTGTTGTGCATAGGAAAACATGCGTTGGATATAGGCCTCGGGCACCATGTCGCGACGAGCCAATGTCAGGGCTTCCCGTAAGACCGGATTCGTTTTCTGATTAAGGTCCAACCTGAGTACGCCCTCTCCATCGACCGTATGACAAGCTTTCAGCACAGCGTTGAGGCGCTGTGCACAAATCTTTGAACCCGTCACCATCGCCGCGACTTTTTGCTCTTCGACGACTTTCCAATCGATGAATTCTTCAATATCCGGATGATCGAGGTCCAAACAGACCATCTTGGCGGCGCGGCGCGTTGTCCCTCCGGACTTGATCGCTCCGGCCGCTCGATCCCCGATCTTAAGAAAGGACATAAGGCCAGAAGACCTCCCCCCGCCGGAAAGTCCTTCGCCATCCCCCCGCAGCTTCGAAAAATTCGTCCCGGTCCCGGAACCATACTTGAACAACCGTGCTTCCCGTACCCAAAGGTCCATGATCCCGTTTTCGTTCACCAGATCATCCTCGATCGATTGAATGAAACAGGCATGGGGCTGAGGATGCTCAAACGCGTTGGTCGCCTTCACCACTTCCCGCGTGGCGGGATCGACGTAGAAGTGCCCCTGTGCCGGCCCGGACAACCCGTAAGCATAGTGAAGGCCTGTGTTGAACCATTGGGGAGAATTCGGCGCGGCCATTTGGTGCGCCAGCATGTAGCACATTTCATCGTGAAAAGACTCGGCGTCTTCCGGCGTCTTGAAATATCCATAGGACTTGCCCCAATGGGTCCAGCACCCGGCCATGCGCTCGAAGACTTGACGGGCATCTCGCTCGCCACCCAACACGGGCTTGCCGTCCGGGCCGATGACCGGCTGCCCATTCTGATCGCGCTGCGGAACTCCGGCCTTGCGAAAGTACTTCTGGGCCAATATGTCGACGGCGAGCTGGGACCATGCTTCAGGAACGTCGATATTGTCGAGCTTGAAGACGGTGGATCCGTCGGGATTCCGAATCTCCGACGAACGCTTCACAAACGTGATCCCCTCGTAGGGATTCTGGCCACGACGGGTAAATCTTCGTTCAATTTTCACGGTGGGCCTCCTGAGAGAGGAAGAATTGTGACGATGTCTCGGTTATAGGCTTCTTTATCCAGGTACGTGAAGCTCAGTTGGTCTCAATGAATTCCCTTGGCAGCTACATATAGCTATCATAGATTTTTGTCAACACCAAGTATTGTGGATCTTTGGGAAATGAGAGGAAAGGCTGTGAATAGTCGCAACGTGAACAGCAATGCCTATTTGAGGGACTTGGTAATGAGCTTATCCACAGAAAAAGTCATCGAAATCATGGCCAGGCCAGATTACCCTTGCCATTTTTTCTTTTTAGAAGGCCATTCGGCCGATTTTCAGCGTCGCTTCCTCGACGCCCTGAAGGGGAATGAACCGACCGCCGAGCCCAAGCACGACGACTTTTGTATCCGCCACCCGTGTTTCATACTGACTCACAAGCCCCCAGTTCTGTCGCGATGTATTCGGCCGCACGATTGATTCGAGAAGTTTTCTACTTTGTGACTGAAACACTTGCCGAATAAATTGTTGTTCTCGAGTCGGTGTACCTTGATCCATTCGCTCTATCGCTTTGCTCAATTCCTGTTCAATGAAACGCAAATAGTCGTCCATGGTCGGATTCGATAATGCCAGACCGACCGCCCCAACCAGTGCAACGACTATCACGTTCAAGCGAAGAAGACTCATGACGTTTTGATGGAGACCTCCGTCTTTGGCATCACTCAATGGGCCTTATTTGACAAACCACGGTCGGCCAATTAGCTTAGTCCGAATTCCGTCTACATACATCATAGAATCTGGAGGAGGCCATGTTCGTCTGGAGCAAAAAACTCGTCGCAGCTCTGTTAACCATATTTATTCTGCTGTTAGGAATCTTCCTCTTCCAAGGCCCTTCGGAGAGTACGAGCGTTCTCAAGATTCACACCACTCAATGGATCATCTTGAACTATGCCTGTCTTCTCGTCTGGCTCTTCGTCTGGATGATCGACCAAGCCCGCGTCCGCGGGAAGAACGTCTGGCTCTGGCTCGTGCCGTTCATCCTGGCTCCACTTCCTACGCTCATGATCTTCGTCCTCTTCCTTCAGCGGCGGTTGTCGTCGTAGCCAATGATACAATTATACCGCTAGTGTTGAGAGCTAGCGTGTCCCTACTTTTCGTCCCAAGTGGTTCCCAAGAATTTTTGTCTGTCTTTGTTCATCCCCTACCTTTGCGAGTTCTTTTCTTTGGACAACAGAGCAATTCGTAGATGGTTAGCCACCGTTGCTCGTCCCCTATTGCCATTTCACCATCTCGTTGCCACCCCACGCTGGTGTCATCAGATGCACATGAGTCGAGCCATGATTTAAATATTCTAATTGGCTTGCCAATAACGCCAAGCCTCCTTCATCGCATAAAATTTCAACTTCTGCATCAACCGCAAGTACCTTTGCAGCATCACGTATCTGAACAGTAAGCATAGTAAGACTCTCCTAATGACGTTTCTTGCATAACGTTTGTAGTAATCACTCTGAAACTGGGGAGACTGTCGGCTTCAGACTGGGAACGTGCGCATCGTTCTTCTGTTCCGGCTCGATGGAGCGCCGGATTCGCCACACAGCCCAGAGACCTGGGAGCGCCACCACCACGGTCAAGACAAAGAACTGTGTCCACCCGACGAGGGCCACAACATCCGCTGACGGGCGACCGGCAAAGACCCTTCCAAGCGCCTCTAACGAGGATAACAACGCGAATTGAGTGGCCGTATACCGGGGATCGCAGAGCGACATGATCAACGCCACGAATGCCGCAGTACCCATCCCGCCTGCCACATTCTCGATCACAACCGCCGCCGTCAGAACGGTAGGGTCCTTGCCGACCAACGCCAGGACAACAAAGCCCAGGTTTGACACAGCTTGCAACACACCAAAGATCAGCAGTGACCGCGCAAGCCCTGATCTGGTCATTAGAAGTCCACCAACAAAGGCGCCCAACAATGTCGCAAAAATCCCGAGACCCTTCACGGCGCCTACCTCTGTCGCGGAAAAGCCCAGTCCTCCGATCAGAAAGGCCGTCTGGAGCGCCGACGCAAAGGCATCTCCAAGCTTGTAGAGAATGATCACGGCCAAGAATCCCAATGCCGTAGGCCTGGAAAGAAACTCAACCAGCGGTGCCCCAACGGCCTCCTTGAGACTCTTTGGAGCATTGGCGACGACCGTCGGATCGGGGCTGACCAAGGTGATAACCACCCCCGGGACCATGATGGCCGCCATTGCGAGATAGGTCATCTGCCAACCGACATAATCGGCGAGCGCCAGTGCACCGGCTCCGGAGGCCAAGAGGGCGATTCGATACCCATTGACCCACACGGCCGCGCCCAATCCTCGCTCATGAGGATGGAGCGTGTCCGTTCGATAGGCGTCGAAGACAATATCAAGAGACGCGGCAAGAAATGCGACGAGTAGCGCATAAGCCGCAAGCCAACCTGGATGAATCTTTGGATTGGTCACGGCCATGAGCCCAAGGGAAATCGCCACACAAAGTTGCGTCAGGACCATCCAGCCACGACGCCGTCCCAACCAAGGCGGCACCACGCGATCCATGACCGGAGCCCAGAGGAATTTAAGCGTATAGGGAAGACCCACCAGCGTGAAGATGCCGATGGTCTTGAGATCGACGCCTTCCACCGTCAGCCAGGCCTGGAGAGTCCCGGATGTGAGGGCGAGCGGAAGACCAGATATGAATCCCAACGGCAACATCGCGAGGATGCGCCGATTCATCAACGAGGCGAGATCAAAAGACCCTTGCTTCACTAAGACTCACTTATGACAGACCAGGGATACCTGGCGCCATTGCGCCAGGACTCTCCGGCGCTGATCAGTTGGAACCCAGGATAACACTGCCGCCCGCTACGTCTCAGCAGAATCACAAAACGCGCTCTTCGACGAGCGCAGAGTGAACGAATCCTGACAAGCACTCTTGAGGCGCAACATCAGCCGGTTGGCGCAGAATTAACAGGGCTGTCCGTTGAACAAACAGGGTTTGTACCGTGAGATGTCGAAGTCGGTGTTTTCTTGATAGACCTTCTCGTTGCCGTTGACTCCGTCTTGCTCCGGATCGTTCCACATGGTGTGGTTCCACCAGTAAAACAGCGGTTGGGTTTCGGTCTGGTACACGGGATTCCCATAGCTGCTGCGAGAGTATTCCTGAACCAACCGGCCTGTCACATAGTCAATCTGGCCGTTTCCATGAAGGGAATACAACATGATAAAGAGGCGGGCCTCATGGTCGTACAGTTCATCGATGCGAGTATTGAGATCTGGCTCCACAGGAAGCGTATCTGCGCTCCAGACTGTCACGGGAGGGTTCCAGAGCAAACCAGCAAGAACAAGGATAAGCGGTAGCAGACGCATCATCTTTCCCTTACCATAATGGTTTGGATTGAGTCCCCTCTCACCTTCCCCGTAGTCGAGACCAATGGCCGTGGGCCTTGTCCTCAATCAGCCTTGCCGGACTGCGCACGACCCTCCTATAATGCTATCACTACGATGGCGATTCGTGCATCTCTTCATACGCTCGGCTGCCGGCTGAATCAAGCCGAAACCTCGATTCTCGGGGAAGGACTTCGGCGCAAAGGTTTTGAGCTCGTCGAATTCGGCCAACCGACAGATCTCCTTGTGCTCAATACCTGTGCCGTGACTGAGGACGCCGAACGGACATCGCGATATGTGATTCGTAAGACGTTAAAACATTCTCCCCATGCCTTTATCGCCGTGACAGGGTGCTACGCCCAAACAGGAATAGAACGCCTCAAGCAACAAACAGGGATCGATCTCATCGTAGGCCATCAATTCAAGCTCGATCTACCCGCCTACATTCCTCCCGCCCACGAGCTGCGGAAACGATCTATCGCCGAAGTGCACCACACAAAAACGATGGCGCGCGGAGACTTTGACCTTCTGCAGTTTGCCGAACCCAACTCCACCCGTGCGCTGCTCAAGATTCAGGACGGCTGCAGCGCGATGTGTAGCTTCTGCATTATTCCGTTTGCGAGGGGGCATGAGCGCAGCAGAACGCTCGATAACATCCTTCGGGAAGTCGAGCACCTAAAAGATCGGGGTTATCGCGAAATCGTCCTGACCGGAGTGAATATCGGTCAATATGCTCACCAAGGGTGGGACATCTGTTCGTTGCTTCGCCGGCTCGATGACATACCCGATCTCCAACGCATCCGTATCTCTTCAATTGAGCCAACCACGGTCAGCGATGAATTGCTTGACCTCATTGCCTCGTCGAAGAAACTTTGTCCCTATCTCCATATTCCGTTGCAAAGCGGAGACGATCAGATCTTGCAAGCCATGAATCGACGCCATACGAACAAGACCTACAGCAAATTAATCGAAAAGGCGCTCGCGAAGAGGCCAGACCTCGGCCTCGGGACCGATCTCATGGTCGGGTTCCCCGGCGAGACCGAAGCGGCATTCCAGAATACCCTAGCCATCGCCACGGATCTTCCCTTCTCCTATCTGCATGTGTTTCCTTACTCCCCGCGCCCCGGCACGGCTGCATTTCGCATGAAACCCCGGGTCTCACCAGCCACGATGAAAAAGCGGACCAAAATGCTATTGGACTTGGATTGTGCCAAGCGGCTCGCCTTTCACAACAAGCAAATCGGGAGGACGGTCCCGGTCCTGTTCGAGAATGGGATTCATGACACCTATCGCTTCGGTACTACCCCGAACTTTACAAAAGTGGCGGTGACCGACTCTACGGATCTTCAGAACCGGATCTTGCCGGTGACGATCACCGCCGCAAACGATCGCTGCTCATTCGGGCATATCGCTTCCGCCTGGCCAATGAACTCTTCGATGGTCCTGCTATGAGCTTGAAAACTCTTCCTTACGTTCACATTGAGACCTTTGGCTGCCAGATGAATGAGTCCGATAGCGAACTCGTTCGGTCGATGCTCAAGCGTGAAGGATTCGTTTTTACTGAAGACCGCGAGCGGGCCGATGTGGTGCTGGTCAACACCTGCGCCATAAGGGAAAACGCACACAACAAGATTTATGCGCATCTCTCCGAGTTGAAGGTACTGAAAAAACAGCGCCCGCTCGTCGTCGGCGTCCTCGGCTGTATGGCTCAGAATTTGAAAGGTGCGCTGGCGGAAAAAGAGCCGCTCATCGACGTGTTGGCCGGCCCAGATGCGTACCGTCAACTTCCCTCGTTGCTGGCAACCGCGCTTGAAACACAAGAACAGGGCCTTTCCCAGAAAGGATTTGCACTCGATCTGTCGGAGTATGAAACCTATGAAGGGATTACGCCGGACCGCACCAGCGGGGTGAATGCGTGGATTACCGTCATGCGGGGTTGCGATAACTTTTGCTCCTTCTGTGTCGTTCCCTATACCAGGGGACGTGAACGGTCACGCGACCCGGAGTCCATTCTGCTTGAAGCCCGTGACGCTGCCTTCCGTGGCTTTAAACAAATTACCTTGCTCGGTCAAAACGTGAATTCCTACCGCCACGGAGAATGGGACTTTGCCCGATTGATCACCGCCGTAGCCGATACACCAGGAATTGATCGAGTCCGGTTTACCTCGCCACATCCCAAAGACTTCCCTCCCGCATTGATCGAAGCCATTGCCACGCATCCCAAAGTCTGCAAACACATCCATCTGCCGCTCCAAGCAGGGAGCGATCGGATTCTCGAACTGATGGGGCGAAACTATACAGGAGACGAATACCTGGCGTTGGTTGATCGCATCAGACACACCCTCCCTGACGTCGTCCTGACCACGGATATTATCTGTGGGTTCTGTTCGGAGTCCGATGACGAATTTCAAGCCACCTGTCGCCTAGTGGAGCAAGTCCAGTTCGACTCGGCCTATATCTTCAAATATTCGGAGCGGAAGAATACGATCGCAGCGAGGAAATATACCGACGATGTGCCGGACCAGGTGAAGGGCCAGCGGGTGTACACGCTGGTCGAAATTCAACGGGCGATCACCACTGAACGGAACCGCCGCTACATCGGCAAGGCCATTACGGTGTTGGTCGAAGGTGATGCGACCCGCTCATCAACTCAAGGGATGGGAAAAACCGACGGGAATATTACGGTGGTATGGGATAAGCGCACCGGCGATTTTGAACCAGGCACACTGACGACAAGACGTATCTTCGATGCTTCGGCTGCCACTCTGTATGGAAAATGATAGCCAGAAACAGCCTAGCGCTGCCGGCTGAGATGTCTGTCTCACTCAACACTGAGGACAATTCTGCACACCCAGCGGTCACGATGAACATTTTGTGATGCCCCCCTTTGGCCATCTTCGGATGGGTCCTCGGCAGTTCGCTTCCTGTATTCGCTCCAATTTTGCCTCGTTGTATATCCGGACTCGCTGCCGATGGTCACAGTCCTGGTCCTCCGTTGATCAATCTTTCGACGCTAACCTCATGATTACCAAGGCATCTGCTAAATCCTTGCTTCTCTTGTTTAGGTACCGGTTCTGTCTCCTACACTTGAGTGTCATTAAGGCCAGCCCTCTCGTCATGAACGACAATACAACCTGTCACTTTTTTAAAATGATAAGGCATGAACCTTGCTTGGAATACCGGCGTTCATTGTTCGGCAATCAGGATTTCTCTTCTTGTTATGAAGTCTGCCGACTCCGATTCAAAGCCCAATCCAAAACCGTCCGACTCCGGTATCACACTCGAAACGATCATTTCTGTCGGGGTACTCGGATGGTTGGCAATAGGGATGGTGCTCATGGGCTTCGGCATCTGGTAGTCGAACATCTGAGCCACCGGAAGATTGAGATCCTTCATCAGCTTTTAGGAGAGCGGTTCCCTCAGCATTAAGGCCACATCTGAGGAAGAGGAGAATTCATATGCGTGCATACTTCGCTAACCGCAATGCTCATTATGTCGGCGCGTTGATGTCCCTCAGCCTGATCGTGACCGGATGCTCAATGTTTTCCGGAGAGGCGAAGGTCCACAAAAATGCAAAAGGATCCGTTTATCTCAAGGAAATCGCCGATTGGTCATTTGAAGCCAGCCATCCAGCCGCCGTCGACCAGCTGACGATGCTGAAAATAGTCAAAGGCGTTGTGACCGACGATGTTCAAAAAATGTCAGGCAACATGCCCGCCAGTGGCAGCAAGCCGATGAGGGTATTCAGCGATGAAGACGCCGAGTTTCTTGCTCCCCTGCTAGCCCAAGGTTTATCGCGAGCGAAACCGGAGCAGATTGTCGGTTTCAAGGTGTCTCCATCGGCAGGGTCAGGCACTGAACCCACAGCGGGCACCCTCTATATGCATAAAGGATCAATCTATCTGACAATCGCTCCTTCTTCAAACAGAAAGAGCTCGGGATTCATTCCAAGTTCTGCCGCCCGTCTTGAAAAGGCTGCTTCTTTTGTCGCTCTGGGGAATGGAGCTATGACGTTGGTGATCGACTATCAAGCCCTCGCCAAGGGACCGATGCCGACCTCGCCCATCGCGGCAGGCATCCCGAAACCTATGCCGGTTTCCGCGGCTCAGACCGCCCCGGTTACACCGGCTGCTACGCCGGCCCCGAGCACTACAACCGCAAAAATAGCGCCGTCACAGGAAGATTCACTTTTAGATCCACAAGAGTTTCATGGACAGAATCGAAACCGATCAGAAACGCCTCAATTGGCCACAGAGGAACTGTTGAACAGGAAACTGGATGAGCTCCGTGAAGCGCGTGAGGCCAATAAACTCAAAGACGCTGAGATCGCGATGCTCAAAAAAGAAGCCGCATGGATGAAGCAAGAGCTCCGTCAACGAGCGGAAGAAGTGAAATCCATAAAGGCGAGTAAGACAGCCGTCCGTCCTACCCCGAAAAAGAAACAGGCTGAAGCGTATCCGACCCGTTGATCGACCGTCGATCAACCGACGTCGAAGAGCTCAGGCTGCAGCAGGACAACCTCTCTGGAAAGGGGCTGACGAAAGTTCATGCGGCAGTAGCAGGCATAGGTTACGTAGGTATCTTGAAGACAGTACTGTGCCAGCTCACGACCTTGTCTCTTCTCCCACATTTCAGCGACTTGTTCCCCACTCCCCGACTTTGTGTCGACCTGTAATGCTCGAGCCAAGACATCAAGTTTGACCCAACCCCTCGTATCCCAATTACTCCAGATAGCCATCGTGTCATAGACCGGTTCGGTACGGAATTTTGCAAGATTGATGTCGAGGCTGGGTTTGACTTGATTGATGATCGACCGCTTCTTGATGAAGGGCAGGTCAAACGTAAGCCCGTTATGCGTGATGAATAAGGTCGGACGGTCCTGGGACAGCCTCGTCCAAAATTGGCGGAGCAGCTCGCGTTCGTTCGTCCCGTACCAGGCGACGGCGCTGCGGGCTTCCATCTGATCGGAGAATTCCAGCAGACCGATGCAGACAATGCGGCTGAACGTCCCATCGAACGCCGATTTGGCATATGACTCATCCTCGGCGCGGCGCTGTTCCTCGGCCGCCCCTGCAGAAAAAAGGTCGTAACCTGCTTCGGGTAGGGAAGAGTCATGACTTGCCGGAGGTTTCCCCACTAGACGAGCCCACTCCTCACGTGGTGCTTGAACCGTTTCGATATCCAGCACGACCTTCATCGTGAGACTCCGATCGCATCGCGACACAAGGCCTCGATAACTGCGTAGTCTGCCGGCGGAAACTTAAACTGCGTGAGATCTCGAGGAGACACCCATCGGATTTCTTCACAACCGATAGGTACAGGTTCCCCCTGTTCGATGGCACATCGAAAAAAATGTAACTCTATGATTCGATCTAGGTAGTCGTGTCGAATGATCCGATAGGGAATAGGAAGATCGATGCGAATGCTTAGTTCTTCAAACAGCTCCCGTTGCAAGCACTCCGTTAACGATTCGCCCGTTTCTCGTTTTCCGCCGGGAAACTCCCAGAAACCGGCTAAGTGGGAACCGGGCTTGCGACGGGCGATCAAATAGCGACCATCACGTTGAATGAGCCCTGCCGCCACTTCAATAACCTGCATGATCGCCTACTACCGTTCACGTGTCGCCGGACTGAACGGATATGTTCTGCAGAACGACTTCATCGGGCACAGGAGACAATAGGGGTCACGAGCCGTGCATACCATCGCTCCGAAGTCCATGATGGCTTGGTTGAAGTCGTACCCTTTCCCTGCCGGGATCAAGGCCTCCGATAATTCCCACAGCATCGTCTTCTGCGCCTTGGGATCACCCTCAGCGACAAATACCCGGTGTAAGACACGGATCACATTCGTGTCTAGAATGGGTGCATCTTCATTAAATGCGAAGGAGCGAATAGCTCCCGCAGTATACCGGCCGATCCCCTTGAACGAGAGTAGCTCGTCAGCATCATTCGGTAATTTTCCTCCGTAACGTTCCACCGTTTCGCGAGCGATTCCATGCAGCCGTTCCGGACGTGCGTTATACCCAAGGGGATACCAAGTCCTTTTGACATCGGCAACCGGAGCTTCGGCCAAGTCTTGTAAACTAGGATAGCGTTCCAAAAACTCGTGGTATTTGGGGATCACGCGATCAACTTGAGTCTGCTGAAGCATCACCTCCGAGACGAGGATATGATAGGGATCGGAGGTCTTCCGCCAGGGTAACTCTCGACCATGTTCCCCATACCACTTCAAAAGCCGCCGCTGGAATCGACGCTTCGCAGAAAGATCTGGCAGAATAGGCTTGCCGGGTTTTTTCTTTGAAGGACGTCGGGTAGGCATATATCGAACCCCTATTGCCACAGGCTCTCAACCGCGGCATTGTAGAAGTCCCCTTTTGCCAAAATCAAATACGCCATTATCCTTTAAGGATGAAGAGACGTATATTTAAATCACGTCATTACTGCCGGAGGACAGTAGAAGTTGAGACGGTATAGACCTTGAGATGAGGTTCGGTCTTGAAGCTTAACTCGGCCTGCCGCGCCGGCATCTCGTCACGAAACACCCCGAAGACCGTTGCACCGCTTCCCGACAATAGAGCCGTCTCGGCTCCCGCAGCGAGAAGTTGTTGCTTGATTCTGCGGAGGTCGGGATAAGACTTGAATACCGTGGCTTCAAAATCGTTTTCGACTGTTTGAAGCACTTCCTCCCATAAGAGTTCAGAAGTTTTCCCCAGCCTCGCATGGACCGCCGAAAGCGGTTGCGCCTCCGTTCGATTTACAGAAAGCTGCTGATACGCCCACTTCGTTTCGACGGAAAACCCTGGATTAACCAGCACGACCCATCGGCTCCCCTTCATTCGCACTGGTGCCACCTTTTCACCACGCCCTTCCACGATCGCAGAAGGCGTGAAAAAGAAGAACGGGACATCACTTCCGATCGCTTGACCAATGTGGGCCATCTTCTCTCTCGACCATCCCAAATTCAACAGCCGGTTCAACCCGATGATTGTCGCCGCGGCGTCGCTGCTCCCCCCTCCTAACCCCGCACCCATCGGAATTCGCTTTGTGAGGACCATGTCCAATCCCACGGCTCGCCCACTGCCCTCGAGCACCGCTGCTGCAGCACGATACACCAGGTTGGAAGGATCCGTCTTCAAGCAGGGCTCATTGCATCGCAACGTGATGGCCGAATGGCTATCGCTAAGGGAAAGCGCGAGCTCGTCCTCCAATTGCACGGTCTGCATCAGAGACCAAAGATTGTGATAACCATCAGACCGACGATCGAGAATACGAAGAACGAGATTGATCTTGGCAGGTGCTAAAACGGTAAGCGAAGCAGGCAAGACGGTCGATCGGGAAGCGGAATTAGTCACGACCTCCTTTTATAGCATACTTCTCCAAGCGATAACGAAATGATCTGGTGTTGAGGCGAAGCATGCGCGCGGCTTTCTTTTTGACCCATTTCGATCGTTCAAGGGCCTTCAGCAACAGATCCTTCTCGATTCCGTTGATGAGCCCTTCGAGGTCCAACCCATCGTCCGTCAGTTCGAGCGGCATCGCCGATTGCTGCGACTGCGCCGTGGGTCGATGAAGCCATCCGCGCACCTCGGCGTCGGTCACTGGCCCTTCAGTTGAGAACGCGACGACTCGTTCGATCAGATTTTCCAGCTCACGGACATTCCCGCGCCATTCATGCCCGAGCAAGACGTGCATTGCCTCCGGGCTGATCACGGGTTTGGGCTTCCCGCTTTCCTTTGAAAACCGCCCCAGAAAGTGGTCGACCAATAAAGGAATATCACCAGTACGCATACGCAAGGGTGGGAGCCGTATAGGGATTACATCCAACCGATAGTAAAGGTCTTCCCGAAACGACCCTTCCGCGACCGCTTTTTCGAGGTCCTTGTTAGTGGCAGCTACTACACGCACGTCGACTTTGATGTCTTGATTGCCGCCCACTCGACGAAACTCCCGTTCCTGGATGACACGCAGCAGCTTCACTTGAATGGTCGGTGTAGTATCGCCGATCTCGTCAAGAAAAATGGTCCCGCCGTTGGCGATCTCGAACAACCCCGCTTTGTTCGAGATTGCTCCGGTAAACGATCCCTTCATATGGCCGAACAGCTCACTCTCCAACAAGGTTTCCGGCACCGCGCTGCAATTCACAGCTACAAACGGAAGGGTACTTCTGGCGCTGTTGTAATGGATCGCTCGCGCGACCAACTCTTTTCCCGTTCCACTTTCGCCGCAGATGAGGACATTGCTTTTCGAGTCAGCGACTTTTCGCACGACGTCGAACACTTTTTCCATCGCCTCGCTTTGGCCGACCAGCTGCGCGAATGACGACTGGCTCGCCATTTCCCGCTTGAGAAGCATGTTCTCGGTTGTGAGGCGCCGCTTTTCCAGTGCATTCCGAATGATCAACTGCACTTCATCGACTTGGAACGGCTTGGTGAGATAGTCGTACGCACCTTGTTTCATGGCCTCGACGGCGGAATCCGCCGTGGCAAAGGCTGTGATGATCAGCACGACGGTTTCAGGCGAGACGGACTTTACGGCCTTCAAGACCTCCATTCCATCGATCTTCGGCATCCGCAAATCGGTGATGACCAGATCGAAGATTTCCCTGTTCAACAGCTCAACGGCTTCTTCGCCGTCCACAGCACTGGTCACGGCATATCCGGCTCGTTTGAGCATGATGCTCAATACGTCGCGCAAACTTTGTTCGTCGTCAACGACTAGGATCTTTTCCACGGTTCTCTACCCTCGTGCCAGAGACGCACTCCTGAATCTGCCGTACGAGGTAAGCAGACTCCAAATCGTGTCCCTTGTCCCTCCTGGCTTTCCACTTTGATCCACCCTCCGTGAAGATCGACGATTCGATGGACTGCGGCTAAACCTAATCCTGAACCTCGTTTTTTGGTGGTAAAGAACGGGAGAAAGATTTTGTCGAGGTTTTTCTTCGGGATACCTTCACCGGTATCCTGAAACGAGATCTCTACCACCTCAGCCTTTCTTCCGGCGACATCGACCTTTCTACATCCTGTTGTGATCGTCAGTTGCCCGCCCCTGGGCATGGCATCGAAGGCGTTCACCGCTAGATTCCAGAACACCTGTTTCATCTGATCCTGATCCACTTGCGCAGGCAAGGTCCCGGTGCACGGAGCAGCCACGATGGTGACGCTCGTTCTGCTTCGTGCTTCATGTTGTACCAGATCAAGAGTCTCAGCAAGGACTTTGTTTAAATCGTACTCCGCCAAATTCAGTGCTGGCGGCCGGGCATACTGGAGAAACTCGGTGATGATGGTATCCAATCGTGTCGCTTCCCGAACCGCGATGTCCATCAGACGTTGGCTGGTGTCATCAGCATGAAGATCTTTTCGAAGCATTTGCATCGCTCCAGCCAGGGCACCCAAGGGATTCCTGATTTCGTGCGCCATCCCCGCCGACATCTCCCCCAGACTAGCCAACCACTCCTTCCGCCGCATTTCTTCTTCAAGGTCACGGATCTGAGTGAGATCTTTGAATACACCGACCAGTCCCGTTTTCTCTCCTCGCTCGTGCAAAGGCGCGAGCGTCATGCCGAGGATTAACCGATTGCCGTCGGATCGCTTGCACTCTACTTCGAATCGCATATTGGCCGACACATCAAGCATGCGATCGTCATTTTGCTGACTGGGATGCCAGTGAAACACTTCCCGCCAGGGACGCCCCTGTACTTGCTCAAAGCTGTAGCCCGTGGCTTCCTGCGCCGCAGGATTGAAGGAAGTAATCCGGCCTTTTTCATCGGTCGTGAAGACGCCGCTACTGATGCTATGAACAATATCCTCATGGAATGCCTGAAGACGGCTCAGTCCTTGCTCTTTTTCACGGAGCGATTGATCCGCCAGGCGCAGCTGA
Source organism: Nitrospira sp. (assembly GCA_037445435.1). Lineage (GTDB taxonomy): Bacteria > Nitrospirota > Nitrospiria > Nitrospirales > Nitrospiraceae > Nitrospira_D. The sequence goes on along the minus strand of JBBIKN010000027.1, from coordinate 2,847 downwards.
TCCGCAAGGGCGCCGCTTAAGAATCCAACGACCAGAAACGCCAGACCGTAGACACCGAACGCATGGAGCGTTTCAGCGGCACTGAGGCGGGCGTGGGGTAACCATCCCCATACCTCAGCGAGTCCGTAGAGTTGCACATTTGTTAGAACCCCAAACAGGATGATACAGAGACTCGCGGTCAAGAGGCCGACACGGCGACGCGAAACTAGACTTGCAACTGTCACACTAATGACATAGAGCACGGCGAACGGACTCTCGATTCCGCCCGTTCTAGCGATCAATACTGTTTCGAGCAAAAAATCGATGGCAATTTGCATCCAAGCGAACTGCACCAGGACTTCAGAATTGGTGAGCTGTCGCAATAGAAGGGCATAGAGTATCGTCACCCCATAGGTGAAGATGATGAGGGCATAGAATGTTTCGACCCGTTCGCCCTTGGTAACCTGAAATGCGAGAGAAAGCCCTAATAATAGAGTGACGAGAACAACCCGCCACCCCATTAACCAGTAGATTCTGGCCTTGATATCTGCCATGCCGCGAAACTCCGCTAGTGGGTACCCAGTGCCGTCACGGCGTTTGCTTATTCCCATGGATGGCGTGAGTACCGGTACGAAGATAAGGGTGGCACAGCATTAAAGATGAAATGGCTCTCTCGGAGAGAGGCGGTCTCACAAATACGCTCAATCGCGCGTAACGAGGCCGCTTTTTAAGCGCAATCTGTCGTTATCCAATCGCGGACGCCATCGTAAAAATCGGCAGATACATGGCGACGACGATGAACCCGACTGTCACGCCCAAGAACACCATCATCATAGGCTCTAAGAGTGCGGTGAGATTCGTCACAGCTTGGTCGACTTCATCTTCGTAGAAGTCCGCGATTTTGCCGAGCATGCTGTCCAACGCACCCGTCGACTCTCCAACCGAAATCATGTGCGTCACCATCTTGGGGAATGTCCCGCTTTTGGCGAGTGGTTCGGAGATTGTCTTGCCTCCACTGATGCTGACTTTTGCATCCAACAGCGCTCCTTCCACGACCTTGTTGCCTGAGGTCTTGGCGCAAATCGTCAACGCTTCGAGCAATGGAACTCCGCTGGCCAGCAGCGTTCCCAGTGTCCGCGTAAATTTCGCCACCGAAGCCTTCCTGATAAGGTCTCCGAACACCGGCAGTTTCAACAGGAGTTTGTCGATCGCCAACCTTCCCTGTGGCGTTGCATAATATTTTTTGATTGCCACCACAATTGCAACGATCGCTCCTAAGATGATGTACCAATTTCCCTGTGCAAAGTTACTCATGTCGATGACGAGTTGCGTCGGTCCAGGCAGCGCCATCTTTCCACCGGACATTTCTTTGAACATTTTTTCGAATACAGGAATAACCCAAATCATCAGGACTGTGATCACGATGCCCGCTATGCCGACGATGGCGGCAGGATAGACCAATGCGCTTTTGATCTGTCCCTTCAATTTCATCGCCTTCTCGATGTGCTTCGACAGTCGACCGAGAATAGTATCCAGCAATCCTCCCACCTCTCCGGCATGGACCATATTGACGTAAAGATCATCGAAGATTTTGGGATGTTTACGGAGCGCATCGGAAAACGTCGAGCCTCCCTCGACCTGGACTTTAATCTCACCCACCGATTTCCTCAGCGCCGCGTTCTCAGATTGTGTCGACAAGATTTCCAAACATTGGATCAAGGGCAAGCCGGCATTGATCATGGTTCCAAATTGCCTGGTAAAAACGACCAAATCTTTTTCGCTCACCCCGCTTCCCAGCTTAATGCTGAACCCTTCCTTAGCTGCTTTCTCTTCGAGGCTGGTCACCACCACGCTTTGCTTGCGTAGTTGTTCCACGGCTTCATCGCGTGATCTGGCGACAAGTTCACCTTTTTTGACCGCCCCAGATTTGCTCCGTCCGACATATGCAAACGTGGCCATAGTTTCTCGTCCTGTTGTGGCTGCTGAGCCGGTTTACGAAAAGGCTAGGACTACGAAACGAGTCTACTGGTGGGTTGAAAACCTGTCAAAAACAATTGAATTCTTGACCAAGATCGCAGGTGCAACGGAAGTCGCTAAGCAAGCGGAGGAGCTGCATTCGTGTCGCGATATCCTCTATAGAGGTAATGTAACCCTGACGCAAGGGTAAACCCAACCATCAGCATGACGAGTGGAGTGAGTACGGAGCGGTCGAGCCCTCGCCATGTCAAGAAGACGATTAAAAGGACGTAGCTCAACTGAAGTAGGGTGGTTCCTTTTCCCAAGAACGTTGGAGTCACATTAATCGGTGTACTGGTAACGTGAGCCACCACGGTCCCCAGCAAGAGAATAATGTCCCGACTCACGACCAAGATGACGAGCCAGGATGGCACCAGATGGAGCATCGCCAGCGAGATGAAGCTCGAGGTCAGCAGGAGCTTGTCTGCGAGTGGATCGAGTAAGGTCCCCAATCGTGTCCGCTGATTCAGTTTACGTGCGAGATGACCGTCGATGGCATCCGTCAGTCCGGCGACGAGTAATGTCAGAAGGGCGAACCCATAGGAGCCGTACGTCATGAATCCTATGTAGACCGGGACCAAGAGGATTCGAAGAATCGTGAGGCTATTGGGGATGTTCATGGAGTGAAGTGGATAGGCCTCTGACTGAATGAGGAGAGGCATCATAGTAACCGACGCTGCGCTTGTCAACGAGTTGCAGGCTGTACAGACGACCTTCTATAATTATCAACCTAGACTTGTCGTCAATTGTGTTTCGGAGGGTTAGAAGATCATGAGCACGTTGCCGCTGCTATTTAAGAAGGAAGGATTGGTGGAGAAACATCAGCTGGAAGGCGTCGATCCGAGTGATCGA